>CAUYUB010000467.1:0-1462 GCA_963575685.1 Gammaproteobacteria bacterium | reverse complement strand
GATCTACACTAATTTTCTAACTTTCGTGTCTCGAAATCATTGACACATTCCGGTGGGGGATACTCCGAGAACACCTTAGAGAGGTTACGCCACGTCCATGAACAAACCGTCATTGAGATTTCACGCCTCATACAGCCATCTGCACCGCCTCCCATCAATGTAGCGGCGAACCGTGAAGCCTTGAGGAAATTGGCTGACAGGATTCAACCTTTATTAAAGAAAATGTATGTAATACCAGATGAGTTGATGACGGAATTGGCGGGAGCGGTTTCCAGGGATGAACAACCGGACTATAAAGCCTTCAAATACCATGTCGAACAATTTGACTATAAAAACGCGATGGCCGTCCTGGAAAGGTTAATCGCCCCCGCCTCAATTCCATCTCATTGATGGGTGCAACCCGTCGAGCGAACCCTTTCTGCCCGTACCGTCATTGCCACGGAGATTACCCATGCGCTACTTCAACACCGCCGGACCCTCGGTCGCGGGTCAGCACTACATGATCGACCCGTTGGCGCGGCTCGACTTTCCCGAGGTGTTGGCGCTTATTGAGCAACAACGCTATTTCGTCCTTCACGCCCCTCGCCAGACCGGAAAAACGACTTGCCTACTGGCGTTGATAGCTCACCTCAATCAGGAAGGTCGGTATCGTGCGCTGTACGCCAATATCGAAGGGGCGCAGGCCGCGCGCAGTGATGTCGAGCACGGCATCGCCATCGTGTGTAGCGTGGTGGCCAGAAGCGCCGCGCTCTATTTGCGAGATCATGCACTCGACGAATGGTTGCGTGCCAAGGGACGGCAAGAGCCCCCCGGTGACCGTTTAGTGAAACTACTCACCTATTCGGCGGAATGTGATTCGAGGCCCGCCATCCTGCTGCTTGATGAGATCGACAGTCTGGTCGGTGACACCCTGATCTCAGTATTGCGCCAGATCCGTGCCGGTTATGCCCAACGACCGGATGCCTTCCCGCAATCGGTGATTTTGTGTGGCGTGCGCGATGTGCGCGATTACCGCATCCATACCGCTCATCAAGAGATCATCACCGGCGGTAGTGCCTTCAATATCAAAACGAAATCCTTACGGCTCGGCAATCTCGAACGCGTGGAAGTGGAGGCGCTTTATGCCCAACATACCACCGACACCGGTCAGGTCTTCGACCCGGCGATTCTCCCCGAACTGTGGGAGGATACTCGGGGCCAACCTTGGTTGGTCAACGCCTTGGGCTACGAAATGACTTGGGAGGACCGGGAACTGCGCGACCGCTCTCTTCCCGTCGATTGGGAGCGTTATCGAGCGGCTCGTGAACGCCTAATTCAGTCACGCGCCACGCGCCACGCACCTCGATCAGCTCGCCACACGCCTGGAAGAACCGCGGGTACGTCCAGTAATCGCCGCCCTGGCAGATAAGTGCCCGTTGGAGCCGATTATTCTTAATAGACCTTATCGGAAACCTCCCGTTGG
>CAUYUB010000466.1:0-21934 GCA_963575685.1 Gammaproteobacteria bacterium | reverse complement strand
GGTCGGGAGGGTGCTATTTAGCACCTGTCCCCTAACCAACGCGCAGGTTAGTAATAACTACCGCCAATAGATCGGTCGGACAAGGCCAAATCGGAGGTGAGATTGACGACGCGCGGACAACGACTAGCAAACAAGCGGGGCAACAGTGCCTGGGTGATGAGCAACGGCGCAATGGTATTCGTGGCGAACGTTTGGGCAATCACCGCGAGATCCAGCGTACCGATGTGCTCCGTGCGGGGAAATATGCCCGCGTTGTTGAGGAGAATATCGATTTCCTGGGTATTTACCTTGGCGAAATCGGCAAGCACCGCTGGCGCCTTCTGGGACGTGACATCTAATTCAATTAAACGGAGTTGGTCCGCGTGGTGTTCTTGGAGTTCCAACAACGCCGCGGCATGTATCCGCTCTCGAAAAGTTGCCAGCACATGATGCCCCTCCATTAAATACCCTAGAGTCAGCGCATGGCCAATCCCACGATTCGCGCCGGTGATCAATATGTTCACGGTAACCTCATTCAATAACTTTAGTACTGTGTTAATTTCGGCGGCGTTGTTCGAAAGCAGCGGTAGACCTGCTGCCACGAACGGGAAATCTTTTCATCTCTTGTTTCGTTAACGCCCTCAAGATAATCACGAAATATTCCGCAATACCCGCAAAATTTATTTCTCTGTTCAACAAATGTCTTTTCAAAAGAGGAATACTCCTTGACACCCAGGTCATACCCAAGGATCCTATCGATGGCACCGGCCACGGCGCACGTATAGTAACCGTAAGGAGTAAGTCCTATTCCGCACCTAGGTGGTATCCAGCAACCGTTCGTATAATCCGCGAAAAGATAGAGTAGGGAATCTCTTGGGGCCTTGTTGAAGGGTCGGAAATCATTGCGCGGAGAGGTCTTCTTGGTATTCTCGATTTCGATATCCTCGGGCACCTTGGACAATACCTCGCGAACCCGGTCCCCAAAGCCATTGGTGACCAGTTGCAATCTCATGGCTGGGCTATATCCTTGTTTGTACTCAAAAAGCAACCGCAGGATCTCGGAGATATCGGGATGAAGAGTTGGTTCACCGCCCAACACCCTAATCCGCTCCCACTTCACGGAATGTCTCACGCTTTCGGAGATGAATTTCCTTATCTGTTCCGCGGTCATGGAATCATTCGTCGGCGCTTGGCGGCAGGAACGATTGCAATTCAAGCATCTCAGATTGCACGCGTAGGTAATATCTATTTCAAGGAAGGGCGTGGTTAACGAATACATCGGCCCTTTGATAACAGTAATAACCTTTTGAAGGCGAAGAAATTTTTTATAATATTCGATGATCTGCTTCTGCTTAACACCCATTCCACGACCTCATTAGTTGTTACCGTTCACACGCCTTCCCCCAGCGAGGGGGGGTGTGAGTATCTCTCCCATATTCTCGGAATTACCGTACTGTCCAGAATAAAGCAGTAGTGGGGCTAGGACGTAAGCGTTTTTTGATCGAAGGCATCCCGTCCGCTGGCCACTGCGGCAATAACGTTTCCGGGGTTACGTGCGAAACGGATGCGGAAGCGACTGCCGCCTTCCGGTACCGGCTGGTAGATCAGACGGGCAAGATTGGCCTCACACAACTCTCGGGCCAGATATAAGCCGAGACCGGTACCATTTCGCCGCGTCGTAAAGAATGGCTCAAAAATTTGATGCGCCGCTTCAGGGAGGATACCGGGGCCATCATCCACGATATCCAACCAGGTTCCTTGGTCCACCGCCGTAGCCGCCTCCAAGCGCAGATGGAGGCTGCCGTCTTCGCGACGGGCATGGCGCAGGGCATTGCGGCAAAGGTTGTCCAATACCTGGCGGATCTGGCTGGTGTCAAAGCGTGCAGTAAGGTCCGGTGGAGAGACGGTCACCGTGACGGTAATGGACTCCGCCTCATGATGGGAACGTAGGTCCGCTACCACCTCCTCCAGCAGAGGGGTGAGGGGAAGTTCTTCTAGGCGCGCCGGTTCGCGTCGAGAAAGGAGCAAGACATTCTCGATCACACCATTCAGACGTCGCGCTTGGTCACAGATGATGCGCGTAAGACGGCGGTCGGCCCCGCCAAGGTCGGGGGACTCTTCCAACAACTGGGCCGCGTGGCTCACTGCGCCCAATGGATTGCGGATCTCGTGGGCGATGCTGGCGGTGAGCCGACCCAACGCTGCCAATTTCATCTGCTGGGCCTGTTCGGCCAGGGCTGCGGCGTCCTCCAGGGTAATCAGCAGACCCGTGCCCGCAGTTTGGACCAATACGGAAAAACGCGGCAGGACCTCGTTGCCCTCGGGAAGAGGACGGAAGATCCCAGGCTCCCGCCCATGGTCGGTGCGCCAAGAATGGACCTGTCGGGCCAATTCGGGACAAAGGTGGGCCAGATCACGATGGGTGTCCGCGGGCATCCCGAGAAGATACCAGGCGGCGGTATTCAAAAGACGCACCCGTCCCTGAGCATCCACCACCACGACCCCGGCATCCATCTGTTGGATAATGTGGGCGTTAAGTTCGGTGAGGTTGGCAAGGTCCACCCCACGCTGGTGGGCAAGGTCTTCACTCTCTCGTACCCGTTGGGCAAGCAGGCGAGCGAGTACTGCTGTCGCGAAAAAACCTGCGCCGAGCAGCCCCGCTTGGGTATAACTGGATTCTTTGCCGAACCCCATCAGTTCGCTCACTCCCTGTTCGGCAAGCACGGCCAAGGTGGCACTGGCTGCCAACAGATAGGCTAACCGTCCTTCCATCAGCAAGGCATCTCCCGCCACCGCCACTACCAGCAGGATCCCCAGCCCACTGGAAAGTCCGCCGCTGGCATGGATGAGCAAGGTGAGGGCAACGATATCGCCCAAGGACTGAAGTTGAACCTGGGTAGCAATCGTCGGTTGCTGCCAATAGAGGGTGGCGATGCTGCCGATGGCGAACAGGAGATAGCCGCCACTCGCCACGAAAAACAGTACTGGGTCACTGGCACCCAACGGTTGAAGGGGTTGTTGAGAAGTCCCAAGGACAAGCAGGAAGAGCGCCAGGGTGAGGCGGTAGTAATTGAAAAAGCGCAAAGCGCGCCATGATTGAATTAACTGTATGTTTCCCATGAAGTTTTAGGTGTCGTCACGGTGGTTGGGCCGATCCGCCTCCAGGTGCGGACGACCGCAGTACCAACGATGCTTCTTTTCGAGGGCATCCTGTTGTGGAAGGTGTATTCCACAGTGGGCGCAACGCACCATGTGCAGGGGAGGGGAGGGGGGTTGGGTATGGTTGCTGGGAGTACGCCCCTGACCGTGCAACCAACGACGCAATAGGATCCAGCCCAGCCATCCGGCCGCTGCGAGGAAGAAAAAACGGAATAGGTTCATAGTTCGGACTCAATATATAACGCAAGTTGCCACCTTAATGGACTCATTGCCATTTAAATTAAGCGTCAGTTCCGGCATTCGCCGGAGGCCGATAGCAATGGGATTGCCAATAAAAATCAATTACCTACATAGAAAGGCGGAATATCGACGCTAACCTATTGACAACCCCCTGCAAAGATCATATTTTCGGGCAGTGTCATCCTCACGTGGTTGGATTTTCTGTCCATACCCGTTATCACTTTTTACGGTTGGGGCGACTCTGCCGGCGCGCAAGAGTTGGTGGCGAGGCGCACCTCTGTAGGTTCATGGTATAGACGGTTTCGGCTTCCCGTTTTTGGGATTCTTGTCCGCATCCGTGTGGTTGTCAAATAGCCAAGAAAACCAATTACCAAGACAATAACCAGTCGATCAACCAATCCTTTTGGAGGTTATATGCGTAAATTGCTTGCGGTGGTGTTGCTGATGTTGACTTTTAGTTTTTCGGCACTGGGAGCCCCCGCTGCTCATGCGGCTCAGAACAGGGATGATCTCAATAAAAATCTGGCATTGGTAGGAGGGGGGATGTTGGGAGTTGTGTTGGCGAGCGGTGCCGTCGGCTTGATTTCCGCCAGCAGCATGATGTATGAAGGCGCCGGATTTGCCGAGGCATTGGAGAGTGGCGCGGGACTTTCCCTTCCAGTTGGTTTACTGACCGCCGTTCTTGGCGCGGTATTCGGGCAGGATTTTGTGCTGCGTAATATCAACAACTATAGCGCCGGTGCCGAGCCCCCTCCCGGCCATTAGACATTTGGAGCTACCACTAGCGTAGTTTCCGATAGCAGGGAAAACGCACTACGCTTTTTAAAAAGGAAAAGTGTTATCCCTTTCAGGGGTGCCCATCCTCCGGCAACTATCGTCGCGTGAAGGACCCGCCTTTACTCCCTCTGCTTACTCGATACCCGCGGACGGTTTCACCGTCCACGGGTTATTTGGTTTAATCGATCGGTAGCACTTCTGGTCAGTGACGACACTGGCAAACTAAAATGACGGAACTGTCTACCGAATGAGGGGATGTCGCATAGACGACGGCTCCTCTTGGTATATGATCTAACGCTTCCCTACATCGCTCCTCCTCTTCACGCAGACTACGACCCTATCCATGGAAACCGATATACGCGCAAAAAGTATCCTTATTATTGATGACATGACCTCCGTGCGTAGCGCCTTGCGTCATATCTTTGCTTCCATGGGGGCGATGAAAGTTGACCTTGCTGCTGATGGTGATGAAGCGTTGCGGCGCATGGCCTCCGTGCCTTACGAAATCATCCTGTGTGATTACAACCTGGGCGAGGCGCGCGATGGAATGCAAGTCTTGGAAGAGGCCAAACAGCGCCATCTGATCGGGTTGAGTACGGTCTTCATCATGATCACGGGAGAGGCCAGCCTAGCCATGGTGCTTGGGGTGGTGGAGTATCGGCCCGACGAATACCTCATCAAGCCCATCACTCGCCAAATGTTGGAGAGTCGGCTGGATCCGTTGGTCGGACGCAAGATGGTTCTGGCCGACATCGAACGGACAGTACGCGATGGCGATCTACAGAAGGCCGTGGCGATGGCGGCGACGCGGTTGCAGGCGCAGCCCACCCATGCCCTCGACCTGTTGCGCGTACGGGCAGAACTCCTGCTTCGCCTGGGGCAGTTCGATGCTGCCGGCGAGTCTTTTGAGATGGCGGCGAAGGTCCGCGAGGCCTTCTGGGTCAAGCTCGGCCGTGGACAAGTGCGTTATTACCTGGGAGATTACTCGGGAGCAGCGCAGATCTTCCAGGCACTGATCGCCGAGAACAAGATAAACACTGAGGCCTATGACTGGTTGGCACGTGTCCATCAAGCCACGGGTAACCCCGAGGCTGCCAAGGAAGCCCTCGCCAGTGCTGCTCAGATCTCCCCCCGTTCCATCCTGCGGGCTCAGGCACTGGGGGCGCTCAGCTTGCGCGCCGGCGATACCGCAGTGGCCGAACAGGCCTACCGCAATGCGGTGCGTCTCGGTCGTTTCTCCGTCTATCGTGATCCCAGCGATAATGCTCACTTGTCTCGGGTATTTATGGAACGCGGCAATTCCAAGGAAGCCACCCGGACGATTAAAGAGGCACGCAAGCAATATTCCGGTGACCCCAAGGCCACTTTGGTGCTCGCCATCGCAGAGGCATCGGCTTATCAGCAACTTGGTCTGGCTGACGCTGCCGTAAAGGCGATGAACGAGGCCAATACCGTCTATCAAACCGCCGGCGGTGACCTCCCTGCCGATTTGGCTATGGAATTGGCGAAGCTTTGTCATGCCAACGGTAATGACAAGCAGGCCACCATGATTATGTCGGACACCGTCAATCGGCATGTGGAAGACACCGGGCTCATGGAAAAGGCCAAGGAGGTGTACAACGCGATGGGGATGGCTCAAGCGGGGGAGCAGCTGATCAGTACCCTCTGGGCAAAGGTGGCCGCCGCCAATAACGAAGGTGTGCGTCTAGTCCGGGAAGGCCGTCTGAATGAGGCCATTGTCCTACTGGAAAAGGCCGCCCGCGAGATGCCGCGCAATCCTACCATCAATATGAATGCGGCCCGCGTCCTACTGTTGGCCATGGAGAAACTCGGTCGGCGTCCCGATCTGTTGGCCCGTGCCAAGGAATACTTGGACCGCGTTCCGGTCGCACAAGGCGCGCACGACGACAAATTCCAACGCCTGCGCGGTACCTGGGTCAAGCTCGCCAGCCAAGCGCAGCGGCCGCCGGCCTAAGAGTAGGGGCAACCCTTGTGGTTGCCCTGGAGCGGATCGAACAACAAGGGGCGGGCCAAGGAAGGGCGGGCACAAGGCCCGCCCCTACGTCATTCGGGATCACGACGATGCCATGGACGTGACTGCTGTTGGGCTGCACAAGTTAATAAATTCTCGTGGTGCCCTCTGTATCGGGTGCAACCCGCCAAGCGGTGAGGATTAGCTAATAAACGGAATGGTGAATGGCTTTCTGCCATGAACACGCCCTAGAGAGGATGTCTCGTTTCTGGGCCTCATTTCTAAACACTTTCCATCGAAATACGGAACACGGACACTTTCATAAGGAAACCTTAACCTCAGACTTTAGAAAGATGATGTCTTCTGGTCCGCTCACCCCCCTGAACGTACTACGTCGCGTATTTGGCTATAACGCCTTTCGCGGTCAACAGGCAGCCATTATCGACCACCTCCTGACCGGAGGTGATGCTTTGGTGCTGATGCCGACGGGAGGCGGTAAGTCCCTTTGTTATCAGATCCCAGCCATGATTCGGCCGGGTGTAGGGGTAGTGGTCTCGCCTCTCATCGCCCTCATGCACGACCAAGTGCAGGCGTTGCGCCAGTGGGGGGTCAAGGCGGTCTACCTTAATTCCAGTCTCTCCTCCGACCAGGCCCGCCAGGTGGAAAATCGACTCCTGGCCGGGGACTTGGACCTAATCTACGTTGCCCCGGAGCGTCTTCTTACCGAGCGCTTCCTTGGACTCTTGGCACGCCTGCAGCCCGCTCCCGCCTTTTTTGCAATCGATGAGGCCCACTGCGTCTCTCAATGGGGCCATGATTTTCGTCCGGAATATGTCCAGTTAGCGGTCCTCCATGAACGTTTCCCGAAAATACCGCGGATTGCCCTAACCGCCACCGCCGATGGCCCGACCCGCCGGGAGATCATCGCCCGCTTGAAATTGGAAGAGGCACAACAGTTTATCGGTGGCTTCGACCGTCCGAACCTACGCTATCGGGTGGTGCCAAAGGAAAATGGCCGCCGCCAATTGGTGGAATTCGTAGAGCAGGAGCACCAGGGTGAAGCGGGGATCGTCTATTGCCTGTCGCGCAAAAAAGTGGACGAGACCGCCGCCTACCTCCAAACGCGGGGCTGGGAAGCACTGCCTTATCATGCTGGAATGACGGCGGCTGCACGCACCACAAACCAGGACCGCTTCCTGCGCGAGGAAGGGGTAGTGATGGTCGCCACCATTGCCTTTGGAATGGGGATCGACAAGCCCAATGTTCGATTCGTTGCCCACCTCGACCTGCCCAAGAGTCTGGAGGCCTACTACCAGGAAACCGGCCGAGCCGGTCGTGACGGCCTACCTGCCGATGCTTGGCTGGCCTACGGGTTGGGCGATGTTGTGTTGCTGCGCCGGATATTGGCGGAGTCTGAGGCGGATGAGGAACATAAGCGGGTCGAGCAACACAAGCTGGAGGCGATGCTGGGTTACTGCGAGACCACCGTCTGCCGACGTCGGGTATTGCTCACCTACTTCGGCGAGGAGCGGGACGGGTCCTGCGGCAACTGCGACACCTGCCTAGAACCGGTCCGAACCTGGGATGGTACGGTCGCCGCCCAAAAAGCGCTGTCCTGCGTCTACCGCACCGGCAATCGTTTTGGTGCCGCCCATCTGGTAGATGTTCTCCGCGGGCGGGACACGGAACGGGTGTTACGTTTTGGTCATAACCGGGTCAGTACCTACGGCATCGGCAAGGATCTGGAAGAGGGTCAATGGCGATCCATCTACCGCCAACTCGTAGCGACCGGTCTATTGGCCGTGGATGTTGAAGGCCATGGAGGATTGCAATTAACACCTGCCAGCCGTCCCGTCCTACGCGGAGAGGTACCGGTGCGGCTACGCGTCGATCCGCAGTCGCGCCGTAGTGTTGCAGATATGGGGATGGCCTCGGGTACCACCCCGAACCGCGCTGTCCGTACCTTCAATAACCCTGCCGATCAAGCACTTTGGGACGCCCTCAAGACACGACGCAGGGAATTGGCCGACGAACAGGGAGTGCCGGCCTATGTAATCTTCCATGACACCACCCTTTTGGCGATGCTGGAGCAGCGCCCCGTTAATTTGACGGAGATGGCGACCCTCTTTGGGGTTGGTGCACGCAAACTGGAATCCTACGGTCACGCCTTCCTGGATGTGCTGGATGCCCACGCTGAACGCTACGGCCGCCCGGAACGACCGCCACCGCGCGTACTGCCGTCTGCTCCGTCGGTCAACGAAACTGCGGAAATGACCCTGAGCCTGCTTCTCCAGGGCCAAACCCCGGAAGCCATTGCTGCCCACCGGAATCTAAAAATCAGTACCATCTACGGACACTTGGCAAGGGCAATCGAGCACGGCGAGCTGACCGTCACGGAGGCAATCAACCTAGAATCAGCAGAATTGGTTGCCATTGAGGACGCCTTCCGTGCCCTGCCTTCCGATTCACCTTACACCCTGAAACCGGTTTTTGAGGTTTTGGGCGGGCGTTACGAATATGGGATCTTACGTTGTGTCCGGGCTGGGATGGGGCAGGCAAAAAATCGGGAGTGATAGATAGCAACTTAAGTGACTTACTTAATTGTTAATTGATAACCCTCGTATCATGCGCCTTACTCCTGAACAAATTCGCGTAATCAAATCTGCTGTATCCAGAATTATTGATGCAGAAAGCGATATCTGGCTGTTTGGATCCCGCGTTGACGATACCAAACGTGGTGGGGATATTGACCTTTTCATTGAGACCACCCAAGTTGTACCCAATCGGGTGAGTGCGCTATGTAAGCTGGAAGGAGCATTGGTGATGGGATTAGGCGACCGAAAAATTGATGTACTGCTTAAAGATGCACGTACGGTGGACGCACCAATATTTCGTTCAGCTAGACAGCAGGGGGTGTTGTTATGAAACTAAGCTATTTGGCAGAATATGCGGATGCGGCACGCATTGCTCTCGATCTTGCGGATCGAGAGTTATCGCACCTGCGTTATACACACACCACTCTATACGCAGAACCTATTGATCTTAATTGGGTTAGCTTACTATCTAAACGAGAAGATCTATCTGAGAAAATTGACGCATTCATGGGTCGTTTCGGACGGTTACAGGATCATCTTGGCGAAAAACTTCTCCCCGCATTTGCTAGATTAGTAGGAGGACAACCTAAGTCACTGTTGGATGTTCTGACATTTTCTGAACGTATGGGCTGGATCGAGAGTGCGGAGGAATTTGTCAGCACACGCAAACTCAGAAACCTGTTGGTGCATGAATATATGATTCAACCTGATATCTTTCTTGAGACGCTATTGTCGGCGAAAGCTGCTACCGAATTACTTTTTCGCATAGTCGCCAATATTCAACAAGAGGCAGTGGCGTGCGGTCTTGTTCCATCCGTATCTTAAAATGTTGGTAATTCGAGCAATAGCACAATAATATTATTTCCGACCACTGAGATGAGGTGCTTTAGTGAGTTATCAGATATTTATTCACGATGAATTCGACCCTGAAGCTACCGCAATGTTGCAGGCATTGTATAGCCGCTCAGCGGAAAGTGTTGAGAATCACGTTCACAAGGTTTTGGCGAAGGGCTCCAAAAAGTTCATGGAGAGTTATTATGTCGGTTACGGACATGCATCTATTGGCGACTGCGGCACTACGACATTATTTTTTGAAAAGGTTTCTATTTTAGCCGCCAAAGCGATTCAGGATAATCCGCTATACTCGGGGCAAGAGACATCGACAAGATACATCGATTTTTCGTCTCAGGATCTTCATGATCCGCTAAATTCTAAGAAATCATATTCTATTCTTCGTAACTGGATCGAATTTTATCTAAAAGCCAGTGGTCCGCTGAAACAGTTTATAACCGAACGATTTCCCCGTACCACCAACACCAACCCTGCGACATGGGAAAAGGCAATTAATGCCCGCTGTTTCGACATCTTGCGTGGATTTCTTCCGGCCGGAGCCACTACCCAGCTTTCTTGGGCAACAAATCTAAGACAGGCCTACGATAAACTAACCTTGTTATGTTACCACCCGCTGGCCGAAGTACGTGCCATCGCGCATACGGCACTACAAAAACTAGGCCATCGCTACCCGGCGAGCTTTTCCCACGGCAACGCCGAGGTACGGGACTACTACTATGCTACGTTTCGCCAATCAATTCATTATGGTAACGCCGCACTATCGCCTCGTGACGGCGATTATCTCTTTGTCAATAATATAGACAGCCATCGTCTGGAGAGCGAGCAAAAAGATCTCTTACAGTCGCGTCCCAAAGGGGTTCAATTGCCGAGATTTGTTTCGGAATATGGACGCTGCCGTTTTAGGTTTCTTCTTGATTTTGGTTCCTTCCGAGATTTGCAGCGACATCGAAACGGCTTGTGTCGCATTCCTTTGGTAACGGACAGGTATGGATTCAATCAGTGGTATATCAACCAACTGCCGCCATCGCTTCAGGAAGAGGCGGTTCAATTTATTTCCAGCCAGAGCCAAGCGATCTCTGAACTAGGGGCGTCGCCCGAGGAGCTTCAATACTATTTCCCGCTTGGGCAAAATGTATGCTGCGAATTGGTTTATGACCTCCCGCAAATTGTATACGTGATTGAATTAAGGTCCAGTGTAACGGTTCATCCCACGCTGAGGCATGTGGTTCATCGGATGTATCAATCCATCTGCGAATCACTTCCAATGGTAAAGTTATATGCAGACCTTACCCCTGACAACTTTTGTGTGCGTCGGGGAAATCAAGATATCATCTCGAAATAATAATAAATAGTCTCAATAATAAATTAATAATCAATAATAGGCATTAGGCGTTATCGATGGTTTGCATACAAACCCGGTTGCGTCCGTTTTTCTTGGCCTGGTATAGCATGTTATCAGCAAGTTTCAGTAGCTCTTCCGGCGTCATTTCGCTTTGAGGCACAACGCTGGCCAACCCGACGCTAATGGTGACATGATCGGCGGTGCTGGAGTATTCGTGCGGGATGTGCAGGGCTTCGACATGACGGCGAAAGCGTTCGGCGATGAGGTGTGCGCCGTTTACGTCGGTTTCCGGCAGGATGGCGGCGAACTCTTCTCCGCCATAGCGCGCCACTAGATCGTAGGGACGGTCGGTGGTGTCGGCTAGCGCTACCGCTACGTTCTTCAGGCAGATATCGCCGACGCCATGGCCATAGTGATCGTTGTAATGCTTGAAGAAGTCGATGTCCACCATGATGATTGATAGTGGTGTTCCGGCACGTTGCGTGCGTTTCCATTCATTTTCCAGCATTTCATCGAAGCGTCGTCGATTAGCAATAGACATTATCGGAAACCCCCTACCTACTCCTGCTAGCTGGTATAAATAACTGATTTATATGGGCTGGAGCGGGCGAGGGAAGTGCCAACGGGAGGTTTCCGATAAGGTCTAATGTTGGTCAGGCCATCGAGCATGGTCTGGGATTCCAACAAATCGGTCTTTATTTTTAGATTGATATGGTTGCGTACCCGCGCCGAGACGATGGCGAGATGGAAGGGCTTGGCGATGTAATCCACCGCTCCGAGGTGCAGGCCGTATTCCTCATCCACGATATCCGTTTTCGCAGTGACGAAGATTACTGGGACATGCTTGGTTTCAGGGGATTGCTTAAGCCGCCGACATACTTCGTAGCCATCCATCTCCGGCATCATCACATCCAGCAGGATCAGATCCGGTGCGCCGAACTTGGCGATAATCTCGAAGGCGATCTTACCGCTGGAAGCCACTCTGACACGATAATCCACACACAATGCCTCCGCCAGTACCTGAATGTTGGTGGGGGTATCGTCAACGATTAGAATGAGTGGTTTTTTCTCTTTTTTAAGCGATTGGTTAGTCATGAAAATTATGCCCCTTGAGGCAGGAAATACTATTCAGCGCGGTCTCGGCCTTATCGTAGTCAGTTTGATCCAGCGAGTGTTCTAATTCTTTCAAGCGTTCCTGACAAGGTTGACATGCTAGCGCTCTCTTCAGTTCGGCAATTTTTTCAAAAGGCACAAATTCATAATTCACCACCAATCCCTGGATCTGTTTGATCAGTACCCGAGCGTGCTGCCAGTCGCATCTTGCGCAATCGTAATCGGATGCGATGGGGACGACCTGTGTCAATTGATCCAGATGCGAGATGCTATTCAGTGTCTGGGCAAATGCGCTATTGAATCCAGCAGTGCTGATTTCGTGCGCGGTGGTTTTAAGCATCTGTTCCAGTTTGTCCGCCTCACGGTGAAGCGTGGTTGCGCCGAGGTTCGCCGCCGCTCCCTTGATACGATGGGTATATGCCGCTGCGGCCTCGTGCTCCCCACCCACGATCAACTCGGCCAGCTCGGATGGGGTCCCTGCGAATTGGGTACGGAATTTTTTCAGTAACTCAACCAGTAGTGCCTGGTTACCGCCCAAACGTCCCAACGCCTCATGTAGATCGAAACCGGGCAGCGTGTCCGGCAGTTGAGTTTTGGGCATTGGTTGCGGCTTCAGCGGGCACGCAGTCGGCGTCGCGGGCGTGGTCGGGGCTACCCATTTAAGCAGGGTATGTACCAATTCTTGTGGTTGGATAGGCTTGGCGATATGGTCGTTCATGCCTACCTTGACGCAGGCGGCTCTATCATCGGCCATCACTGCTGCCGTCATGGCGATGACCGGAAGCGCATTCCAGCGCGTATCTCGGCGGATGCGTCGCGTCGCCTCGAAGCCGTCCATCACCGGCATCTGCAAATCCATCAGCACGGCATTGAAATCGGTCTGAGCCAGCTTGTCCAGCGCCTCCTGTCCGTTGCCGGCGACTGTGACATGCAAGCCAAAGCGTTCCAGCATGTCGGTCGCCACCAGTTGGTTGGTCTCGTTGTCTTCCACCAGCAGGATGCGCGCATCGCGGATCGGAGCGGCCCTCTCCTTCGTATCCGTGCCGGATGGGGAGACATGATGGTGGCTGCGCCCGCCCTGGAGATTCATGATGGTGTCGAACAAGCCGGACGAGGTGACCGGTTTGTTGAGTACCGCATCCAGAGAGATGCCTTGTGCCTCCCTTAATAGTTGTTCCTTGCTATACGCGGAGACCATGATAATGACCGGTAACTTGGCAATCACCTTGTTTTGTGCTGATTTGCGTATGTGTCGGGTGACCTCCAGGCCACTCATCTCGGGCATCTTCCAGTCCAACAGCACCAGTTCAAAAGCCAACTCCGGTTGGTTCGCATATTGCCTAATCAGCGCCAGTGCCTCCGCTCCAGAAGCAGCCTCGCTCACCTGAAATCCCCAGGCATTCAGCAACTCGCGCAGGGCGATGCGTGAGATATCGAGGTCGTCCACCACCAGCACGCGCATCCCTTTGAGTTCGGCGGGAGAGCGTTCGATGCGCGCCAGATTAGAAACCGGCAGGCGTAGCGTAAAACTGAACGTGCTGCCTTTGCCCTCCTCGCTGGCAACGGTAATTTCACCACCCATTTTTTCGACCAATTTCTGACTAATGGTCAGTCCTAGCCCGGTGCCGCCGAAGCGGCGTGTGATCGAGTTGTCGGCCTGGGTGAAGGCCTGGAACAGTCGCGCCGATTGCTCTTGACTCATGCCGATGCCGGTGTCGCGCACACTGAAACGTAGCGTGCTTACTTCACCTTCCAGTGCGAGTGATTCCACCTTGATGGCGATTTCACCATGCTCGGTGAATTTTACTGCATTGCCGACCAGATTGTTCATCACCTGACCAAGGCGCAACGGGTCGCCCAGTAGGCGTTCTGGAATATTGGGGGCGATCTCCAATACCAGTTCGATACCTTTTTCTTCGGCGCGCACATTGAAGAGGTCGGAAACGTTTTCCAGAAGATTGTCCAGCCGCATCTCTGTTTGATCCAGCTCCAGCCGCCCAGCCTCGACCTTGGAATAGTCGAGGATGTCGTTGATGATGGAGAGCAGGGCTTGAGAAGAGGTGTAGATCTTGCTCAGATAGTTGCGCAGCTTGGGCGTGATATCGCTGTCGCTCAGAGCTAGGTCGGATAGACCGATGATGGCGTTCATCGGTGTACGGATCTCGTGGCTCATGTTGGCGAGGAATTCGCTCTTGGCGCGGTTGGCCTGGTCGGCGTCCTCCTTGGCCTTGAGTAGGGCTTGTTCGGCCAACCGAAATGGGCTTACATCGTTGAATATCAGAAATAGATGTACTTCCGCGCCACTGGACAGGCGGATAAAGTCGATGCTGAGCCATAGATTCCTGCCGTAGCTGGTGACCATATGGCTTTCCATATGCTGGATATCGCCGGTATCCAGGGCGCGTTGCGCGGCATCCAGCAAACCGAATTTCTTCCAGGAATCGATTTGGTGAAAGTTGCGCTTTATTTCGATTTCCGGGGTGGAGCCAATGATGCGAGCGGCGGTTTCATTGTAGATTAGGCCCTCACCGCTGGCCTTATATAGCGCAATACCCAGTGTGGATTGAGAAATGATCTTGTTGTTCAGTTCCAGCAGTGCGGCGATTCTCTGCTCGGCCTGTTTGCGTTCGGTAATGTCCTCTGAAATGCCCAGCAGATGTTGGGGCCGCCCTTGCTCATCGCGGATGGCCAGTTTCTTGGTATGTAGGATACGCGTGCCATAAGGGGTTTCAATCGGCTCTTCCGCGATATCCACGACTCCATCCTGCGCCAACGTGGCGCGATCTTTCTCGGTAAAAAAATCGGCTTCCTCCTTGGGGAAGAAATCGTAATCGTTGTACCCAATCAGATCGGTACGGGTATAGCCCAACAATACTTCTCCCGCGCGGTTAAACAACTCAAAGCGTAGGTCCGAAGCGCGTTTGAGGAAGATCATGTTGGGGATGTTGTCGATGATGCTGTTGAGCAGCTGGTTGCCTTCCCGCAATTTGATTTCAGCCTGCTTTTGCTCCGTCAGGTCATAATTGATGCCGATCATGCGCAGCGGCTTGCCCCGCTCGTCAAATTCGGTATGTGAGGCTGCCTTGAGGTAATGTATGGAACCGTCTCGCCAGAGTATGCGAAATTCCGGCGCATACTCGCGTTCCCTGCGCAATGCCGCCTGTATCTCGTCTTCTACCCGCCCCCTGTCCTCTGGATGGATGGCGCTGGACCAAGCTTCATAGGCCCCGCCGAAATCTTCGGCGCGGATGCCATACAAGCGATACATGGCTTCATCCCAGACCAATTGGTTATGTACCACATCCCAGTCCCAGATGCCGATGATGCCCGCCTTAGTGGCGACTGCAAGGCGCTCTTCGCTTTGGTGCAGCGCGGTTTCGGCCTTTACGCGCTCGGTGATGTCCTGCACCGTTCCCATGGAGCGCACACCCTTACCCTGCTCGTCATACAGCGTCTCGCCGCGCTCCTGTACATATTTGATACGCCCATCCGCCATCAGCAGTCGATGGACGATCTCATAGGGCGTACGTTGTTCGACCGATGTGGTGAAGGCAACATTGACCTGGTCGCGGTCATCGGGGTGGATACGCCCCAGAAAAGTCTCATAAGATGCCTTAAATTGTGCCGGATCGATCTCAAAAATTCGGTATATCTCAGCTGACCAGCTCAGTTTGTTATTGATCAAGTCAAGTTCCCAACTCCCCATATGAGCGATGTGTTGGGCTTCATTAAGGTTTTCCTGTTGTTCCAGCAAGGCAAGTTCCGCACGCTTGCGCGCGGTGATGTCACGGATGAAAGTCACGATCATGCCGCCGCGCGCATCTAAATACTGCGCGCTGATTTCCACATTAATGAGATGCCCATCCTTATGCCGGTGACGGGTTTCGAAACGCAAAGCCTCGCCGCGCAAAATCGCTTGGATATTGCGCGTGGTATTGGCCTCGTCGTATTCAGCTTCCACCAGGGTAACCGGCTGGTTTAAAAGCTCTTCGCGGGCATAGCCGCTCATGCCGCAATAGGCGGGATTGACGTCCACCAGCAGCCCATTTTGGCTGGATACCAGCCAGAAGCCATCCGGTGTCGTCTGGATCAGGGTACGATATTCCAACTCGGCACATTTGCGTTCGCTTTCGGCTTGCTTGCGTTCGCTGATATCGCGCACCACCGACAAAAGGGTACGCTTGCCGTCGAATTGCATCAGGTGCGAACTAATCTCGACGGGAATTCTGCGACCGTTCTTGTCGATATGGGTTCGTTCAAACAAACCGTGGCCGCTGTCCATGACCTGTTTCATCAAGATCGCGACGTTCTCCTCGCCTGGATCGCTGATATCCGCTGGCCCCATGTGCAGCAATTCTTCGCGGGTATAGCCCAATCGCTTGCAACCTATCTCGTTGACCTCAATGAATTGACCGTTCTCTGGGTCTATCAAATAGATGGCATCATTACCGCCATTGAAAATCTGTCGGAAGCGCGCTTCGCTCTGCTGAACTTCTTCTGTGATCCGTTTGCGTGGTGTGATGTCCTGCGCGAAGCCAGTAGTGCCCAACAACTGGCCTCTGCTATCTAGTATGGGAGTCTTGCAGGTTTCGACCCAAAAGCGGTGCTCATCCTTACCGTTGAGTTCCTCAATGATAGTTTGCCGGCGCGCCTGCATGACTGCGGCATCATCGGCGCGATATTTCGCGGCGAGGTCCTGCGGCCAAATATCAAAATCCGTATATCCGATCACCTCCGCCCATGAACTCTTGCCAGTGGCGTTGAAGAAGGCCTGATTGCAGGTGACATAGCGCCCATCTACATCTTTTTGCCAGATCATGTAGGGTGAGTTGTCCAACGTGGCGCGCAAACGTACTTCGCTTTCCACGAACTGATGACTGGCAACCAAGGCTAGTGTACGGCTACGCAGCAGTAGCCAGGTCATCAACGACAACAGTAAACTGAGAGGTATGCCGATCACGTAAATGGCTTGGGCACGCTGCAAATCAAGATGGGTGTCGAATTCGGGCAGGGAGCGCACCAGCACGGTCCATTGATGGCCATTGAGTTGCAAGCTCTCCACATGCTGGTATAAGGCGGGGGGGCGATTATAGGAACGGATGTGGTCATGATCGTACAACAATGTTGATTCACTGATGACGTAGCCATCATCGTAGATTTCAATATCCACCCCGGATTTGAGTTTACCGAGGACGCCTTTCATCAGGTCATCCATGCGGAACGCCAACGTCATCCAGCCCCAAATGTTGGCCTGGCGCTCGGGCAGCGTGGTATGGGGTATATTGCGTTTATATACCGGCAGCGTCATTAAGAAGCCGGCCGGGGTGTCCGAATCCTCTTGCGGTACCAGTTTTATCTTGCTGGAAAGAATGGGGGCATCCTGATCGCGCGCTTGTTCCATGGCGGTGCGGCGGGTGGCGTCGGCATAGCGGTCGTAACCAAATGCTCGGACATTGCGCCCGGAAAAAGGTTCGATATAGGTGATTGGGGCATACCACTCACGCTCGCCAAGCGGTGTAATCACATAGTCGGGAAAACCTTCGCTGCGCATCGCGGTGATATATCCGACCTGCTGCTGGCGGTTGAGTAGGGGAGCAAAATCCACACCCTGAACGCTAGGATAGTGTTTACCGATCTCGAGCGAATCGACGAATTCATGGAAACAGTGGTGATCCATGGCGTCTGCAGTAATGAAGTGCGAACGCACCGCACGTAGCATCTGCTCATAGGCCGACACGCGCTGGATGATGCGGTCGTTGATTTCGTGCACCTGAAGAGCGAAGTTATTTTCTAGATCCTGCGCGGCATTATGGCGTTCTGCAGTGGACAGCAGCCAGGTAAAAGCGAGAGCAGCAAACATCGCCAGCGCGGGCAGCAGGCCGTTGGAAAAAGAAGAGCGCAGCATGAGGTTGTGCTTGGCGGAGGCAGACCAGGAATCAAACATGATATAGTCTCATGAGGCTTTGGGGTACTCATAATGAAATCAAAACAGCGAGAAACCGTGTGGAAGGTTTTTCTGGTTCTTTTGGTCTTGCTTGGTGTTTTGAGCATTTCTAGAAATGCCGCGGCCGCCCTTACCATTAACTCCGTCACTTTGAATGGGGGGTCGAATGTTACGGTATTACCCAACGCGACCATTTCCGTGGTTGTTTCGGAGACCAACACGTCAAATTCTAACTGGAGAGGTACCCAGTTCAGCACCACCGCAGGTTCATCCTGTATTAATAGTACAGATCGTAATGGTAATGGAACAGCCACTGCAAGTTTTAATATTACCGCCCCTGCTGCAAATGGAACTTATAATGCTAATTTTATTGCTTTTAGCAACAATAATTGTACCGGGAGTAATAGCCAAACATTCACGGTAATTGGCGGAATAATTGTTGCCTCAGCACCAATCGTTGCTACCAGTAATGCTACTTCCTTGACAACCACTGGGGCACTGCTCAATGGCTCGGTAAGCAGCAATGGGGCAAGCACCACAGTAACTTTTGATTATGGATTAACCACCGGGTATGGCAGCACGGTTACTGCGGCACAAAGTCCACTGGCTGCCGGTGCAACCGGGAATGCCGTTTCCGCCGCCGTGACTGGTCTGAGCTGCAGCACCCTTTACCACTTTCGCGTCAAGGGCGTGAATAGCGTCGGTACGACCAATGGTGGTGATCTCACTTTTACCACCTCGACCTGCCCGGTGCCGACCGTCACCACCAACACAGTTTCCTTCTTAACGGCTACAGGGGCAACCCTCAATGGTACGGTGAGCAGTAACGGAGCGACTACGGCAGTAACCTTTGACTATGGGACGACCACTGGTTACGGCAGCACAGTTACTGCAACACAAAGTCCGTTGGCCACGGGCGCAACCAATAGCGCCGTTTCCGCTGCGGTGACGGGTTTGATCTGCAATACCCTTTACCACTTTCGCGTCAAGGGCGTGAATAGCGGCGGTACCGCTAATGGCGGTGATCTTACTTTCACCACCTCAACTTGTCCGGTGCCGACCGTTACCACCAACGCGGCTTCTTCCTTAACAACTACGGGGGCAACCCTAAATGGTACGGTAAGCAGTAACGGGGCAAGTACGACAGTAACCTTTGATTACGGAACGACCACTGGTTACGGCAGCACAGTTACTGCAACACAAAGCCCGCTGGTCGCTGGCGCAACCAATAGCACTGTTTCCGCTACGGTGACCGGTTTGACCTGTAATACCCTTTACCATTTTCGCGTTAAGGGCGTGAATAGCGGTGGTACGGCCAATGGTGGTGATCTTACTTTCACCACCTCAACTTGCCTTGCCGCAACGGTTACCACCAACGCTGCTTCTTCTGTAACGAGCACCGGGGCGACGCTCAATGGCACGGTAAGCAGTAACGGGACAAGTACGACGGTAACCTTTGACTATGGAACGACCACGGGTTACGGCAGCACGATTACTGCAACGCAAAGTCCGCTGGTCGCTGGTGCAACCAATAGCGCCGTTTCGGCTGCCGTGACAGGTCTGAGCTGCAATACCCTTTACCATTTCCGTGCCAAGGGCGTGAATAGTGGTGGTACTACCAATGGTAATGATCTTACTTTCACCACATCAGCTTGTCCTGGGCCAACCGTTACCACCAATGCGGCTTCTTCCTTAACGACCACCGGGGCGACGCTCAATGGCACGGTGAGCAGTAACGGGAGCAGCACGACGGTAACCTTTGATTATGGGCTGACTACCAGCTATGGCAGCACGGTTACGGCAACGCAAAGCCCTCTCGCCTCCGGCGCAAGCGGAAGTGCTGTTTCCGCTGCGGTAACGGGTTTGACCTGCGGTACCCTTTACCATTTTCGTGCCAAGGGCGTAAACAGTGGTGGTACCACCAATGGTAGCGATCTCACTTTCACCACTTCGGCTTGTCTCGCGCCAACCGTTATCACCAACGCGGCTTCTTCCTTAACAACTACCGGGGCAACGCTCAATGGTACGGTGAGCAGTAATGGGACCAGCACCACGGTAACCTTTGATTATGGGCTAACCACCAGTTATGGCAGCACGGTTACGGCAACGCAAAGTCCTCTTGCCTCCAGTGCCAGCGGAAGTGCCGTTTCCGCTGCGGTAACGGGTCTGACCTGCGGTGCCCTTTACCATTTTCGCGCCAAGGGCGTAAACAGTGGCGGGACGACCAATGGCGGCGATCTTACTTTTACTACCTCAAATTGTGCCTCTTGTAGTCAGCCGACCAATACTCCCGCGGGCGTTTCATTAACTTGCGTATGTGACAGTTTTGGCCGCACCAATCTTAATCCTTCCACCATTTTCGGCAGCAACTGGGTCGTATCTACCAGCGATAGTACGGGGATCCTGCCGAGTATCGTGAATTCCGGCTACCTGCGCCTCACCAACAATACTACCAATAATGCCAAAGCCGCGACCGTTCCGGGAATTTTTCCCGCCGCCGGCAACTATATCTCGGTTGAATTTCAACACTACGCCTACAGCGGAACCGGTGCTGATGGTGTTGTCGTAACACTGTCCGATTATGCGATACCAGCGGTGCCGGGGGCTTTCGGGGGTTCGCTGGGTTACGCTCAGAAATCAAATCCTGGATCGGATTGTACCACTACCGGTGGTTGTCCCGGTTTTGCCGGAGGATGGATTGGGGTTGCGATGGATGAATATGGAAATTACCAAAATCCAACGGAAGGACGTCTCGGTGGGGCTGGTTTTATCGCACAATCGGTCAGTGCACGTGGTTCTGGTTCAGGAATCAGCGGCTATCCCTATCTTGGTGGCACCACCACCCTGGCGTCCACCATCGATAATCACACCGCCACTACGCCCTCACCGGGATATTATTACCAGGTAATTGTCGATGCCCGTAATGAACCGACAAGTACGTCGGTTGCCGTCAATCGCGACACCGGCAGTGGGTATACGAACCTCCTGAATATTCCAAATGTTTATATTGCCAATGCCAGCCAAGCCCACGTCCCGATCAACTGGCAGATCTCCTTCACAGCGGGTACCGGCTCTTTGACCAAAAATGCCAAAGGTAAGGCGGCAAATAGAATCACAATCCCAAGTAGTATCGCAAGACAAGGTATTCCCGTACCACCTGGCGCGCAGGTAACGAAGGGAGGCACCGGTTAGGTCGGTACGCATATCGAGGGAGAGCGTATTCGTTGTGCTCGTCGTACCCAAATCAGCCACCAAATCGACACTACCGGTGGCTGAGGTACTAGGTCCAGTCAAAGTAATTCTTCCGCCACCGCCACAACTGATGTTGTTACAAAGATCGCTAGTGACAGCGAGAAGATGGGTATCACTCATATTTGCCGCAGTAATACCGAGCTGATAATTAACCAAGCCGATGTTTTTCGGACTGATGCTGAATGAACTAGCTTTGTCATCTGCGTTTCTAATAAAGGCATTTCCATTCCAGTACTGAAACTCGTAAGGGATCAACAAATTGGTACGGTCGGAACCATACGCATTACCTAACCAGAGACGACCGAAGCGTATTTTGGTACTACCAAGCAGTTGGTGATCCAAAATGTGGCTGACATCATTATCCATATCGCGATTAAAAGCGGTGGATAGCAATGTTACCCCGTCACTGTCGCGTGGTACTGCGCCAATATCCAGATTCTCATAAGGGCCATCCAGCCACGGACTGGCCGTAAGGCGAAGCAACGCGAGTTTGGCGCTAATATTAGTAGTACCGTTATTGATGGTATCCGTGGGCCAGATCCCAGTAAGCTCTGAAACCGTTAGGCGGTTGGTAAGTGACGTATTCAATGCTGAATTGTTTAAATTATTAAAAGCAGCGAATCCAAGTAACGCCGGATTGGTCAAGAAGTCGAGCTTGGCAAGAGCACCACTATAGTTCCTGGTGGTACCGTTGGTGGCATTTTGCGCAG
>CAUYUB010000465.1:0-1463 GCA_963575685.1 Gammaproteobacteria bacterium | reverse complement strand
CAGGAAACGATGATGATGACTGGCAACAAAAAGGGCGCCCCCTTATCGAGATGCGCCCTTTCTCAAGGTAGCGGCAGCCCCCTCCTTCCCGCTATCCTTCTGTTTAAGAAGGATAATTAATGTAAGTAAGAGGGTTATACAGCTACTTCTCTAAAGTTGGCGGAGTGGACGGGACTCGAACCCGCGACCCCCGACGTGACAGGCCGGTATTCTAACCAACTGAACTACCACTCCGATGAAATTGTAATGTCGCTGATGGGTGCTGAGGGGTTCGAACCCCCGACATTCGCCTTGTAAGGGCGACGCTCTCCCAACTGAGCTAAGCACCCCGAAGAGGCATTATTTTAGCCTCTCCTTAAGCGTTTTACCAGGCTTGAATCCTACCGTCTTGCTGGCTTTGATCTCGAGCACCTCTCCGGTACGCGGGTTACGCCCTGAACGACCTGCCCGCTCGCGAACCGCGAAAGTCCCGAACCCGATCAGGGTAACACTATCCCCTTCCTGCAGGGACTCGGCAACCGCTTCCACGAGGGC
This sequence comes from Gammaproteobacteria bacterium, assembly GCA_963575685.1. Lineage (GTDB taxonomy): Bacteria > Pseudomonadota > Gammaproteobacteria > CAIRSR01 > CAIRSR01 > CAUYTW01. Next base: position 929 of record CAUYUB010000465.1, on the reverse strand, counting down.
ATCTACTGCCCGCCCCGCCGATGCCTTGGAAATATCTGCCTTCTCGGCAACCTTATCGATTAATTCTGATTTATTCACGCTCGTCCCCTTTAGTACCACTGCGACTCGGTTCCCGTCAACCGGTCTCATCTTTGTTTGTCATGGGTTTGGGTTGCACCGCAGGTCTTATACCAACTACCGAAAACCTGTGTCAAGAACGGGATTCTGGTTTCCGCTATGCACCCTAAAAAGAATCTTGTGGCATTGACACCGGTTTGGTTGTTCCGGCGTCCATTGCTCATCCAACCTGCCGAGCAACGCAAAAAACTATTTTTACATCAATGGGGACGGAGGATACTGGGCTCCTGTACCGGTTGTACCGGTATTACTTTCTCGACACCGACAATCACCGCCTCCTCCTCAACCCAGCGGGGCTCCGGGAGCCGCTCCAGAGCTACCTGCAACACCTCATCGATCCAACGTACCGGCCGAATGTCCAGGTTTTGCTTGATATTGGCAGGAATATCCGTCAGATCCCGACTATTCTCGTCTGGGATGAGCACAATTTCGATACCCCCCCGATGGGCAGCCAACAGCTTTTCTTTCAGACCACCGATGGGCAGCACTCGACCACGTAAAGTGATCTCTCCTGTCATCGCCACATTGGCACGCACCGGGATAGAGGTCAAGGCCGATACCAAGGCAGTACACATCCCGACCCCGGCACTGGGGCCATCCTTGGGGGTGGCCCCTTCTGGGACATGCACATGAAAGTCGTGCTTCTGATAAAACTCCGGGTCCAGACCCAGACTCGTCGATCGGCTACGCACCACACTCACTGCCGCTTGGACCGACTCCTGCATGACATCGCCAATCTGGCCGGTGATGGTGAGTTGGCCCTTGCCCGGTACCACTGCGGTCTCAATGGTGAGCAGCTCACCACCCACCTC
>CAUYUB010000464.1:0-1471 GCA_963575685.1 Gammaproteobacteria bacterium | reverse complement strand
AAGACGGTGGGAATCCGCATGGACCAGGAAGAAGAGTTCATGGGCGCGGATCTGACCTTCCACCGCATCCGGGCAACCCCCGAATTCGATTGATGGGGGCGTAAGTATCCGATATCGACCGTTGGGTGATTACCAAAATCACCCAACGGTCATCCGACGTTCAATCCTGGAGAATGTTCGGATCCAGCGGGATTAATTGGCATACGCCATCCCGCCTTCCAGCGCGACCACTTGGTCATGACTGGGCAAAAGTCGGGCGTTGATATAACGATTGAGGTTGTGCTGATGGATAACGGTACGGATCTGCTTGACGTAGCGAACTCCGCGCGTCGAGTACTTCACGAGCCCGTCGGCCACGGCCCCCCCTTGGAGGGTTCTTTGTTCGGTGCGTAATTTTGTCCGAATCGCCCGCAATGATTGATAGGCATCGTGGCTGTTGAGGTTATGGATATAGGTACGCACCGCCTCACGCAGAGAAGAAAACTTCGGCGCCCGCACGACCCGACCTGAAGCGGTCCTGATGGTATGGTGCGAACGCATTCCGGTCATCCCGAATAGGTCGCGGTCTTTGCGCGCACTGTGGGAAGCACCCCAACCGGTCTCGGTGGCCGCCTGAGCCAAGGCCAAATCCACGGGAACGATGTCTACCCGACCAAGAAGTTCACGACGAGCCTGACTATCCGTCAAGGGATCACGGTCGACTCGATAATCCGCCGCCAGCGTACGTAGCCACTCACGGTCCTCGGCCCCAAGGGCCTCGCCGCGGGCCAAGCTGGCGAAATGTTTCAACATCTTCTTGCGCTTCCCTTCGATGAGTTCATTTTCCATAAGCACCAATGGAAGCAAGGTGTCCACGAAGACCCGTTGTTTGTCTCCCCCATCGACTTCCTCCTGCAACGCATGGGGTACGTCCTTTACCTCGCGACGAGGAACTTCAATGACAGGATTGGAGGGAGCCGTCGGAGAATCCTTCAGCGCAGGAGCAGACACCTTGGAGGCAGAGGCAGACAGGGGATGTAACACCATAGGCAGCATAGGCAACCAAACAAGCATGGCTCGCAGAGGCTTCGCTTCAAGATACCGATTCATATGGTTAACCTCATGTTCTGTTCTGATAGAAATGTGGCGGGCTCGACATAATATGCAAGCAGTATACTCAAGTTTTGTGCCGCTTGGCAACACTTCGTTGCTGCTTGGCAACATAATTATAGCGAAGCATACATATTCTTGCCTGGAAGCGCCATACTTTTTAACAAGCGCGCCTTATTTTCCCAGAACAATCAAGATAACATATTGATATAGAACTCAACAGCACTCGAAAATATCATATAAAATACTTAATATTCAATATATTATAACAAATATGGCGAAAACGAAATTATTTTCTGGAGGCACCATGAAGGTGGCGCCAGGATCTAGCCACACGGGAAAGAATACAAATAATACGATTTATTAGGTGGTGCACATAGGG
>CAUYUB010000463.1:0-1473 GCA_963575685.1 Gammaproteobacteria bacterium | reverse complement strand
CAACGCGATTAGCCGCATCACGCCACGGCTCGAAGATCAAGTGCGCCGATTACCCGGTCTGTTGATTGAAAAGAAATCGCAGGCGATTGCCCTTCATTACCGCCAAAATCCTGCGCGTGAATCCGATGCATGGTCGCTGGCGGAACATGCCGCGAGGGAATTGGGCACTGATTTCCGTTTGCTCGCGGGCAAGAATGTGGTCGAAATCGTCGTGGCAGATGCCGACAAGGGTAAGGCCATCGAACGTTTCATGGCTATTTCTCCCTATGTGGGGCGGATACCGGTTTTCGCCGGCGATGATGTGACCGATGAGAGCGGATTTGAGGTTGTCAACCGCATGGGCGGTATCTCCATTAAGGTCGGGGAGATACCATCGCCACTGGCACGGTTCCGAATCGGCTCGACATCAGAACTACGGGCATGGCTCACTGCAGTCGCGACAACGCTGGAGGGAGCGCCTTCGTCCACCATCGCGGCAACAATGCTGGAGGAAGAATCATTGTGAGTACTCTTGAGCTAGGTGTCATCGGCAACGGCACTGTCGCGGCCCTCATCGACGTGAACGCGACCATCGTCTGGTGGGGGTTTCCGCGCTTCGATAGCGATCCGGTTTTTCATGCCCTAGTCAACGGTGAGCGTCCGTTTCGTCCTGAAGACCCTGCCAACGGTGGTTACTATGCGGTGGAACTAATTGGCTGCCGCCAACGCCGCCAACGCTACCTACCCAACTCTGCGGTGCTGGAGACACACCTGGAAGACATGGAGGGTAATACGGTGGAAATCATCGATTTTGCCCCGCGCTTTGCCCAGTTCGAACGGATGTTCCGCCCGCCCATGTTGGTGCGACGCATCGTACCCATTCAGGGACGCCCACGTATCCGCATCCGAGTCAGGCCACGCTTCGATTACGGCGCGCATACACCACAGATCACGCTGGGTTCCAACCACATCCGCTTTCAGAGCCAGTCCGGCGCGCTCCGCCTGACCACCACCGCGCCACTGTCCTATGTGGTCGAGGAGACCCCGTTCGTCGTCGAACACGCCATCACCTCGTTCCTCGGCTCTGATGAAGGGCTCAACGCTGGGATCGAGGACACCGCGAGGGTATTTCTGGAGCGTACCCTGGACCGGTGGCGGACCTGGGTGCGGTCGCTGTCGATCCCGTTCGACTGGCAGGAAGAGGTGATCCGCGCCGCCATCACCCTAAAGATCTGCAACTACGAAGAAACCGGGGCCATCGTTGCCGCCTTGACCACGTCAATCCCCGAGGCGCCATTCACTCAGCGCAATTGGGATTATCGCTTCTGTTGGCTACGCGACGCCTATTTCGTCGTCCATGCGTTGAACCGCCTGGGTACGCCCCGGACCATGGAGGAATATCTTAGTTACATCACCAATATCGTCGGCGAAAGTGATGAAGAAGCACTGAAGCCCTGCTATGCCATTACCCGGCGCACCGATCTGGAGGAACAC
>CAUYUB010000462.1:0-1475 GCA_963575685.1 Gammaproteobacteria bacterium | reverse complement strand
ACCATTCACTATCAATGGCTACGAGACAATTCCACAATTTCTGGCGCGACGAATACGACTTATACCCTGGCCCAGGCCGACGTTGGGCATACGGTAGCGGTTCGTGCTTCGTATACCGATGGTGGTGGAACTGCTGAAAACGTTACCAGTACCGCAACTTCAGCCGTCGCCGCTGCTGCAAATCCGGGCATTGTCTTTACCAATCACCTCAATTTGGTGACTACCGAAGCCGGAGGTACCGCTGCCTTCCAGGTTGCCCTAACCGCCCAACCACGACACGATGTCACTCTTACCCTGACCATCAATGACGCTACGGAAGGTCAATTCCAAGCATCGCATGGCACAACCCTTCCCCTCACCTTCACGGACAGCAATTGGGGAACGCCCCAAATCGTTACCCTCGTTGGCGTGAACGACAAACCCAACGACGGAGACGTGCCTTATTTCGTTCAGACCGCCGTCCAGTCCGACGATCTGCGCTATGACGGGATGCGTAGCGGTACGGGATTGTCCATACCCAATATCCTCGTCACGAATACTGACGATGATCAGACAGACGAATTGTATGGTGATGCCGGAGGGATCGTCACAGCGGATCTCCTACACGGCGGAAGCGGCGCCAGCGACGTTTATGGCCGAGACGGCCGCGACGAGATTTACGGGGGCAATGGTGACGACCGTCTCTATGGAGGTTATGGCGACGATGTTTTATACGGCGAAGCCGATAATGACCAACTTGAGGGCGAGCAGGGTAATGATCGACTTAACGGCGGCACCGGTAACGACACCCTCACCGGCGGTACGGGACGCGATAGCCTCACCGGCGGGGATGGCAACGATACCTTGGATGGCTCCAGCGACGCCGATACCATGGACGGCGGCAACGGCGCCGACATCTATTATCTGGATAACGCTGCCGATGTTGTACGGGATACGGGCACGGATGGTGCCAGGGATACTGTTTATATTACCGCTTTTCTGGCCAGTTATACTCTCGGCACGGGGATCGACAACGCAACGCTCGACTCTCAAGCCAACAACGCCGCCTTGACGGGCAACACCGGCAATAACACCCTCACCGGCAATGCCTCCAATAACGCCCTAAGCGGAGGCGATGGGATCGACACACTCAATGGAGGAGGCGGCAGCGACAATCTCTCGGGCGGGACCGGCAGCGATAATCTTTCTGGTGGGGCCAACAACGACACCCTGATCGGTGGAGCCGGTCGGGATATGCTCGCGGGAGGAGGTAACAATGACACCTTCGACTTCAACGCATTGTCCGAAATGGGCACTACGAATACCACCTGCGATGTCATCAGCGACTTTGTCCGCGGCCAGGATAAGATCGACCTTTCTACCCTGGATGCCAACACCGCCACGGCGACCAATAATTCCTTCACCACGCTGATTTCCTCCAGCATGAACTTTACGGTGGCGGGACAAATGAAATTCGTGAGCGGGGTGCTTTATGG
>CAUYUB010000461.1:0-1479 GCA_963575685.1 Gammaproteobacteria bacterium | reverse complement strand
AGAAAAATGACACGTATTTTATATGGACATCGGACAACTATGTTGACAAACACCGGACCTAGTCAGGTCTCACCGGAAACTCGCCGTCATAGCAGATGCAATATATCGTGGTCAGGTATGGCTGGCGATTCTCATGCGAGGGTGCCGAACCGCCTCCACTTCCCCCTATGGTTGCTGGATGTAAGGTTGTATCAGGCGACACTCCCTCGACAGGTTTAGTAAAACTGGGAATAGATGTTGGGTGATCGGCGCTGTCTATCCGAAAAAAACGTGACAACCAAGAACTATTGGCTACCGGCGTTGCCAAGGTATTGGCCTGAGCTCCCGTATTGCCCGTCAATTGTTCCGCTACTACCGTATGATTGTGGGCAGGCGTTTGATTAACGGATACGGACGCCTGCGCCTCGCCATACTTTTTCCCCCAAGCCCGTGGCGTCAGACTCGGGCCGTTACCCTCTCCGATAACGGCATACCCGCGCAAGTCGGGCAAATTGAAGGTGGTATTAGTCCCACTACCGCCGCCACCAAAGGTTTGGCCGATAATGGCATACAAGGGCTGATGCTGCTGCATGGACAGGGTCTGCCCATTACATTCTTTCCAGCCCTGCGGCACAAAGGTGAATGAAAAGGCACGAATCTCACCGACATACGCCATGATGCATTCTCCTATTATTCAGGGTTAGGTTGGAAAGAGTCCGGACCATGCGATGATATAGTTGATCGCGAGACTCGGCATGATATTGTCGTGCGGTTGGTTGCCGCCCGTCGCCTTGATGGTGGCATCGGCGGGGTTGACTTTGGTCGCCACCGTGGACGCCAAGCCATCCTTGACGTACCTAACATCTTGCAGACCGGAAGTGGCATCCTTGTTGGTATTGCAGAAGGTCACCCCCGTACCCGTGGTCGGCGTGGTGGCGGCGGCCCCGGCGGTATTGAGCGGGTGGCTATGAGACGGCAAGTTCGCCTCGGTAAGCGTAACGGTCTCGCTACCACCCTTTGCTCCGAGCACATGGGAAGTAAGACCTGGACCGTTACCGGCGCCAATGTTGAAACGGCCGCGCAGATCCGGTAGCCCGAAGGTATTCACGCCATCCCCTCCATAGGTGGTACCTAGCAGGGCAAAAAGCGTCTGGTATTGGCTCACGGAAACCGTGGAGCTGTTACAGAGGAGCCAACCCCCCGGAGCGAAACTGCCCGCGAAAACAGTTAGTAGGCAAGGTAACCTAAAAATCCTCGCGCGAGGGATAGATCCCACTCACGCAGATATAGAAGTTGGTCGCCAGGAACGGCTGCATGTTGGCGTGCGCCACTCCGCTACCGGTGGCTTGTATGCTCCCCGGATTCAGCGGAATCATCCCATTGGTAGCGGGGGCCGCGTAAAGATTGTGCTGGGTGGTAATAGCCGAACTCGTTCCCGCCGAGGCGACATATTCTTTACGCTGGCACAAGTTGCACCTTTTTGAATGTCTGAAAATTTAA
>CAUYUB010000460.1:0-1485 GCA_963575685.1 Gammaproteobacteria bacterium | reverse complement strand
CAGATATGCGACGATTTCAGGCGCTCGATTTACTGTTGGAATTCAAATACGTTAGTCATCAAAGATTTGGGATTGAGCAGAGAACAAATACAGGCATCGACACGGGAAGAATTAACTGCCCTGCCCATCGTAGCAAAGAGACTCGACGACGCCGCCGAACAAGCACGGCGTTATGGCGCGGCGTTGTGCAAACGCTATGGATTGACCGATCTACGTTTATTTACGGTGGTGGGAATTGGCTTAGAGCGGGTGGTGTGGCAGGATATTTCTGTTTTAGAAGTGGAAGTTTGGATTGAATGTTTGGATGATAGGGTTTATTCCTCACCGCATCCTGTGGTTAATTTTTAGATATTTGGTTGAAAATATTCTCCCTTGCCCACAAATTTGAGACAAAGGTGTAGGCTTGAGTATCCTCTGACGAGGACAATGCTACAAGTTCGCCGGACAGCCATAAACCAATTGAAAATCAAAAAGATAAAAGGGGTAAGCCCATGCGTATGGAGCGTTTGACCAACAAATTCCAGTCGGCCCTGTCGGAGGCCCAGAGTTTGGCCGTGGGGCGCGACCACCAGTTCATCGAGCCGGCCCACCTGATGACCGCGTTGCTCGACCAACAGGGTGGCACCGTACGCCACCTCTATCAATTGGCGGATATCAACGTCAATGCCTTGCGTGCCGGGCTCGGCGAGATTCTGGATCGGCTGCCGCGGGTCGAAGGGGCGGGGGGTGATGTCCACATCTCCAACGACCTCAACCGTCTGCTTAATCTCACCGAAAAACTCGCCCTAAACCGCAAGGAACAGTACATCAGCAGCGAATTGTTCGCGTTGGCGGCGGTGGAGGAAAAGGGGGCTCTTGGCGAGCTGTTGCGCAAAAACGGCGCGGTCAAAGCCAGCCTGGAACAGGCCATCAACAAGGTTCGGGGCGGTCAGAAGCTCGACGACCCCAACGCCGAGGAGAGCCGCCAAGCCCTGGAGCGTTTTACCATCGACCTTACCGAACGTGCCGAGCAGGGCAAGCTCGATCCGGTGATTGGCCGTGACGACGAGATCCGGCGCACCATCCAAGTATTGGCGCGGCGCACCAAAAACAATCCGGTGTTGATCGGCGATCCGGGCGTAGGTAAGACCGCCATCATTGAAGGACTTGCCGGGCGTATCGTCAACGGTGAGGTCCCCGAAGGTCTCAGAAATCGGCGCATCCTCGCCCTGGATATGGGCTCGCTGGTCGCGGGGTCAAAATATCGCGGCGAGTTCGAGGAACGTCTCAAGGCGGTGCTCAACGAACTGGCCAAACAGCAGGGCCAAGTCATCCTGTTCATCGACGAGCTGCACACCGTGGTCGGTGCAGGGAAAGCCGAGGGGGCGCTGGATGCCAGTAATATGCTCAAGCCCGCGTTAGCCCGTGGCGAACTTCATTGTGTGGGTGCCACCACGCTGGACGAGTACCGTAAGTACATCGAGAAGGATCCGGCCCTGGAGCGGC
>CAUYUB010000459.1:0-1497 GCA_963575685.1 Gammaproteobacteria bacterium | reverse complement strand
AGGCTATCTATCCGTTGGCTCGACCGTAGAATTTGGCGCGCCGCTTCGGCAGGCTTTCGATCTCGGATCTACTCACGCGCCGAAGGACATTTGGTTTTTGCCACCGGTTGTGACCGACGGACAGGGTAATGATCTGGTCGAAAGCAAACATCCACGCTCTCAATTCATTGTGTTACCCAACCGTTCCAGGTAGGCCCGAAGCTGTTCCACTTCAATTCCCGCTAAACGTTCTTCAAGGGTAATCCCGCGCATACGTTCTTCCGCCGGTAATCCACGCATACGCTCTTCTACCGGCATGGCCTTCAATAATGCATCAAGCCATTCCTTGCCAATCTGCATGACAACTTCTGGGGTCACTCGTTCAACTTGCGGTACAGTAGACATAGCAAACATCCTCCACAATCCAACTATAAACCACCCCACCAAAGTGGATAGCATAAAATAACCGTTGTCGCGTAATATCTGAAACGCTTTCTGCTGTTCCCGACGCCGGGTCGCGAAACACTTGAGCGGTGCATTGTGCGGGAGAGGCTCCAACTGATTCGGTACAATCACCATGAAACGTTTGAGGAGCACATCTTCGCTACGATATACCCCTGGGCGGTTGGTGGGCTGCAATTCCAATCGCTCCAATACCTCAGACCTTGGCGAATGTGCCACCACCAGGAAACACGCCACCTGAGTGGTGGATAATTTCTCCGCTTGACGGTAGAAGTAATCATAAGCCACTAACTGTGCCAACGCGTCTTCATTCAAACTCTCTGAATATTTAAATTCAATCAGCAATCGAGACGCCTCAGCTTCGCGCAATCCGTCTGCCAACCAACGGCGCTGGTTCTCCCGCCAATGGCTACCTTTCGGATGTAGGATGACGATGTCGGCCTTTGGTGCCTCCACCAGCAACGGTACTTCCGTTTGCACCTCCACGCCCACCGGTTCCAGAGTGTACTTGAGCAACTGGCCTAATAGCAGATGCCAAGGAGTCTTAGGAGTTTTCGGAGTTTTCGGGATAGGCTCGGACATGGGAGTACTCTACACACACCGAAGGGCATTTCGGTTTTTGCCACCGTTTGCGACCAATAAGCAGGATAATGATCTTGTCGAAAGTAAACACCCGCGTTCTCAATTTATTGACTTACCAAACCGTTCAAAAATTCTCGTCCCTAACCCTAACTAAGCTCATAGCCAGCTCATAGCCTTATTATTTTAACCCCATTCCACAACCGCCGAGCGAGCGAGCTGCTTCCGTCCTGGCCGCCGCGCTCCGCCGCGGCAGCCAAGACGAAAGCCGCCCTCCCGCCCGTCCTACCCAGATGCACCCCTTCGACCTAGGGCAAGACGGAACCCGATGAAGACGCTGCGGCCACCGGGACCGCGCCCGGAGCGGCAGGCGGAACGAACGAGCCCGCCGATGCCGATCCAGGAGCCGCCGCGCAACACACGGCCGGCGCCTTCGGAAGGTCCCAACGGATCCATAACCTCATCTTTGGGGTAATC
>CAUYUB010000458.1:0-1500 GCA_963575685.1 Gammaproteobacteria bacterium | reverse complement strand
CAGAACCGCAAAGGAGCCCATCGATGAACATCCAGAACGGACCAGCGCCCCAGGCGTTGCAACAGCTACCCGTTCAAACGCCGGCGCATAGCTCAGCCGAAACATCCTCCACGGCAATCTCAAACCAGATGCGCGCCCTGGTCGAAGCGCGCTACTTCATGGCCATGCGCAACCCCCGCGACCTCGACACCGTACGCGAAAAGCTCCTCAAGGAGTGCCGCCGGCCAGGATTCGCCGATGTCGCCGTATACCGCAAGCCGATCGGTAAAGGCATCGAGGGCGCGAGCATCCGTTTCGCCGAAGCCGCTATCCGCTGCATGACCAACATCGAAACTACCGTAATCACGGTCTATGACGATCAGGAAAAGCGCATTGTGCGCGTAACACTCTGCGACATCGAAGCGAACATCCCCTATTCCCAGGACGTGACCGTCACGAAAACCGTAGAGCGCAGCAGCGCCAAGCGTGACGACGTAATCGTCAAGCGCCGCACCAACAGCCAGGGCAACCCGGTTTTCATCCTGGAAGCAACCGACGACGACATCCTGAACAAGCAAAACGCTCTCATCTCAAAAGCCATCAGAACGCTTGCGCTGCGCCTGGTTCCCGGCGACATCGTGGAAGAGTGCCTTGATACCGTGATCGAAACCCAGACGAATAAGGCCGCCACAGACCCCGACGCAGCCAAGCGGAAGATATTCGATGCGTTCGCGGGAATCGGTGTGCGCGCATCCGACATAAAAAACTATCTCGGGCACGATGCCGAAACCCTCACACCGAAAGAGCTCACCGATCTGCGCGGTCTGTTCTCAGCTATTCGCGACGGAGAAACCACCTGGCAGGATGTCACCGAAAACACCGAGGCACGAAATGCAGCAGGCAACAACCCTACAGCTCAATAAAGGCACCCGGCTGCAGGTGGTCGTTTCGCGCATCGAGAGCAACCCCCTGCAAACCGACCTTTTCGAGAGCCATCAAGAGGCGTGGACCCAAGAGATGCTCAACGTGGCGCTCAAGATGCCGACACCGTTCTTTTTCTCCGAACTGCGCATGCTGGCCGCGCATGAGCCGCCACACGGCGCATGGTGGGGTATCCTCTCCCGCCGGCTCAAACGCCATGGCATTATCCAAACCGCCACGTTCCGCCGATCCCCCCGGCAATCCCGTAAACGCGGATACGATTTCCAATACGACAGGAGCCGCAAAAATGCGGAGTAGCATAAACCCAAACGAAAGGAGCCAGGAATGGCCGCGAAGAAGAAAGCCGCCCCAGCCGTCAAAAAGCCGGAGCCCGCAAAGGCCGGAAAAAACAGTGGTAAGGGAAAAGCTGGCGGTAAGTAAACTGATCGCCATGAGTAAACAGGTGCTCCCCGGATATCCCGAGGGGCACCCCGAACGCCTGAAAATCGCGCACTTTCTCAAGGAGATTACCCCATGACTTTACTTATCGGAGCCGCCTGTTTTATCGCCGGAATGATAGCAACCGCGTTCACGCTTCTG
>CAUYUB010000457.1:0-1504 GCA_963575685.1 Gammaproteobacteria bacterium | reverse complement strand
CCTTCATTAATTGTTTAGGTAGTTTGTGTCTCGGGCATATTGGCACAGAGGGCACGCAGAAGTTCGGCATCTAGTTTCGCTACCGCGCGATGCAAATCAACTGCGCCGACATTGCCCGCCGCTCCTTTTAATCGATGAGAAACCGCCTTGACCTGCTTAAGATCATTGATCAGGATCGCTTGGTTAATTTCATTCAAATCATCACTCGATATGATGGAAAACTTACCAAGGATATCAAAAATCCCATTCTGATCCTTAAAGATTTCGCGAAGATTTCGTAAATCAATTTTGATTCTTTCTGAATTAGAATTAAGTTCATGAGGATTATTTCTCGCGAGGGGTAGCGAGGCCTGCGAAGTATTTTGGGTATTCTTGAGTTGTAGGGGAATCCAACGCATGAGCGCGTTGGCGAGTTCTTCTTGGTTGATGGGTTTACCAACAAAACAATTCATACCTGAAATCAATGCCGAATTGCGTTCCTGGGGAGTGACACCTGCCGTCAGGGCAATTATCGGGAGGTCCTGGCCACTCATGCCTTGACGAATGCGGCGCGTCGTTTCCAAGCCATCCATCTCAGGCATATGAATATCCATCAGCACCACGTCAAATCGCTCGGAGGCCAGATGGTTCAGCGCCTCCTTGCCATGATTGGCAATTACGGCCGTTAGCCCCCAGCGCTTTAGTAATTCACTAATGACTTGCTGGTTGATAGGGTTATCCTCCACCACTAATATCCGTGCGCTTCCTCGATAATGGATAGGATCATCAACCAATGCGTTCTGGGCATGGCTGGGTGTCTCCGCCATCACCCCGAGTAATAGCCTGAAGGTAAAAGCGCTGCCTTGCCCCACAGTACTTTCCACTGTGCAATCGCTCCCCATTAGCAGCAATAACTCGCGACTAATCGCCAATCCAAGCCCCGTACCGCCAAACCGCCGCGAAATCGAGCTATCCGCTTGTATGAATGGCTGAAATAGTAGTGTCACCATATCCCTGGGAATACCGATCCCGGTATCCTCAACCCTGAAGATTAGATAGGCTTGCGTAGGTTCAAGCGCCTGAACGCTAATTCTCAGCGCGACGCGGCCATGTTCGGTAAATTTAACGGCATTGCCCAAAAGGTTGACGAGGATCTGCTGCAAACGCAAACCATCTCCAACCAATTGGCGAGGTACCGCTGCGGCTACCTCAATAACGAAATCCAAGGATTTTTCCTCGGCACGTAACACGAATAGATTGCGTAGATTATCGAGCAGTACATCAAGATTGAAAGGGCCATTCTCAATACTCATCCGACCGGATTCAATCTTTGAGTAATCGAGAATATCGTTCAAAATACCCAAGAGGCTTATGGAAGATCTGTGAATTTTCTCCAAATAGTCACGAATCGTTGAATCCAATGGTTGGTGATGCAACGCCAGATCGGATAGACCAATAATGGCGTTCATCGGTGTACGAATTTCATGGCTCATGTTGGCCAGGAAGGTACTCTTGGCACGATTCG
>CAUYUB010000456.1:0-1511 GCA_963575685.1 Gammaproteobacteria bacterium | reverse complement strand
ACGATGTTGGTGATCGTCTAAAAGGCGTCATCCATCTTCGATCCGAAGTCAGCCATCGGAACCGCCTGGGCTGCGGCCTGAGGGCCATCAGCTGCTGCGGCGGCAACCACGTCACCCTGATCAGCAAGCCACCCCAGCGCCTTCGCAATGCGTTCAGCAAGGGTGTCAACGTGCTGGTCGGCGATCTCCAGGACGGTGGGCTTTTTGGCGGGGTCGGATTTGGTTAGGGCTGATTGGAAGTCGATGAAGTTTTTGGATAGTTGTCGTAAGACGTGGTTTGGCTGCTCGGAATGAATTTTTTCCGCAGCTTGTCCTCCCTTGATATTTTGTGCATTTCCACTCTCATTAATATCTTCTTTTGACTTTCCGACACATCTTTTGAATAGATCAACTTCTCCGCTTCTTCCGAACGGCCCGAAAGACTCATCATTCTTCTGTACGCCCCCGAAACATCCTCTGAAAGGCACATCAAAACCTCCACTGATTGATTCCTCGCCGCCCTCAGATTTTAGCATAATCCCATGGCGCGACAAGAGCCTGCGCAGCACCCTTGTTGAATATGGGGTGTCGCGCCTGACGCCCAAAACGGTATCGTCAACAATGGTTTTTGGGATTGATGGGCCGGTTCTTGCCGAAATTATGTCCGCAACGGCTTCTGATGGATTTTTTGTCCAATTTTCATCAAATGTTACGTTTGATGAATCGAGATGAATTTCAACATCCTTTTTCCACGCGCGCCTAAAGTCTGGATTGTTCGACAATCTACCGGTGGCTTGCATGTAGTTTTTACCAGCTGGAAATGTTGAGCCGATAATTTTTGCAGCATTAGCCCTACCGCCTGATAAGGCTATGTCTATGGCATGCCCTTGCTCATGTCGCATTAGCGCTGGATCATTACTAATCAAATGCATATCATACCTTGATTGTGCTCCTTGTCTTATGTTGCCTAATTTAATTTTTGCTTCTATGTTCCCATGGAATTTGTCAGATGAATTGTACTTATGCGAGTTCTTATATTTTTCCTTAGTCGCCTCATCTTTGATTCCCCTGGATATCCCATCGTATCCACGGCTAGCTTTTTCTGTTATTCCTCCAATTACCCCCTTCCCTACACGATAATCAATAACAACATTTGGAGTTATTAAGTTTCTTGATGTTTTAGAAATGCCAGCGTTTGCCAACATTCTCCTTGATGACCACCTTCCATGACTGTCTCTTGGCTCATTAGGATTAAAACCCTTCGCCATCGGCGCAGCATACGCCACCGGCTCCGTTGTGTCTTCCGTCTTCAGCCAGCGTTTAAACACATCAATCGACATCGGCGTGATGGCGCCAATCCGCTCAGCGCCGCGACCATCAGAGAACGCCTTCTGATACAGCACGCGAGCTTCGAATTCGCTGTGAACCGCCGCGATCACCTTGTGCTCATCGAAGGCCTTGGTGTCGGGATCGATCTGATCGACCACATAGACAGTCTGCGAGCTGGTGGCTGGGCCAACGCAAATGTCGAC
>CAUYUB010000455.1:0-22109 GCA_963575685.1 Gammaproteobacteria bacterium | reverse complement strand
GCCACTACAATCAGACAAGAAGGGAGGCGGCATTACTTGTGTAGCACTACCAAAAAGCGAGACGGCGGATCGGTGCGTAAATCTCGGCCTCATCGATCTTGGCCACCATCGCCCAATCGGTCTCGGGGATGTGCAGCAGATAACCAACCACGTTTTCGCCGCGATAATCCTTGCCGCTGGTAAAACCGGTTTTTCCGCGTAGCCCCTGGGCTGCCGGCAGCTCAAGAGCGGCGAGCGGCGCGCGGAAGGATAGCGGGGCGGCGTTGAAGTGGCGCAGGCGGTTAAGGAACAACACCTCATCACCGTCACGGCGTGCAAGCAGCGTTTCCGCAGTCTGGCTCTCGATCGGCCAGGACTCGATCAAGGGGTACAGGAAGCGGGTCGGATCGATGCGGAAATACAGGACGCCCACCACGCGGCTATCCTTACCCTCGCCGACGAGCATTGGCGCGACCAAGCCCATGGCGGGCTGATGCGCCGCACTGATATGGATGTCGTCAATCCGCACCTGTTGCGTGCGCATCGCATCAAACACCAGCTGGCGATCGCGATCGTCGACGTTCACCGGTTCGGGCATGGACAGCCGTACTTGCCCCTGTGGGTCGAACAACAGCAAGGCCTGATAGTTCTGAGTGTTCAGAATGATGTCCATTCGCGACTGCATCAAACGACGGTCGTCATCGTCCTTGGCGCCATGGCGCAACCAGTTGTCGAACCTCTCCGCAAAGGGGGTACGGTCGCTGAAGACCGCCGCATCGTCCCTGCGCTCCTTTAGCCACAAACGGATCTGGCCAGCTTTGAGTATGGCGATATTCGCCAGATTCTGTTCGGCATGCGTCCGAATGTCGCGTTGTTGCGCGTCAAAAGCTAGATAGGCGGCGGCGAAGATGATTAGCGCCGCAAGGCCGAAGAGAAATGCCAACGGGCGCAAGGAGGGCAGACTCATCTCGTTGTCCGTCGCTACGGTGTCAGGCTGCGTCATGTCTGGTGGTATCAAACGGTTATTCCTTGCGAGGATTGGTGACTACTGAAATGTAGGTACTGCATTCTCCTTACATCCGAGTATTTTCCTCCACCGCTAGTTTCCTTACGCTATCCTCATCAAGGTTGGATGAATTACATAGGCGTTGTTGCGCGTTAGCCCATAGCTTATTTAGTTTTCATTCTCAGAACAACCCGAATACGGTTACGCAGGCACATCCGATAATTCTCCGACTGTACCTGTTTCCTCCCCTCAACCCTTGCGTATTTTGCAACCCAGAAGGGTCATGGAAATCCACGCGTAAGATATTGCTGCGGCCCCTCCGGAATCGAAGAACTATTTTTCCGCTATCCGGGAATGTCAATTACCCCGTAAACGCCGAATAGTGTCTTACTGGATGATAATGAATTGCGATAATATGTTGGTAAAAACTGAGACGGCTATTGTACAGGTTAAGGAGAAATCCATGTTTATAATGAGCGATCCCAAGAACCCTCGGCAAAACCATATTCTCAACGCCCTGCCCATCGCCGAATATAACCATATTTTACCCTATCTGGAACTGGTTCAATTGCCACTTGGCGAGGTTCTTTATGAATCAGGGAAGGGGTTACGTCACGCCTATTTTCCTACAACCTGCATCGTTTCTAAGCTGTATGTCATGGAGAATGGTGCGTCGGCCGAAATTGCCGTAGTCGGCAACGAGGGGATCATTGGTGTCGCCCTTTACATGGGCGGCGGAACTATGCCGAATCGGGCCGTCGTGCAGAGCTCAGGCCACGCCTATCGGCTCAAGGGGCTCTTGTTGCAACAGGAATTTAATAGCCACGGGACATTGCATAATTTATTGCTTCATTATACTCAAGCGCTGCTTACTCAGACTGCGCAGACGGCAGTTTGTAATCGGCATCATTCTGTGGATCAGCAACTCTGTCGCTGGCTATTGCTTAGCCTCGACCGGCTGTTCGGAAACGAGGTGGTCATGACGCAGGAATTGATCGCCAATATGCTAGGCGTGCGACGTGAAGGTGTCACAGAAGCCGCCGGAAAATTGCAGCGCGCGGGATTGATTCATTACAACCGCGGCCACATTACGGTGCAGGATCGGCCAGGATTGGAAGCGCGGGTCTGTGAATGCTACCAAGTGGTCAAAGCAGAATTCGATCGCCTACTCCCTTCAGCACATCCCACGCATTAATCGGGGATGATGATTACCCTGCTGGTCAATAAACAACCGAGCAGCAACGCGTTCGATGTCTACCTTGGCCGCCGACAACGCCCGCCCCTTGGCCAGTGACCGGCTGACCGTCTATCTCCGCCCTCAGGCACCAATAGCGAAGCCAGCAGCATTAAGGAAATTTCCTAATGCTGGGACCCGAAATATCGGGTAGGTCACCAGAGGTTTTGAGCAGTTTCTTATTCTCTGAGAGCCCTTAATGAAATATAAAGACTATTACAGCCTGCTTGGTGTCAAGCGAAACGCCAGCGCTGCGGATATTAAGAAAGCTTATCGAAAACTCGCTCACAAGTATCATCCAGATGTTTCCAAGGATCCCCAAGGCGAGGAAAAATTCAAAGAGGTTGCGGAAGCTTACGAGGCCCTCAATAATCCGGAAAAACGTGCTGCCTACGACCAGCTTGGCAATTACCCGCCAGGGCAGGATTTCCAACCCCCTCCCGATTGGAATAATCAATTTGGCGACTCGCGGCATTCATTCGAGAACATCGATCTGGCGGATCTCTTCGCAGGGCTGGCAGCGGGTCGACATCCTGCGGGACACCGGACGGATAAAATTAGAATACCCGGCCAAGATTTTGAAGTTACCGCTCAGATTTCGTTAGAGGAGGCGTATCGTGGCACTGAAGTAGAATTGAGTTTAACTGTGCCGGAATACCATGGAAATGGATTCCTTCATCGCGTACCTCGTACTTTCAAGGCGCGTATCCCCAAGGGGGCAACCGATGGACAAAGGTTGCGTCTCGCCGGCAGGGGTGGCAAAGGACTGAATGGCGGTCGCGATGGCGACCTATACCTCAATATTACGTTACATCCTCATCCACTGTTTCGTGTGAGCGGGCACGATTTGTATCTTGATCTACCCTTAGCGCCTTGGGAAGCGGTATTGGGCGCTACCATGGAGGTCCCGACCTTGGGTGGGCCGGTTCATCTGAGGGTACCGCAGAATACTCAGGCAGGACAGCAGTTACGGTTATCTCAGCGCGGACTGCCCAAACCACATAGTGGAGAGGGCGATCTTTTCGCCGTCGCGCAAATTGTGGTACCCACCCAAATTAGCGAACGTGAGCGCGAGTTGTTCAAACAACTCGCGGAAAATTCCACTTTTAATCCGCGGGGGAATTTTCAACAGGAGGTGAAAAGTGGAAACTGAACATACTGAAGCAGTATGGCTTACCGAGGGCCAGCAGTTCTCATTCGCGGAGCTTGTGGAGCTGTCAGGCTTATCGGAAACAGAACTGCACGAACTCGTTGACTACGGTGCCGTCATGCCCATTAATCCGGAGGCGTCACCGTTAGTTTTCAACGGGAAGTGTTTACTGACAGTTCGTACGGCATACCGTCTCCGGATCAGCTTCGACCTCGAGCTACACGGGGCGGCCCTGATGGTTTCCCTGCTCGACCGAATTCACGAACTCGAAGCGCAGTTAAGCTCTCTGCGTGCGCAATTGCCGCACCACGGTCGTTCGTAGTGCCGATGCCGAGAAGGGCAAGGGACTACCAATATCGCCGTCTATGTTGGCATGCTGTGGGCGATGAACCTGCTGAGCCACCTCGATTCCGTCGCCAGTCCAGCGACGGACGAGGAAGGATTGGCTCTGGCGGTGTTTGATGAGCGCGAAAGGGCACGGAGTAAGGGGGGGCTGAGCAATGATTTCTAATAAGCCTTTTGAGTGCTTTGTTTACATCACGCTTCCCGGACAGACCGAGGCAATCACGGCGGGCAAGTATCGTCTGACGATGGACCGCCACGGCGCCCCAGTCGGCCAGTTCATCTACGGCAAGAGCTATCTGGCCCGCCATGCGTCGAGTTCGATCCTGTCGAACTGAAACTGCGCGACCGGGCCTACTCCACAACCAGGGCGGAAGAGCGGGGTCAGGAAGAGCGGGGTCAAGGAAGAGCGGGGTCAAGTCTTTCCTTTTTCCTGTCAAAAGGAAAGACCTGACCCCGCTCCTCTCCGATATCGTTGATACGCGGCGCGGGGACCCTGAGCGCCAAGGCCAGCGCGTTCGCGCTCATGTCGAGTGGAACCAGGAATTCTTCCCGCAGAATTTCTCCAGGGTGGATCGGACGCATGTTGTTCGTCGGCATGGTGGTAACTCCTTAGTGGTAATCAACAATTTCAACGTCATAGGCGTACCCATCCTCAAAACGGAAGCACACGCGCCATTGATCGTTAATCCGAATGCTCCACTGGTCGGCTCGTGTCGCCAGACAGCTTTTTCGTCCGATTGCCCGGTGGGAAGTATAAATCCTCGATTACACGGGCCACGTCTACTTTTACTTTAGAGCTCAGAATAAGGAATCATGTTCCTACATCCTGACTTTCTTTTAATACTGGGAAAACTGTCGGCTTTTTTGTCGCGATTGTACCATTCGCCAGATGTTTATGATGAGGAAAACTAGGTAAGTCTGGAAAATGCGGTGCGTTGTCGTATCGAAAAATTAATCGATTTCTGGAATCCTGACAATGGTAGCGATAATCCAAGGTAACTAATTTACCTCCCTTGATAATAATGGCTTCGTTAATTTCTAATAGGTATCCATTGGCAAATCGGAGTCGAATTCTTAAATTAGCCCGATCAGACGTTAAAATTTCTTCAACGTAATATTCGACATAAATTCCAGGCATTAACGTCAAGGCGCGTTCAACCGCCATAAGGTAATCCGCTAAAAGCTTATGCCGCATGGCGTAGCCGTTCCTCTACTTCCTGGCGTAAGGCCAAATAATGGAGATAATCATTACTCCATTCGATATTAACAATATCATCTGACAACAACCCTTTGCTATATTTATCAAAAAATCTTTCGGATGACATGCCGTGCTTGGTTTCTTGAATCTGTAATCGTTTTGCCACATTAACCAATGCATCAATCGGAGAGGTGTATTCAATTATCTTTTTACGCATATCTAAATCGCTCTATTCAGTCATAGTAAATAGTAACAAAAAGTGTAACCGCTCAGGAGGCCGCAGGGTGGACTGCGGCCTGGGGATATTATCTCAATCAAGGCGGAAGAGCGGGGTCAAGTCTTTCCTTTTTCCTGTCAAAAGGAAAGACCTGACCCCGTTCTTTGCCTACCTTGGTCCAAAGCTCAACCAATACGCTTGCCGCCAGTCGGGCGGAAGGCGCCGCCAAATGTCGGCCATCGGTGTAATTCAACATTGCGCCACGCGCAAGCAGAGCGCCCTGTAGATCCAGCATCGGTGCCTGAAGTTCGGTGGCGAGATCCGCCGCTAAATCCGCGGTCGGTGTCGTGTTCCAAGGCTTTCCTGCCGGTATCCGAAAAAACATCACTTGCGCCCCCCGCTGACGTAATTCAAGTAACCGTGCCTTGATGCCCGCCTTAGCGGCAATCTCGATCGCGTTTATTTCCGGCATCGCACCAACTGACCGCGAGGGTGATGGAGAGATTGTGGATTCCGGAGGGACATCGGCAGTCTCGTCTCGCCGCATTTTGAACGCCGCATATAAATGGGTCGATGGACGGGAGGAGGCGCGGAAAATAGAGAACTGATCTGCCAGACGGAAAGTCCAGCTGTCGATGACCTCCTCCAGGAGGTGATCATTGGTCGTGACGGGTTTACCCAACAAGTTCGCTTCCACCAACACCAACTTCGGAAAAAGATCCCGACGTCGGATCATCTCTAGACCAACTTGCGGCGAAGAACCATCCAAACCCAGATTCATCACCGGTCCCACGCCGTTGGCGGTAAAGTAGCTGGCCAATAGCCGTCCGGTCAGAGAACTGCCCGCCAACACCACGCGAGCTGGCGGGCCATAAAAATATTGCTCCAAACGGATTAGGTTGGCCTCGTAATTGGTCTCCGCCAACTCCGGTGCAGCGGTCCCCGCCACCCAAAAAGTGTAGGCCGCTGCTAAGAAAGCCGCGAGCACCACAATAGCCAGAGCTTGGTGACCAGATTTCATGGTTAAAATTGGAAATAGATGAACTCGCCTGCTGGTCCACTGTTGACCACGATCAGGAAAAGCAAAACCGCGTAAAGGGCTACCTCGATCGCGGCGGCCCAACCCGTCCCGAGAGTATCACGTACTGCCGCCACCCATTCGGGACAGGCGGCCCAAAGATGTTGCGCAACCACGGGCAGGGAAAACAAAAACACCACGAACAAGGCTTGCGGTTGAGTACCACCCGGATTGTCCACCAAACAGCGAGCGTAGGCGATAACATGGGAGAATTCCGGAAGTTTGAACAGCAACCAGAGCACGGATACCAGATTGAAGGTAACGAAAGTACCGAGCACCCTCAACAAACTCCAACCGACTGGTGCGGAACGCGTAGCCGACCGTGCCAGCGAGCGCTCAAGCGCCAGAAAAAACCCGTGGACGGTCCCCCAAATGGCGTAACTCCAGGCGGCACCATGCCAAAGACCACCCAAAAACATGACGATGAGGAGATTTATGTAGGTACGGCCAGGTCCCCGGCGATTGCCTCCGAGAGGAAAGTATAAATACTCGCGTAGCCACGAGCTGAGGGAAATGTGCCACCGCCCCCAGAATTCCGTGATATTCCGTGATAGATAAGGGTGTTTGAAATTAATCGGGAGATGGTAGCCAAATAATTCCGCCAGCCCCATGGCGATCAACGAATATCCGCAAAAGTCGGCATAAATCTGGGCGGAGAAGGCGTAAAGCAAGGCAATCAAATTAATCCTGGGCAGCGCCAAAAAGGCTGGATAGGCCAATGCGGCTGTCACCTCATGCAAATTGTCAGCCACAACCATTTTAAGAAAGAAACCGGCGATCAGAAATTTTACCGCACGATCCCACTCAATGTTCTGCCAGCGTTTATGACCGATTTGGTAGAAAAATTCGCTCGCTTTGACGATTGGACCAGCAACCAACTGCGGGAAAAATGCCTTGAAGAACCAAACTTTCTGGTGAAACCAACGGATTTCTGGTGGGCTTTGCGCTGGATTTAGTCCAGGGAACCCCTGGGAACTGGCACGATAGGAATCCACCAACAAACTGATTCCTTGGAAGGTAAAAAATGAAATACCCACCGGTAATGGCACTTGGGCCAACCCCGGGCCGACCAAGCTCAAAAGGGACGCGGGCAGCACTAAGTTAGCTAACAGGGAGGCATACTTGAAGAAAGCCAACACTCCCAGGTTCACCCCCAGAGCAATCATCAAGGTATGCCATCGTTGCGGGGCTGGTAAATCGGAACGCAGTAGCCGCCGCGACACAAAGGCGTTCACGGCACATGCGGCCATGAGCAAAAATACCAAGATCGGATCCTTCCACCCGTAGAACAAAAAACTTGCCACAGTCAGCCAAGTCACCTGCCCCACAGTCGTACTGCGAATCCTGTAGGGACCGAAGTAATACCCGGAGAAGACGATCACCAGAAAAATCAGGAAATTCCAGCTATTGAATAGCATGGCGTTGATTCGTTAACCGTCAGTGGGGAATGATGGATTGAGTCGCCGATAACAAGTATCGGCCGAGAAGGCTTGCCGCGCAAAGTTAATGGCCTTTGCCTCCATCGTTATACGCCGGCCATCGTTGTGCAAAAGATCGATGACCTCCGCCGCAAATTGGGCAGGATCATCGGCAATGGCAATGATCTCAGATATGTCCGACTCCAGCCCCTGTACCCCCACCGAGGTTGCTACCCCGGTGCGACCATAACACAGTGCTTCGACCAATTTGATTTTCAGACCACTCCCCACCACCAGGGGGATGAGACAAATCAAGGCCAGGTCGTACTCAGTGGCGAGATCGACGACACGCCCAAGGAACGTCACGTTCGGGTAACTATCACGGAAGTCCTGCTTGATACTGCCGCAGACATGCAGATGTGCCGCAGGCTCCACGGCAAGCACCGTCGGCCAGACCCCTTCGAGAAACCAGCGCAAACCGAGGGCATTATGTTGGCTGCTCCCACCGACATAAAGACAGCGGCCAGGCATGCGGACGGCGTTATTTTGCCGTGCCACCATGGCCATTGGCGCGGTGAGCACTGTCCCTGCCGGCAGGAGCCGTTGCAAGATATCAGCATCGGTCTGCTGTATGGCGACAACCGCATCAGCCTGGGCGAGGGCAGCGATTTCCGTCTCCCAGTCGACCATCGGATGCTCCGGTCGGACGTTTTTCTCCTCGTAAAAGGCACTCCGGTCAAAAAAGACGCCGTGCGTCAGAATATAGCTGGGAATTTTGGCAACACTCGGCAGTGTCGCGACCTTAGCAAGGTAAAAATAATTGATATAGACCGCCACCGGATCTAATCGTTGGATGTGGTAATCGGCAAAATCCAACTCTGTAACCGAAGCCGACGACATATCCCATCGGGGGCGCATGACGTTTTCATTCAGCCAATCACGGATGCGGCTCGGCAGCCACCTCCCCACTTTCGGCACAGCCTTGCGTAGCATCAATTTGGCGGCAGCGGCCAACCACGGCCGGGGTGAGTCGGTACGCATCGCCCAGGTGCCGAACCTCGTCCAGCCGTTGATGAGATAATCATCGAACGCTTCCACTACTTCGACATCCAAGCGGACAAATGGGCGAGCACCGAAGCCATCGGGAGAGAGCGCCAAGAAAGCCACCCGGAATCCAACCGAACGCAAATAATCAACAATCGAAAGAACGTAAACGGAACTTCCAGATCCCCGATTAACCACAAATCCACGGCTGCCGACGACAACCCAAGGTTTGACCGACCGCAGCGTATCGTTTTCGCTGAATGACGAATTTAATTTAATTGTCTTTCTCCTTCTCACTCTGCCATCAAACCAATCTGTTCTCTTACCGTAACTTCGCTAGGTACAGGCTGATATTTAGCGGAATAGGCCAGATGCAGATAAACAACGACGAACAACATCCAGGTGAAATGGGCCTGGCGTAAAATCACCGATTCGGTCAAGCTGATAAGGAGCAAGCACGCCAACAGGGCCGCGCAATACAGCACACCATTGCCCTGCCTGGTGATGATCAATCTCAGGCAACGCCACACGGAAATCAGCCAGAGAACCAAGGCCACGCTGACACCAACAATCCCCAGTTGCAGTACTAAGTCCAGCCACCCATTATGCGCATTGGGCGGTCCCCATTGGATTACCGCCCACACATGGTTGGCCGCCACATTGCCGGGCAACCAGAAACCACCGAAGCCATAGCCCAGCAGCGGCCGCTGTTGAATGGCAACCATTACTGCCCGCCAAATTTCCGTTCTGCCAGACAGATCGCTCGAACGTCCCACTACGGCAAACACATCATTGGGGCTTAGATAGACAGTAACGGCTATCAACATTCCGACGAGCACGACAATGCCGGCAATGATATTCCAGACTGAATTGCGGCTTTGCATCAGACTACCTACTATTCCGACCCCAAGGCCCAACCCAAGCGCCACCATGCCAGTGATCGAATGCGACATTCTCAGCAAGATGAAATTGCAGACAACGACCGTCGTGGCAACGATACGGGAATTAGCGCGAATCGCGAAGGAATAACTTGCCGTCAGGATGCCCAGCGCCGCTACTTCGCCCAAAGCATTTTTCCCGACAAACGCACCTTGCCACGAACCCGTCTCACCCCAAGCGGATAATCCCAAATTCGGCGTTGCTAACAGTATTCCAAAGCTGGCCAAAATGATCAGGGCGTGGACCCTTGTAAAAATACCGACGAGAAATTGTAGACCATAACGATGATAGAGATAAACCGAGAATGCCGTGGTAAGGAAGATATTTCCGGAGCGCCGCAGCACCACCGCTGGCGTATCAGCCCAAAGCGCGCTAATAAACGTTAACGCGACGAGGACCCACAGTAACAGGACCTCTCGCTGCGCGGCAAGTAACCCGCGCCGATTGCTAACTGCTACGATCACTAAAAAACCCACCAGAAGGATATTGATCGCGAAAGCATAGGGATCACTCTCCTGCATGCCAAGTTTGTGCGGATCCATTCCCGGAAAATGTATGCCAAAATATACTGACAATATAATAATGACAAAAACAGATTCAAACCTATTCAGAAGTTTCCGCATCGCATCCCCTTCCTACAATGACAACCCTATTGCCAACCGCAATTTACTTGTTAATTACCATCGCTCATTGGCACAGAAACATGCACCTTTTAGACTAAACTCCGCCGCCAAATCGCGTGAAGGTTTTCGAGCAGGAGTAAATATGCGCAGTATTGTGCGCTTCCAGCCCACATTACCCGCCATCACTGAGTGATTTTCGGAATTATTGGTCACATAAACGGCGGCACAGAATGGAAAATTTTGGAGTGGCCTCCCCAGTTTTTCAGCAGTATCTTTCCACTTGGTATGGTTCTGGAACATATCCGCTACATACGATGATTCATCCGATTCAGACAACGGGAGATCCTCGGCAGAGAAGCGAAAAATGGCTGACGATCCACAGAATTTGTTGAAACGTGGCGTGTATTTAATCAAACCCGTCTGATAATCCAGTTCATAGCCTTCGTTGATGATATAGCCGAATCTCGGTGGACATGTTCGGAGGTATTGGACGATCCGCCGACTGACCAAATCATCGGCGTCGACCGGCATGACATAACCACCACCCAGGGCTCTAAGATAGGCGAGGGCAAGACGGCGTTTGCGTCGCTTGTCGTCCATCTGCTCTTGCAAATTAGTCGGAACAGATGTCGATGTTTGCAGAAATACTAAACGCGGATCAGAGGGAATTGCCAATTCAGGAAGCTCGTGGCACCCGACGACGACATGGAAATTTGGATTGGTTTGGTTGATAATCGAGGAAATTGTCTGTGATAGTAATTTACATATGCGCCTCCAATCTTTTGAAACGAGGCGACTGCGCAGCGGTATTGCGAACAAAAATGGTGGTTGATCCATGATCCGATCTCAAGAATGTATCACTCGATGACCTGGCGGAAAAAATGCCGAAGCCGTTCATTCCAAACGTCGCATTTGGCAGTTCATTTCCTGTATAAGTTGCGCGCTGGTACGCGATACCACGGTCAGCAGAACGAGTTTAAAACCGGCACTCTCATATAGGGCAAGTGCATCCAAATAAGATGTCATCCCCTCATAAAGATGCCTCATCGAAATCTCGGATTGCAGCGCAAATATTTTGTCATGACAGCCAATACTTCCACGAAAGCATTTTATGTCAAAGCCTTGGGTATCCATTTTCAGAAGAAAACGGTATCCTGACAGGTCGTTCAATTCCTCACGCAGGACTTCATCTAATCGTCGGACTACGACGATTTCTGTTTCGATCTGACGAGTCGATATCGGTGTCAGCAGCGAGTTCATGACTGAAAGTGAGGGGATAACATTGAGGACAGCATCGCCGTTCTCGTCACCCAGCGCCATTTTGAAACCACGCCACAACCGGTCCGTCCCAAAAGCCGTCGCCAACTGCTCGAAATCGCAGCGCGATGGCTCGAACGAAAGGATAAGACCTCTAAATCCGATCTTCCGCACGCCACGGGCAAATTGCCCTCGGTTAGCCCCCACGTCGATCACACAGTTGATGCCGAGGTCGTCGATCAGCCGCTTGAGAGACATCCATTCCCGCATTACCTCAAGCTTGTTCTCGGGCAAATACAGATTAAAACGAATAGCAGAAAAGACCACTCTCTTCAGAATATTAATCATCATTCTTTCTTTCCCCTGATTACTTTAGCTGTGCGTGCTAATGAAGATTGTCTATTATACTTAGACACGTAACACGCTGCTTCATAAATGGATATAGTACATATATCAGTTACAACTAGCCGAGTTAAACTATCTCAATTTTTCTGAGAACGATGGTAGATATCACTGTTTTTTAATGCTCCTCAATACCTCTGCAATCACTTGTGCCGCAAGTTTTGGTCGCATATTGGAATCAAAGGGAAGGCCTCGCCCGGGGGTGCCATCCTCGCGCCTGAAGTTCGGGTTTGCGGAATAAGTGGGATGGTTCTGCCATGCTTCCTGGTCATACAGCCCCCAATTGACTACCATGACTACCGCCGGGTTCTCAAGCGCCACCGATAGATAGGTTCGGTAGATGTCGGCAATGATTTGATCGCGTTGGTCTGAGTCGCTAGGCGATCCTTTATCGATCACGTCAAGCTCGGTCAGGAAAATCTTAACGCCACGCGCGGCAATCTCTATTAGGAATCGGGAATACGCCGCTGCATCAAAATATTTCCAGGCACTGTAGTCGATATGACTCTGGATGCCGATGGCATCGATGGGAATATCATGTCGGCGAAAATCATCGAGCAGGTTCAATATTCCTATGCGTCGTCCATCGCTATCGCCATAATGGGTCACTTCGATGCGATAGTCGTTGTAGGTCAGCAGCGCATGAGGGTCCGCCTGCCGCGCCGCACGGAACGCAAAGCCCATCCAATCCCAACCGATGGTCTTGGTGAACTCACTGACCCGCATGGCGTTTGGCACTTTGTCGTTGGGATTGAGGGCTTCGTTGACCACATCCCATGAATGTACTTTCCCAGCATAGTGGCCCATCACCGTGCTGATATGGTCCTCCATTGCTCGGATGGCGGCATTGCGATCCATCGCCGCCATCCATTTTGGAAAATGCTCATGCCAGCAAAGGGCGTGTCCACGCATTTGCATTCCGTTGGTGTGCGCGAATGCCATAATTCGGTCAGGCGTGGCGAAATCGAACCGTCCCGGTGTCGGCTGTATGAGGTTAAAGTGCATGTTGGCATTCGTAATGATTGCCGCCTGTCGCTTGATTATCTGGCCGTAGGGTGACGTATCCCATTGGGCTGGCGACGGCGGCAACCGTCGCGGAGAGACGCAAGTGCCATACAAGATACCTTTCTTGCCAGCCAGCTTACCGAGCTGCAAGGGCTCTTTCGCCGGCTGATAATCATTGTCATCAATATCTGGAAAGAGCGCCTCCTGCGCTAGGGCTGTTGTGCTTCTCCCGAATATTCCAGTTCCAAGCGTGGCGATGGCTCCCGCCAGGAATTTACGTCGAGATGGGAAATGAAATCTAGCCATTCGTAATCTGCTCCGTTCACACCCACTAGCAGTGGCGCACAATGGTTTGCACCGCCTTGTCAAACTGTTCCACCATGGTTTCCAGACGCAATGCGTCGCGGCTACGCAGGGCACCATCGCATAACTGCCGTTGCCAATCCGGCGAAGCAACGAAACGGGCCAAGGTGGCGATGAAAGCATCCATATCGCCATTGATGATTAATCCATTGTCGCCGTCCACAATATACTCCACCTCTGGGCTGTGCAGCGAATGATTCCGCGTGAGAATAGGGCGGCCTTGGGAAAATGCATGATTGACCGCAAGCCCGACGAATCCAGGAATCACCACCGCCGCAGCTACCTTCATGTAGCGGGCGATTAGTGAGTTATCAGAGACCTGACCAAGGAACTTGATCTCGAGCACATTGCCAGCTTGCTGTTTCAAAACCTTTTCCATCGGGCCGGCACCAATGATTACAGCTTCGATGGTGACCTCGGAAGCTGACTGACGATTGAGCCGAACGACGGCTTCGATCAACTCGTCGACGTGCTTCGCTTCCAACAAGCGACCGATGTAAAGCAAAACGACTGAATCAGGGCGCAATCCAAAGGTTTTGCGAAGCTCCCGCGCATCGACATCGCGCAATGCGTCATAGAGACGGCATTGCGCCGAGACATCAATAGTGTTTTGCAGGACGAAGGTACGTTGCGACGGAAAACCAATCATTGCCAGCCGGTTGGCTCCTCCCTGGGTATAGACAAGGTAACCATCGGCCCGTCGGGTCAGGCAATTTTTAACCCTGGCTGCTAGCCAACTGACCCACCCTTTACTCTCCGAAGTAAAGTCGAACCCCACCTTTACGTGATAACCGAAACCCCAGTATAGGACAGGAATGCTACGCCACTTGCACAACAGCGCCAGCAGAATGTTGGATAGAAATTTGACCTCGTGGCCAAGAACCACCCCGTCATAGCCTCCGCCCAGGATCTCGCGGATCACCGGCTGATAGATCGCTGTCCATCTGCCGAGGTGGATCTCACGGTTGTCTACCCAACGACTGGGAAAGTCGAACGGACCCTGGGCCGCAATCCATCCACTATGGGGGGTTGGAGCACCATGGAATACCACGTACTGCGTCTCACCGCGCTGATTCAGCAATTCAAAGAATCGCACCCGGTAGTTCGGAATGAACCCCTGGTGGAGGATAGCGATTTTGAGGGGCTTGGCCGTCATATTATCCATTTCCTGGTCAACCCATCGCCAGCGCGGCGGCGGTCTGCTCTTTCTGCCGACGTAACCACAGATCGAGCGTCAGCAGCTTCCATATTTCTCGACAATTATCCTCAGTGCCGGCACGATCCCGCTCGACCAGAGTGCGGATATGCTGGCGGCTGAGATAGCCTCTGCCGACGATTTCCCCATTGGACAGCGTATCGTCCACCATTTCCCGCAAGTCGCGCCGGATCCATGAGCGTAGCGGCATACTGAACATTGCCTTCGGCCGATAGATAATTGATTTCGGCAGCCAAGCCTCGGCCGCCTTTTTCAGGATAGCCTTGCGTTCCTGACCGACGATCTTGCGCGCACCTGGGATGGCGAAGGCCGCCTTAACGACTTCCATATCGACGAAAGGTACCCGTACCTCGGTCGAAGCCGCCATGCTGGCCCGGTCGGTGAGAAATAGGTTGAGCCCACGCAGAAATAGCCTGAGATCGGTGAAGCACATGCGATTTGCATGGTCGTCGGTCGGCCCTTGGGCGTAGATGGCAGCATGACGAGCAAACAGCTCATCGACCTCAATTGGCATCTCGCGCGCCATCGCGGCCACCAATTCGGACCGGTCATAATGCGTGTAGCTACGCAGGAAAGCCGCTTCCTCCGGCAGGGAAGCGAAGCTGAGAAAACGTTTTGCCCAACGGATAGTGCGATAGCCGCGTTTCTCCCCAGCGACCGGCAGAGCCGATACCAATCGGGCGATCACGCCATTCCTCAACCACGCCGGCAGGCGTTGGTAACGACTGGCCAACGTACAAGCGTATTGCCGGCGATAGCCAGCGAAAATTTCGTCAGCGCCAATACCCGACAGGAGCACCTTTACCCCGGCGTCGCGCGCCGCTCGACAGATTAAATAGACGTTGATGGCCGAAGCGTCGCCTAACGGCTCGTCGAGAATATCGACCATCCGTGGCAACAGGTTGACCACGTCGGGCTGCAATTCGATTTCGTGCAGGGTGATGCCGTGCAGGTTGGCAATCTGCCGTGCGTAACCCAGATCGTCGGGCATCGCCTCCAGCGCTTGATCCTCGGCACGGAAAAAGGTCGTGTAGCTTTCAAGCCGCCCAGCGTGCTGCTTGGCCAAAACGGTGAGGATGCTGGAATCAAGGCCGCCGGAAAGGAAGGTAGAAACGGGGACGTCGGAAACCATGTGAAGTCTCACGGAATCCGCGACGATAGCACGGAGTTCCTCGACGCCCACTTCGGGACGTCCCGGTTGCAGAAGATCGCGTTCTTCGTCCCAGTAGATATGATCCGCCATCGTGCCGGATGGCGGCATTTCCAGCCAATGGCCAGCCGCCAGCTTGAAGACATCCTGATACAGACAATAATCGTCGGGCAACCAGCTATAAACTAGCGACGCCAGAACAGCACCGTCATTTACCCGGGCTCCTGCCCCGAGCAATGGTACCAATGCCTTCAATTCTGAGGAAAAGGCCAGACCGTTACCCCGCCTCGTCACATACAATGGTTTGATGCCGAAAGGGTCGCGCGCCAGAATCAGACGCCCGCTACGCCTTTCATAGAGTGCGAATGCAAACATACCGCGCAGACGCGGAAGACTATCCGGCCCCCAGTGTTTCCACGCCTCCAGCACTACCTCCGTATCCGAACGGGTGCGAAAGAGGACGCCAAGCGCCTTTAATTCCTGCGATAGCTGTTGATAGTTATAGATCTCGCCATTGAAGACGAGAACATGGTCGTCCTTCTCAAAAGGTTGGTTGGCTGCCACGCTTAGATCGATGATTGACAGTCGACGATGACCGAGGGCAACGGTTCCCCCGAGTCCCTCTTCGATATGCGTGCCGGAGGCATCAGGCCCCCGGTGCGCGATGCGGTCCAATAGCGTCGGTAAGGCAGAGGTCAGCCCGACCATATTGATCCCACCCAGAATTCCACACATGCCTCACCTCACTCACGTATTAGTTTCTTCGGCATCGTTCGGAGCCGGATCAATAAGAGGGTGAGGCAGCATGCCTCGCCCACCGCAATGCCCCACAGGGTCCAGGTATAGTCACGCCAGAGAAGAACGATGACCACTGCCGCCAAGGAGGCGATACCACCGAAAATTTGGGCATGGGCTAAAAAACGAAATTCCCGCGCCGCCTGGAGACCGATGCCGATTACATAACGCACCAGCGATATGCTGGTCGTCACTACCCAAGGCAATAGCAGCCGCCCAGCCTCTGGGTATTTTCCGGCCAATACCTGGCGTTCAACCACCGACCAACCTGCCAATAGCACCAGATACCACACCAATGAACCAACCATGGCGGCGAGGACTGCCTTAAAAATAGTGCGGTCGAATACATCGTATTTCCCATGAGCAAAGTCCGTGGCCAGATCCGGGCGCGCCGAACGCTCCCATGCCGTTGCCAATAGGTTGACTGGTCGGAATAACATGCCGACACCAGCAATTGCGGCCAGTGCATTGAGATCGGCAAAGGCCGTGACGAGGTAAACATAACTACGGGCCTGTGCATGGTTGGCCAGCACGCCGACAAACGACCACCCTACTTCGCCCATAATCGAACGGTAAGAATGAAACCAGCCGGATGGAAATAGCATGCGACGCTCCAGTCGGCCGTGTATACATAATGCGCCGAGGACGCATCCCACCGTCATCATGATGAATGCGTCCACCCATCCACCAAAGCGTTGGGGCCACATTATCATCACTGTGAGACCCCCAGCGGTGGCCACCAAATAACCGCCATCGTTCAATAACAATGTAGAAACATCGCGACGGCTAAAGGTAATGCCGCGGTAATACTCGCGACTGAGATTCGCGGCAATGAACACGGGGATTGCCACAGTGGCTGTCGCCGTCCGCGGTGCCCATTCTCCGCCGGCAATCCGAGTCACCAACACCTCTATCGCAACCATCACAATCACCAGAGCGATATTGACACTCGCCAGACTTTCCTCCATCGCGCGCTTTTCTTTCCCCGCGGGGGCGGGTGTCACGTAGACGCTGAGAGGTGTCGTAACCAAGGCATTCTGCACACCAATGGTGAATAGCGAAATTGACACCCACAAGGTTACGATGCCGTAATCCGTGGTGGATAACACTTTTAGCAGAACAACGTTCAGCACGAAAGCGAACAGGCTGAGCAATATTTGATCCACGGCCACAGCCGCATACCGATAACGCGCTAGTAGCGCACCCACCCCGGATAACACATTACGATGCGCGCCCCCGATCACAAATGTTTGTAGAGAAATTCTGGGATGTAGTTGCGTCGCTTGTTAAGCACGGCGCCGAGGAAATTTCCGCCTGCTTGTTCAACCAACCCCTTGGCGTATTGCGCCACCACCGGCCGTACCTTTTCCGCTTGTATCACCATAACGATGCCATCAGCGGCCTCGGGAACCAGTTGGGAATAAAGTCCAGCGGTAATTGACGAACAATCGACGACGGTTAGTTCATAGCGTTCACGAAAATCGGCATAGGTCGCCCGTACGCTTTTGGCATCCAGGTGCATTCCAGCACCAACCCCCACCAAGGCGCCAATCGTTAGCGTGGCGTGGGACAGCGACCGCAGGGCAGCGTCGTAGGGCACGCCATCCCGAACGTAATCAACAATCCCGCGATCAGTCGGGCATCCAAATAGCAATGCGGTCTCCAGGCTGGCGGCATTGCCATCGACGAGCAACGTCCGCCGATGTCCAGAGGTTGCTGTCATGAAAGAAAATTCACGCGCGATGGTCGAGGTGCCTTCTCCCCCCGTCGCTGCTACGAAATGGATTACTGCCCCCCTTTCCATTCCATCCAGTATGGGCCGAATCGCTCCATAGAGCGCCGTCATCTGCACGGAGAATCCGCCGAGCGCCTTCCCAGAAGGGTCTAGCGGATCGGATTGTTGATTCTTGCTGAGTGCGCAAAAAGTGCCTTTTCCGCTATCCTCGTACGCTGGGTGAAGCGCCTCATCGATCGCGCTCATATCTGCTACCGCCTTTTTTGTTCGATCATGTTCCAACGCTTTGCGACATCGAATGGCGGATTAGAGCTTGGAGAGTCCGATGAATCGATGGTCTGAATTATTATTATTTCCGCGAGCGGTGATTCAATGCCCATGCCGCATCGTAGGCGGCCAGTAGCGGTGAAACTGAATACTCCCAGGCCAGGGCGCCACGCACGCGTTCACATCCCAACCGCCCCATTTCCTCGCGTCGTGCCGGATCATCAAGCAGATTGGATATCTCCTCCGCCATTTCGCGTTCATCATTGGGCGCAACAAAATGCGCGGCGGCTCCAGCCGAAACTCGCGCCTCGCTGAGGTC
This sequence comes from Gammaproteobacteria bacterium, assembly GCA_963575685.1. Classification (GTDB taxonomy): domain Bacteria; phylum Pseudomonadota; class Gammaproteobacteria; order CAIRSR01; family CAIRSR01; genus CAUYTW01. Next base: position 3,369 of record CAUYUB010000455.1, on the reverse strand, counting down.
GAATGCCACAATGGGAAGTCCAAAGAACATGTATTCCATGATTTTGTTCATGGTGCTTTGGTCCGACCATGGATTTTTTGGATCAGGGTCGATGCCCAAGTCGGCGGAGGATAATACTCGGCAGAGATCGTTGTCACTGATCCGGCCGGTAAATGTGCAGAGATCACTGATTCCTTGCTGGGTGGCGTAGGCGACGATGGCAGGCTGATACGGGCCGCCGCCGACCAAAATACAGTGAAAATCGGTTCGTCCCAGATCATCGCGTAATATTTTAACTGCGCGGATCAGGTGATCGACGCCGTCCTGCTTACATATCTCGCCCAAATACACCAAGAGATACGGCTTGCCCTGTTTCAGGGTAGGATCGGATGGATAAACCGTAAATCGCGCCAGATCAGGCCCAGACCGGACCACGTAGACATCGTCGGGGTATTTGCCACCACGTTTAATCGCGATACGCTTGTGGCTTTCATTGGTGGTGATGACGATCTGCGCCGCTTGGAAGGTCAGCTTCTCGAACAGCATCAAACCCGCCATCAGGACGCCATCACTCTTTCCGAACTTGGCTGCGGCCATCTCCGGCGAAAGGTCATGGTGGTCAAAAATAAAAACCTTGCCGAAAAGCCGCCACAACCATGCCATCGGCCAAAAAGTTTCCGGCGGATTACAGATATGCAGTACATCGAAACCACGGCCCACCGTAGCGATTCGGATGGATAACAGCAACGTGGCGACGAAGCACCAAATGAATTCCGCAACGAATCCCAACTTACTCTGAGCGTCTATTGGTAGGGGATAACGGTAAATATCGACCTCCTCCAACCGTTCTTGCGACTGATTGAATCCCTTCGCCTTGGGGCAGATAACACTCACCACCCAACCATGGCGCGCTAACGTCGTCGCCTCCAACCAAACCCTCCGATCAAAGGGAACCGGAAGATTCTGTACCACGATTAGCACTCTCTTTTGCGACGGTATCATGCCCCTCTCCTCAATGATGTCCGATGACGGCTTCGGTATTGCTCCCACCGCTTACCACAAGGCGGCTATGCAAATCTGTTTCCGGTTCCAACAAGCCTTGACCGATGAGAACGGTTGTCGGCTCCACACGGCCAAATACCGGGGAATACCACCCGAGCAGCGGATTCTGTTCCCCTCGGCGCGGACTCCAGGCCAACCTGTCCGGCAATTCCAGGCGCGCTTGGCATGGTCCGGCAGCGCCTTGCCAAGCCAACAACGCGACATTGTCCGTTAATTGGCAATCGACGCACGGCCCCAGGTGAAAGGCAAGACGGACCGAATGTAGCTGAAGGCTAGTGAGGCGATCATGGATATCCAGGGTCCGTGCCCACCGATTGAAAATAACCGACCGCTGATGCATTACTGGAATAGCAAGTTGTCGATAACCATCGTGACTAGCGGACCATTCTGCTACCTCTCCGCTATCGAGACCACTAACGCCCACCAATTCCGAGTGCGGATGGTCCCGCCAAAGAAACAAACCACCAGCACGGCACTGGTTGATACCATCGATCTCCAGGGTATTGTGGCCGAGGGTTGAACGAAAATAGGATCGCCAAGGATCATGACCGTGGTAGCAATAGGTCCCTGGATCGCACAATACTTCGACACCGCCGTACCGAATTTCGATCGATAGGGCATCGGCGTGGCCGTGCGCGGCGGTTGATAGAAAACCAAGTGGACCATGGTCGCAGCGACACCACAATTCTTCGTCACTAGCAGCCAAATCACGCAACAGCACCATCCCGCCCTCTTTGAAATGGCGGATAGGAGCTGTCGGACGATCGGATACGATATGCCGACCGGTTCGCCATGCCAGCAGCGCGGCGCGTAGATCACCCACGCGCGCCTTCGGCCACCATGAGCACCGACCGAAAGCGGTTTGGCTATAGGCCAACAGGGAGTGCCAGCGATCGAAACCCAAACCATCGACCAGCAAGGCAACGGCGCCATCATCGTCACCCTGCCGCGGTGGGTGGAGGCCGACATCGACCATCGACGCCAGGGCATCGGCCATCGCCGCCAGGTGCCGCCATACCATTTCCCCTAAGAGCGGTCGTTGGGGATCGTCTTCGGCGGCAGCGGTCAGCACCAATTCGAAAGTCAAGCCGTGATAGGCAGTAGCCAGTTCACGATTCAGCCCATCTTTCCAGGTTTGCGCTGCTACTTCCCGCTCAATCAATTTGGCCGCCTGCACACGCCAGCCGGCACTTTCAGCGAAGATAGGAAAGGCGGACGCCGCCGCGAATCGTCCCGCTATCTCGGCCATTAAATGATTATTGGCGGAGGAGCCATGACTCGGTAATGCCGCGAGATAGGCCTGATGCCAGTAGAGTTGATCCAGGAAAGCGGGGTTGTCATCGAACAGCATTGCTACTTCTGACCAACAAGCCAACAGGCGGCGTAGCCACACCCATGACAGCAGCCGAATAGCAATTTCGATCCCACTGATCCAGTGAACACCGTGGAGTAATAGGTTTTCCTTCCACCACGAGGTAAGATGAATCGCCACCCGCTGTGCGAACCGATCATCACCGGATAGATAATATGCTGCGGCCAATATGGTGAGATGATGGTGACGGGATGGCTCCCACACATATTTAATCTCGCCGACGCTATTGGAATCACGGTAGGGAATGTCGAAACTATAAGTTTCGCTCGGCGCGCGGTGGTCGCTACGGATATCGGTAAACCAATCGGGCACCTCACCGAGTAGCCGCGACTCATGACCAAGGATACACACCGTCCCAGCCAGAATGGCTTCCGCCTCAGCCAGGATTGCCCCACGAGCTTGGGCTGAAACCCCAAGCGGAAGGGTCTCCGGCGACGGCATGGCAAAACTCGCCGCTACCAGGGAAAACGCGGGCCGTGCCGGAGCCTGTGGCCGCAAAAAACCAACTCGCCACACTTGCTTGATGGTGGCATCGCGCACGCGGTCCAGGATTTCCTCCGCCGACATTTTGCGTAGCCGACGGAAATACCAAATCAGTGGGTCGGTCCGTGGTCCCAGCGCTCCAAGACAATCGCTGTATCTCATGTCCATTTCTCCTATCCCACGGTTACGACAGTCGGATGTACCGGCACCGTGGTTAGAACGGGCAGCTTCAGAATTCGTTTTACGCTTTCTGGTGAGATCAGGGTCTCGTGGAACAATAACTGATAAACCATGACCATCGAAGCACCAATAAGGCCAAGTATCAATCCAATGATGGCAAAGAACGAATGCTTCGGCTTTACCGCCTTACCGGATGCGTCCGGCTGCTGCACGATACTAATGCTGATGACCTTTTGCTTGTCGAGTTCTTCACTGATGCGGGCCTCTTCGTAATGGTTACGATAGGTATGTCC
>CAUYUB010000454.1:0-1522 GCA_963575685.1 Gammaproteobacteria bacterium | reverse complement strand
CGGTTCTACCTTGGGGAATACTCGAGCGACGATGCCTTAACGATTTTCTCGATCCCGCCCGAGGGCTACTATGGCGGGACCATGTTCGAGCAATGGGTCGAAGCGGTCAGGCCGGAGAATGTCAGGCTGACGGCGGGGCTTGATATTGGCTTCGAGGACGCTGACGCCTTCTCGATCATCGCCTATGTCCCGAAGCTCCACGCCCCGAAAGACTACGCCGACCCTCGGGATCGGATACGCTATGGCGACGTTTCCGCTCTTCCCGGCCAAGAGCTGACCCGGAAGCGCTGGCTGATCTGGGAGTACAAGGCTAGGCGGACTGGCCTAACCGAGCTAGCGAACGCGATCACCAAGGGCCTCGCCGAAACGTCCCGGCGCTGCCTGGACCTCGGTATTTCCGCTTCCCCCCAGATATTCAGCGACACGGGCGGAGGTGGGGCCAAGATGGTCCACGACCTGCGGACGATCCACAAATTGCCAGTCAGGCCCGCCTACAAGCGCGACAAGGTCGCTGCCCTCGAGCTATTGCAGGACGAGGTTAGGGCTGGGGATTTTATCGTTCCGGTAGATGGCGAGTTCGCCCGAGAGGCCGAAGTCACGGTTTGGACCAAAGATCCCGACACCGGCATGATAATCCGAGAGATCGATGACCGAGCCTTTCACCCCGACTTCCTCGACTCGGTCCTCTACGCCATGCGGTCTATTTGGGCGACAACTCTGTAGCGATTTACTATTGACAAAGTTATCCAAAAAGATACATGCTTAGTGTATGATTTTCCGTACACTGGTCGATAGTCTGCGCTCAGGGTATCACGCACGGCGGAAAAGCCGGATCGAAGCGGCGGTCAAGACTGCCGTATCCGAGTATTTCGCCCGGCAGCCCGAGGCCAAGCAGGCCCGAGCCCTGGCCGACTCGATGGCGGGCCGCGAGATTGACGAGACCATTCTCCGCCGTTTCGTGCAGTCCTGCCCTCCCGACCGGGTTGTCGAGATCGATTTCGCCAACGGTTCGCGGGTTATCATCAACGGCCAGACCAAGACCGGGGGGCCGGGATGGTAAAGCCGATCAAAGGGAAATCGATCACCCTGACCGCCGATGAAGAGGCGAGAATACGGGACGATATCACCAAACTATACTCCTACAACTCGGCCCGTGAAGCGAAGTACAACCGCAACCTGAACCGCTATTACAATAATGGGCGGGGCGATGCCCAGGCGACAATCTGGAATCCAGGCTACCAGTCCCTCGGCTTCAATCGGGCGATGTACACTGACATGAGCGTCCAGACCAAGCTTACCATCATGAAGAGCAGTCCCGACACGGTCACTTCCACACTGTCCCAGGCGAGGGTCAGGCCCTTCTGTGGCGCGACCCGTGGGCTCTACCAGACCATCAAGGTCGCTCGTGCGGCGCAGCGCTATTTCGACAAGCTGTACGACGATCAAAAAATCTATGAGACCGCCCCTAACGTGGCCCGGTCGGCCATGCTTTTCGATGCCGGGCATTACTGGATCGACGAGG
>CAUYUB010000453.1:0-1525 GCA_963575685.1 Gammaproteobacteria bacterium | reverse complement strand
CCGGTAGTTACCTTGAGAGCCGATGAAATTAGGTTGACCGTCCAGACCGTACCCATGAGCAATGCGGTCTGACCAGCGATGGTTTTGATCAATCCGCTCGCCTCGCCTTTGGTCACCGGAAACCCGTAAAGCTGGGAGAGGTGCAGAATCATCGAAACATCGACCATCACCGCGGCAAACAGGTCAACCACTGGAATGGGATTGACCGCCACGGCAACCCCTTTGGAGATGCAATAGGTACGTACCACCTTTTCGGCAAGCCCGCGTTTGGCCTCCAGGATACGCGCGGCGACCTGATCGGAAAGCCGACCTGCGAACAGGCCGGCGTTGAGTGCTGCCAGCGTCTTGCCTTCGGACTCCAACAACGTCCATAACCGTTCCCGGAGCGTCCCTATGTCCGGGGCGGGGCGGCGGCGGATCTCGATCTCACGTCCTTGATCGTCAACCTGGACATAGATCCGTTCGGTGGGCGCTGCGGCCGAACATACCAGGTACTCGGGACGCACCAGGTTATGGGTGCGCTCGGTCAAGGTCGTCATCAGCAGTTCCCGCTCTGCGTTGGTGTAGCGGTCGGACTTGTTGAGGACAAGGATCTGCGGACGTCCCTGGGTGGCAAGGATACGTAGCGCGGAGAGTTCGGTCTCGGTGATATCGCCATCGACCACGAACAGGATCAAGTCGGCCCGACCCGCCACTTCATGGGCCAGACGTTCGCGTGATTCACCATCTACTTCATTAATGCCAGGGGTATCGATGAGAAAGACGCCGCCGGTCTGGACCTCTTCCCAGGCGGCCATGGCATGGGTACGGGTTTCACCGTGCAGGGGACTGGTGCGAAAGCGGTTCTCTCCCAGCAGGGCATTGAGCAGGGCGGACTTGCCGACGCTTACCCGGCCGAAGACGGCAATATGGACATGGCCATGTTCGATCTTGTCGAGCATGGCCTGCACCTGGCGGTAGTCTTCCGCCAAAGATTCCCTCACCGCGGTGGGAACCCGTGAGTCATTGACCAACTCACGCAGACTCTCACGGGCCAGATCCAGGTGGGTGTCACCGGTGGGGGCAGGAGGGGGTTCCTCCTTAGCCTCCAGTCGCGCCTCCCACGCCTCCAGGACATGACGGGTCGCACTCAACGCCTCTTTAGCTGCGGTACGGGTGGTTGCAGCAGCCTCCTTGGCGATTTCACGCCCCATGTCGGCCGCTTCGTGAGAGACCTCCCGGGTTGCCTCCCGGGTAATCTCAAGGGTCGTTTTGATTTGAGACTTGGCGTGTAAGAGCCATTCGGGCAAATTTTCGCGCACGTGATTCCAAATCTTCACCAAGTTTTTCCTCGAAGAGCAGCACGGCCGGTGCCGATTGAAGCTCGCCACGGGTTTCCAGGGTATGGGCCACGGCCTTGCCCAGACTGTCGAAGATCAGACCATAGGCGACCGCGTGCAACATCCCGCCAGCCACCGGTCCCAGCCCCGGGATTCGCGATGACTTTAACCGAGCAGAAGCGGAACGTACCTTTGCCAGCGTCGAA
>CAUYUB010000452.1:0-1533 GCA_963575685.1 Gammaproteobacteria bacterium | reverse complement strand
ATTGCCTATCCTGGAATCAAAATCGGCATCTTCAGGAAAACCAGGAACGCTTGCTATTTCACCACCTACAAGGTGTTTACCGAAAAGGTGATGGTTGATGATTACGTCGCGGACTGGAAGAAGGGTACTCTCGAAGTCGTTTTAATCAACGCCTCGCTGATTCAGTTCTTTGGTATAGACAACTTTGAGCGCAAGGCGTCCATGGAGTTCGACGTCATCCTTGTCGAAGAGTCCACCGAGCTCGAGGAAGAGGACCATGTCATGCTTCAGGGGCGCCTCCGCGGTACCGTGGCGCCTCTTCCCATGAAGATTGATGTGTGCAACCCCGGCGCTCCCGGTTCCTACCTGCATAAAACCTATGTTGAGAAGAATGGCCACGCGGACCAGGACAAGGACTTTGCCTATTTCCAGACGAATAGCTATGAGAACGTCCACAATCCGAAATCCTTTTTCGACCGCCTGAAGAAATGGATAGGTACTCAATACTATGCCCGGTACGTTCTCGGCCAGTGGAAGGCGTTCCGCGGATCCGTGTACGAGACCTATGACCCGGCCGTGCATATTTGCGCACCGTTTGAAATCCCTGATTACTGGGAGAAGTTTGTAGGTATCGACTTTGGGTTGGATATGGAGACGGATGGGAATAATCTTTTTGTTCGGGTCGTCAGGCTCTTTCACGGCAACCTTTGGAGGGGCGCCCCAACCCGTCAGTCGCAGCAGCAAGTCGCAGTATTCCTTTTGGGTGCCGTTATCGACCGCGGCAACAGTTTGCTCGAGGACGAGGGGAGGAATTAAGGCGTTACCGAGACAGTGAAAAATAAATTACCGAAGTTTTGGAAATTATGCCTGAAAGCCGCTTAATTGGAGAATCATGAGCTTCGTAGCGTGAGAAAGCGGAACCCGCCACTGTCGGCCGATGCGGATAGCTCCGACCCTCTGGGATGCGCACAACCTCCGGACGAATTGAAGGGAGCAACCCAGGGTTTCGGCGATTGCCATGGTCCCGATGCACTGCTCGGACACGGGTGGCCTGGTGAGTACCCACCGATTGCCGCGCTTCCGGGCCCCGAACTCTCCACGCTCGCAGAGGTCGAGCATGTTGCGCCGACTAACCCTGTAAAGCTTACAGGCCTCTTTCAAATTCATCATGACCCGGCCACCGTTGGAATAATTTCGATCTTCAACCCGGACTTGGCATACTGCTTCATGATGCACCGACACGGAATTTTGTGCATTTTTCCGGCCAGTGACTTCAGCTGATACCCACGCCCAGAACATCCCCGGCGGCCGGTGCATTTCCTGGAAGGGGGGAACTTGGCCAGCAGCTCCTCGCCCGTCATTTTGATTGTTTCGTCTGTCATATTTTCACCGTCTCCTTTATCATCTCCGCCGCCCGTGCGAACCAGTCCAGAAGCAACTCCACCTCTTTTATGTCCCGCACGATATTGAAGGGTAATTCCTTGGACTTCTCCTTTTGCTGCCCGTGAAGCTTTCCTATGTCGCTCTTTCACTCAATCATACAGCAGAGCGCAA
>CAUYUB010000451.1:0-1539 GCA_963575685.1 Gammaproteobacteria bacterium | reverse complement strand
AACTCAAGGTTCAGCACCCTTCCGGCCCACTCCCCCTTGCTGTGGTGCAGGAATCCAAAGAAACTAACTATCCTGTCTGCCGCCTCTTGGTCGTAATAAAGCCCCCGCTCGCCCCCGCGTTCTAGGTCGTCAAGGTGCCGCTGACAGCATAGGCCTACCAAGCGTCCGGCCAGTATCTCGCCGGACACAACCTTCTGCGCGTAAATTTCTGCATTGTCAGGCTTTCGCCTTTCCACCATTTAGAAACTCTTCCATTGGATCGAACTCTTCCGCCGGCAAGTCTGCTTTCAACCGCGATCTGCTACTCGGAGTAAGACCAAATTCTGTCATCAACGTTTTCATCTCTTCAAACACTCGGCCGGCAACCTTGAAATGGGGGTTCGCCATGAACAACCCGTTCTTCGTGCGGATAAAAGAGCCGTGATCCCTTACCCATTCATGAGCAGTGATCCAGTGTTGATACGCGATGCAGTACGCCATCAGCGCCGTCTGATCTATGCGCTTCATAATTCCAGCTGCAATTAACTGCGGCGCAATTCTGTCCCACTCTCCACGCGCCACTGCCCACTTCTCATGCAACAACTCTTCAGGCGGTGCAGGTTCAGCCGCGTCGTACTGCGGTTCACTTCCGTTTATTGGTCGCTTTCCAGGATTCCCGCGTAACAGCTTGAGAACAGTCGGTGTTGGCTTTCTTCCCCTCATACTTTAATAATATCAGGGGCCAAGCGGGTTTGCGAAGAAGCCCCCTGAACGGGGGCTCCAGAACTTCTACAAAAACAGCCAGTTGATTATGCCGCCGGCAAGAAGCACCAGCAGCGCCTCAACTCCAAAGTCAACATACCCTATTTCATCCAAGACCTTGCCTCGGCCCTGGAGGTACGCAATGATCGCTCTGCGTTGGGACTGGTCGTTTGATCGCGCTGGCTTATAACACGGTCCTGCGTTTTCACATCGTCCATTCTCAACGTCAGTTGCCAGTTTGTGCATCCGCTCAGAAAGATGCACAACACCACCACTGATAAGTACAAAACACCGCCCTTTCTGTTCCATTTCATGTCTCAACCTCTACAAAACTGCGGCCCCATTGCCGCTTAAACCTACTGCTCTAAACCAACATCAGACTCGACCGGCTGAAACGTCGGCCTGGGTACTTCTGCCAGCTTAAACTTATTCACAACCTCAATCGCTCCAAGACCGGCGCAGCCGACTACAACCAGCAAGCCAATCGTCGCTAACAACCTTCCTACCGCGTTCATACATTCCCTCCATTAAAACCCCTTAAACAATCGAACTCTGGCCGGTGGTTTGGTATAGGCCGACTAAAGATCGCCCCGTATAAGCCAATCCCGGCCTTCGTTTTCAGTTCAGGGAATCACATTCGTAACAAAGGTTCTCAAAGTCAGCCTCCGAGATACCCAACATCTTGCAAAACAAATTCATGGTTCTGAAGTAGTCGTACCCGTACTTGAACCGAAGCACCTCCATCAAGGCGCTGGCGTATTCAAAGTTGTTATTTCGAGCGGCTTCCCATGCTCGCTC
>CAUYUB010000450.1:0-1544 GCA_963575685.1 Gammaproteobacteria bacterium | reverse complement strand
CCATGAACGCTGCCGTCATCATAGAGCGTATCCAGGGCGCGGTGGAGCGCGGATCCCTGCGCCCGATTGTGGAGCGCACCGCATTTGCCCCGCTCGAAACGATGGGCGACCTGCTGCGCCCCTGGGAGGAGTGCTTCCCGGGAGTGGCCTCGGTAGAGGAGGGGGAGGACGCCGAAGACTTCAAGACCAACCGCCGCACCATGTCGCGGATCCGCAAGCCGAGATTTACCCCTCAACCGCGCCGTAGCCGCCGGGCCCTGCCGGCCCCCAGGCTGATCAGTGCCGCACCCAAGCTGGTGCACCCCGGCCTGTTCCGATCAATATCGGCCGTTTGGGAGTTCTACAAGGCTGAAGGGAGAGATAAACCAGAGCTGGTTGAACAGCCGCTTAGCTTCGATGGGATGCATGCGTTTCTTGATCCCCTCTGGAGAGTCCTTTCCGACTACTACCCGCTGTTCTGCGATATCGAGAACGTGGGGTCGGATGGCCCGGTCAACGAGATGGACTGTCTGACCATGATGCTTCCGAATTTTGATTGGAACGACGAGGGGATCGGAGTGGTCGAGGCCTTCCTCTCTGGTCCCAGCGCAATCGCCGGGATGATGGGGCATTTTGACGGCACCTTCATCTGGGACTTGCCGAAGCCGGACCAGAACCTCTTGGCAAAGCTTCCTTGGGATGAACTGACCATCACCTACCGGGACGCTTCCGGCAAGAAGTCCTACGACATCTGGGCGCTGGAAAACTTCGAAGAGAACTTCTTCGCCAAGGTGAAGGAGCGCTTCCCGGGCCAATACGCCAACGGCTTCGACATCATCGCAGAGGGCTACGAAAATACGGTGGTGATCACCTGTGCCCAAGACATCGAGTTTGCCATTGCTTATGCCGAGGCTTTTGAGTGCCTCAGCGCAGCCCTGCCTGACTGGAACAGCTTCGAGCACAGCAGCGAGGCCTCCGGCAAATTCGCCCACGAACTCTGTAACGTCTGGCGCCGAGCAAACGGCAAAAAGCAGGTGAAGTGGACGGGCGTCGACGCTGAGGGGAGGGCCCGGTCATGACCATGCAAAAGCAGCTTTACGGTGTCGGCATCTTCGAGGAAGAGATCGTCATGTCCGACTTCACCGGGGGTGCAGAGAAGCGCTTCATCGTCACCCCTGAGCAGCTGATGGACTTCTTCCGCAGCGAGGTGACCTTCAGGCCGTTCCCTGGCCTAGTCTGGATGAAGTCGAGCGGCGACGGCGAGACCTACCTGGTCACCTTCCCCGCCGGCGTGCGAACCATTCTCTACCGCAAGGTAGAAGAGAAGCGGAGAGGTAAGAAAGCCGATTCCGGATTGGTCGACTTCAAGCTTCGGCTGCCTGCCATCGCCGTGCAGGCCAGCATCAATACTGCCGATCGGAAGATCAACTCGATCAGGATGTGCGGCTTCACAGGGCGCACCCTGGATGAAAAGACCGCGGTTTATGAGCTCCCGTTGCCTAACCTGGGAGGATTTAGCCTCTGCCTCGGCTCAACCGAGCGGGCCGCGACCGGCGGCGACATCA
>CAUYUB010000449.1:0-1545 GCA_963575685.1 Gammaproteobacteria bacterium | reverse complement strand
TATAATAAAATGCTGGACGAGATCGGCGAGAACCGCAGCGAGCATATCAGGACCGGACTCGAAATCGAAATGGACATCTATGACAAGTCCAAGGAGCTCTAGCCGACCCGAGGCCGATCTACAGGTCCAGCTCGTCGACTATCTCCGGCTCATGGCCCCCTCGCGGGGCTTTCTTTTTTTCGCTGTCCCGAATGAGGGGATGGGTGAGGCGAGGACCGGGGCGGGGATCGGGAGAATGGCCCGGCTAAAACGGATGGGGATGAGGCCGGGGGTCGCGGATCTCGTTTTCGTCAAGGATGGAAGGGCCTATTTTTTGGAGTTAAAACGGCCAGGGGGGAAGCAATCCGAGGCCCAAAAGTTATTTCAGGAAGACGTATATTGGTCTGGCTCTATATATGGACTGGCCAACACCTTCGAGGGGGCCGTAAAAATCCTCAGGGGATGGTCGATTGTCTCTTGATTCCATGCTAATACCATAGTACACTCTCTGTAGATGCGGGAGCAAAAAGGCTCCGGTCGGCGGAAGCCAAAGGAGAAAGTATGGTCCAAACCATGTCCATCATTCAAGCCATCGTTTTTATTCTCGCCTCGCTCTTCATCGCCTTTTGCGTCTGGGATTTCGCGCGGGGCTATGTCGGGTACAATCCGTCAGTCCCGTCGGCCTGGGCGCTCTTTAAGGCGGGATTCAAAAAATGGTGGAAGAAAAACGTCGTCGATGACGATCCCTACGACGACGACCCGGCGAACGGCAAATGATCCGGCATTTTCTTTTTCTTCTCTTCTTCATCCTGTCACTCCCCCTTCTTGCCATCCCCGCGAGATCCCCCGAACGCCTGACCATCTATGACGGCTACCGGACCTCGGCGGCAATTCTCCGAGGCCTCGCCTTCGCGGAATCGAGCGGGAGAGATTCGGCCATCGGAGATGATGGGATTAGCGAGGGCCGATTTCAGCTTAACAAAAAGTTTCACGGGGAACGTTCGGCTTGGTGGGGATCGTTCGATCCCCTCGCGCCCCTGGACTCGGCGCGGATCACGTCCTGTCTTTTCCGGGCCAATCTCGCCATCCTCCTTCGCGCGGAGAGGATTGTCGACCCGTCCACCTGGGATGATCGGCGCGAGGATATGGCTATTTGCGCCCATCGTCAGGGTGTTCGTGGCGTACAGATCAATGGGTTGACGCTCTGGTATCTCGAGAGGGTTGGGGCGCATGGACACGGAGAATCCCCAGCTCTGCCAGGGCAAGCGCTGCATGTCGTTCCGCGAGGCCCACCAGCTGATAAACGACGTGAAAAGCCGCAATCAGCGGAACCACTCAAAGAAGATCCCCAAGCGCGTCTACCGTTGCCCGATGTGCGGCACCTATCACGTCACCTCACAGCAATTGACCGACAAACCCTGGACTAACGGAAGGCATTGTATTACCATCATGCCAAGGGGGAAGAAATGAACGATGATGTCACTATGTCGGCGGTAAGAGGCGAAAAGAGCTATGTAATCGATCTGCACAAGGGCCGTATTTCCCTGTACCGATCCTGGGGAAAAG
>CAUYUB010000448.1:0-1550 GCA_963575685.1 Gammaproteobacteria bacterium | reverse complement strand
ACATGGCAACCAATACCTGCGCGTCAGGGCTGCCTTGATTTTCAAGGCTGCGTTTATATTCGTGCATACAAAAGAAAGGTGTATGTGGATTACGAATACCTGTTGCAATCATGCCGTCAACGATACCAGAAAGCGAGTAATCGGCAATCATACCCGATAATGGGCGTTCCAAGAAATAGCTAATTTGCTCATCATCGATACCGGCGGCTATCATCATCGGGCTGATAAACTTATTTTCTAATTCCGCTTCGTTCCACGCGCGCCCCCCACGAATCAGAGATTTTTGCAGATTCAGCAAGGTCTGTCTTTCGAAATCATTGACTTCTTCGTTATTATTTTCCCAGGTGTTGAGTAATTCGGATTGCCAAATTTGAGTTAATCCAAAAGCTTCGTCAAGTGTATCTAAATCCCAGTCTCTAAAAGTTGCCGTCTTCATGATACTTTTCCCGCCGATAGCCGTCGTGTCCAGGTTGTTATGGTGTGAACGATAATGTCAGTTAAATCCAGCAGTAACGGATAAGAACCAACCACAAGGAGCAGGTAAGTATCTGAAGGTATCATCTTTGTAGAGGTGGTTGTCAAGCGGTTGGCAACATTCTATTATCTGTCCGCTTATGTCGGAAAATAGGTAGAGCGGGTATGCTAAGGATACACCTCTGCTGCCTTTCACCTATTCTCTAAGACAAATAATTCTCGGTTTTCTGGCTGGCGGGAAGGCTCCATGGCGGGTCCTCCCGCCTTTGTATGTTCGGCCCCCGGAGGTGAATGTGCGCCAACCCGCTCTGCTGGCTCTGGAGGACGGCAGCCTGTTCCGCGGCGAGTCTATCGGCGTGGAGGGTCTGTCCGTTGGTGAGGTAGTATTCAATACCGCGATCACCGGTTACCAAGAGATCCTTACGGATCCCTCCTACTGTAAGCAGATCGTTACCCTCACCTATCCCCACATCGGTAATGTGGGTTGCAATCAGGAAGACGAAGAATCACCCCGTATCTACGCCACGGGGCTGGTGATTCGCGATCTGCCAGGGCGACTCTCCAACTTTCGGGCGCGTTATTCCCTGCCCGAATACCTTGCTCTCCATGGAGTAGTGGCCATCGCTGGTATCGACACCCGGCGTTTGACCCGCCTCTTGCGTGAGAAGGGCGCCCAAAACGGCGCCATCATGGCCGGTACCCGTATTGATACCGAAGAGGCGCTGGCCGTAGCGCGTGGCTTCCCAGGGCTCAAGGGGATGGATTTGGCGCAGGTGGTGAGCAGCATAACGCCCTACTTCTGGGACGAAGGGACCTGGCGACTCGGCCAGGGTCATCAAATTCCTGCGCCGGAGCATATCCGTTTCCGGGTGGTCGCCTACGACTACGGCATCAAGCGCAATATCTTGCGGATGCTGGTCAGTCGAGGCTGCCATGTCACCGTGGTGCCGGCCAAGACCTCTGCGCAGGAGGTCCTGGCCATGAACCCTGATGGTGTATTCCTCTCCAACGGCCCCGGTGATCCTGAACCCTGCGACTACGCGATTACCGCTATCCGCGAAATTGCCGAGCGTCAT
>CAUYUB010000447.1:0-1551 GCA_963575685.1 Gammaproteobacteria bacterium | reverse complement strand
GGTTGCCGTGATTGGCGTCCATGAGTCGGCGGAGGTATTCGCTCCGAAGTTTACCCATGTCCTGCTGTGCGGTTTCCCAATTCGGGTTCATCTTCTGGTATTCTGGTTTCCCGCCGTTCATCTTGGTAATGCGCTTGGCGGTGGCGTCGTCCAGTTTCCCGAATATCTTTACGGCTGCTTCCGGCACAACTCCAAAGCGATATTGCAATTCGGCTAACATCATCTGGCGCCGGACTGCTTCTTGCTCCGTTCCCCAGGCTTTCGCCCGCCCTGCAAGGTCAGGATACTGCGCGTCAAATGCGCTTTCAAACTTGCCGTTGATATCCCCCTGCAGGCCGTCCTCGCCAATCACCATATCAAGATAAGCCTTGTTGTTGGCTTCCATCATCTCGACGTAGCGCTTGTCTACCTCTGCTTGTGGTGGATTGGTTTTCTCGAATTCAATAAAGTCATCCCATCCCTTTCGGATCGCTTCAAAGTAGGTGGAATGAATACCATGCAGGTCGAGGTAATTCTTGACCATCACGGCGCTGGCGTCAGTCATCTTCTCGCCGCCCAATCCCTCCCATATCCCCAGGAATTCACTTGCGGTGATTTCATCCTGAGCTCTGAACAGGTCATCGGACACCTGGCGTCCGTTGCGCCATATCTCGTTTTTCTCCCACTTGGTTTTAGCCGCCTTCGCTGCCTTTGCGGTTTCATCCATGCGGACCTGATGATCGTTCCAAACGTCGTGATACTTGCCCCGCGCATCCCGCATCATATCTAATACAGCCTGCCCGCCTTCCACGTCTACACGGGTATGAGCGTTGGCTACAGTCGTTGCGGTGGTGCGCCGGATTTCATCATTCAGCCGTTGAATATACTTTCTGTTGGCAGCCTGGATGACTCCGGGGATTTCGCCGGGGTCTTTCACTTTGGCAAGGTTGGCTTCGAGATCGTTGTACAACTCCGGGTAATGCTGGAGCATCCCCAATTCCTGCGTGTCCAGAACGTCATGCAGGGACGGGCTGTACTTCCCGCCAAATAGTTCCGCTTCAATCTGTTCTTGTGTCCATCCTTTCTTTGCGGCTTTCTGAATGCGGTCTGCCAATCCAGGTGACCAGCGGTTCAGGTCGGCGCGTGTTTCCGGGGTCATGCTCTTGCTCACCACTTCCGGCCAGCGCCCGCTCATGTATTCGGTGATTCCCTTTGCTACCGCGCTACGGCTGGATGTTTGCTCGCCTAACTGTGAGAGCTGTTGGAAGATACCGAATATCTTTACCTTGCCTACGGTGGTTTGATCTACCCGGCTCATAGCATCGGTCATGCTCTGGATGAACTTGGCCGCTCCCCCTGTGGCACGTCCGGCTTTATGCACTTCACTCTGAGATACTTTCTGGTTCCCGATGTCTCCGATATCGCTGACCAATCCACCTTTGCGGCTTGCGGTTGGCTCCATGCCGAACTTGGCGAACAGCCTATCTAATTGCTTCGGGGTGCGGGCGGTAAGTAGTCCGTCCCATGCCAGGTGAACGATATTTGATACAATGTTCTGGATGGCATAGTTGG
>CAUYUB010000446.1:0-1555 GCA_963575685.1 Gammaproteobacteria bacterium | reverse complement strand
TTTGGGCCTCGGCTAGGGTGGTGTTCGCCTGTACGGACGCGATTGCTGAGGCCAGGGCCGCTTCCGGGGTCGTGCCTGCCGCCAATGCCGCCACCAGAGCCTGTTTGGCTGCGTCCATTTGTTGGGGCGCGATCCCCATGGCTTGTAAGACCACCGCAACGTCAGCACCGCTGGCCAGGAGCGCAATGGTCTGGTTCGCCAGCGACATCGGTACCGTCTGGGTTTTTGCTAGGGTGGTCTGCACTGCATTGGTTTCTACCGCAGCGGCCAGGGCAACTTCGGGAGAAGCACCCGCTGCCAGGGTTGCCACCATTGTTTGGCCAGCCGCATCGTTTCCATTGGTAGCGATGCCTGCGGCCTGAAACGCCGAAGCGACATTTCCCCCATTCGCCAATGCCGCGGCGACCTGGCCGGATGACGAGACCGGCACAGTTTGAGCGGCGGCGAGTGCGGCGCTTGCTGTCGTAGCGGTGGTCATCGCGGCCAGTGCCGCCTCGGGGGTGGCACCAGAAGACAACGCCGCCACCAGGGCTGACCCGGCAATCGCCTGTGCGTCGCTATTTCCCGCCGCCGCCAACACGGACGTAGCGTTCGTACCGCTCGCCAGAGCGGCAACGGTTTGGTTCGCCTGCGATAGGGGTACTGCCTGGGTAGCGGCTAGGGTTGTCTGCACCGCAACCGTTTCCTGCGCTGCCGCTAAAGCCGTAGCGAGGGAATTTCCGCTCGCCAAAGTGGTTATCAGCGTTTGAGCCGCTGCATCGTTGCCGTTGGTACGGACGCCCGCTGCCTGAAGTGCCGTTGCTATGCCCCCGCCACTGGCCAATACAGCGGCAACCTGATTGGACGGAGACAGCGGCATGGTTTGGGCGGCAGCCAATGTCGCTGCTGCTGCCGTGATCTCACCCAGCGAGGACAGTGCCACTTCTGGGGTAGCGCCGCTAGCCAACGCTGCCACCAGGATCTGCCCGGACGCGCTATTTCCTTGCAAATTGATGCTGGCCAGCGATGGCTCGGTAGGAGCGCTCGCCAGTGGGGCTACGATTTGGTTGGACGGTGTTACTGGTACCGTTTGGGCGGTAATCAGTGCGGTTTGTGCCTGGGCGGCTTGTGTCGCTATGGACAGTGCTGCTTGCGGAGGGGTACCGGAGGATAGTTCCGCAACCAAGGTCGATGATGCATAGTTTCCACTAACAAAACGGTTCGCGGCCTGATTGCTTGCGGTCTGAACCGCTGCTATGACACTGTCAGTATTTGCCAATGCTGATGGTGCTTGAGCGGCATTTCGCTCGAAAGACGGAGAAGATGGATGAGAAGATTCGGGGGGCTGGTTATTTGCTAGGGCTCCCGCCGAGAGATTAAGGACATCAGTAATTATCGCCGAGATGGAAACATCAGATATTGTATCAAGAGCTCCGCCCATAATCCTGGACGAAGCCAACGATTGAACGATATTTCCTACTTGATGACTAACGAAGGTATCCGCCGTCATGGGGGGAGGTGTGATGGTGAGCGTGGCCGCGGTGTAGTCGATGATATAGTTGTCACCTGCGGACAG
>CAUYUB010000445.1:0-1563 GCA_963575685.1 Gammaproteobacteria bacterium | reverse complement strand
TTATAGACTCATTCTATAAGGACGGGTACTCGAATTTACTAATATAAACCAATAAAGTAGGCTCGAAAAGCAGCCTCCACCGGGAAATCGTTGCTCCAAACGGTTACGCTTAGACCAAACGATCCTCGTATAGCGAGAGATTAACGGTGTTGGGTTTTCGCGGCTACCAAACTTCGGTTCCGTCCAACAGGGAGCGGACATCCATAATACCGGACAGCCCCTCGGCCAACATTACTTCAAGCGGTGTGCGTCTGCCAAAGAGGTGGGAAGGGGTGGTGATCCACAACCGCGCCAACTCCGGTGCGTGGGGAAAGACGAGGCACACGCTTTGGTCGATCGCCAACAACGTTTCGACTCGTAGCAACACTTCCTTGTCTTCCGGGAGGGGGATGTCCAACCGATAGTAGTCCGGGCTCCCTATTGGTAATCCCAGCAACATCCTCTGTTGTGCCGAATTGGTTCCCCATGCGGAGAGGATTTGCAACACATCGCGGGTCAACTCCGCGAGTTTAAGTTCGGTAGTCATCGAGATGTTTACTCCAAGGTAACGAAGGGTTCCACTTCCACCCACATATCCGGAGCGACATCACCGGATTCGAGTGGCAGTATGATAAAACAATTGGCGCAGCTCATGGAGGACAGGATATGGGAACCTTGATTGCCAGTAGAACGTACGACGAGTTCCCCCGCTTGCCCAGTTTCTATAACTCCGCGTTGAAAGTCGATGCGGCCTGGGTGTTTTTTTAGCGGTTCCAGACAGCGGGCGCGCAGGCGTAGGGGCGGCTTGGATAGCTCACCGGCGAGTCGACGCAAAGCGGGTTGGACGAAGTAGTGGAAGGTCGCCATTACTGATACTGGGTTACCCGGTAACCCGAAAAACAGTGCCGTTCCCACTCGTCCGAAAGCAAACGGCTTACCCGGCTTCATGGCAATCTTCCAAAATGCTACTTGGCCGACATTATTCAGAACTTCCCTCACGAAGTCCGCCTCACCCACGGAAACACCTCCCGAGGTGATGACGGCATCCGCCGCCTGTGCAGCCGAGGTGAAGGCCATACGCAGGTCCTCGCGGCGGTCACGGACGATCCCCAGATCCAGGATTTCTACCCCCAAACGATTGAGTAATCCGAATAGGGTATAGCGATTGCTATCGTAGATCTGACCTTTTTCCAAAGGGCTACCGAGGGGGCAGAGTTCATCTCCGGTAGAGAAAAAGGCTATCCGCGGACGGCGGCACACCTTCACTTCACACACCCCCAAGGAGGCGAGCAGTCCCAGGTCCGCAGGCGTAAGGCGTCGGCCGGCTGTGAGTACAATCTTGCCCAACGTTAGGTCGTCCCCACGGCGACGTATGTGGTCACCGCAGCGGTGACGACTCCCCACGAAGACGCTACCCTTCTCAACCCGGACATGCTCCTGCATCGCCACGGTGTCGGCCCCATCAGGGATGACGGCCCCCGTCATGATACGCACGCACTCTCCAGTACCTACGCGTCCGTTATAGGGTTTTCCGGCTAGGGCCGTGCCCATCAAACGTAGCGGTTTTTGGGGGTCTGTAGCAGG
>CAUYUB010000444.1:0-55168 GCA_963575685.1 Gammaproteobacteria bacterium | reverse complement strand
TATGGACAGCTACGGAATTCAGGATAGTCGTGCTGGCTATAGCGAATGGGGAGTAGATATGCTCGGAACTTCATTCTCACCTTGGCCAAGCTACAGTCAGGAAGAAGCTGACGCAGTTTCTCGTATATTGCTGTCAAATAAAGTGAGTTATTGGACAGGACAAGAGTGTCGAAAATTCGAGAAGGAATTCGCGGCATGGACTGATACAGAGTTTGCGATTACCTTGGCTAATGGCACCATGGCGTTAGATCTTGCCTTGAAAGCATTGCAGATTGGTCCAGGAGATGAAGTAATAGTAACCCCGCGTACTTTCATGGCGTCGGTGTCTTGCATTGTCATGGTAGGGGCGATACCAGTATTTGCGGATGTGGATCGAGATTCACAAAATATTACCGCTGATACGATTCATGCTGTGTTATCGCCAAGAACTCGGGCGGTTATTTGTGTTCATTTAGTTGGCTGGCCTTGTGACATGGATCCAATTATGTCGCTGGCGAAAGAGCACGGCTTATATGTAATTGAGGACTGTGCTCAGGCCCATGGCGCACGTTATAAGGATAAATCGGTGGGAACTATTGGTCATGTAGGGGCTTGGTCGTTCTGTCAAGATAAAATTATGACCACGGGTGGCGAAGGTGGCATGGTGACCACCAATAATCGTGAATGGTGGTCAAAAATGTGGTCGTACAAGGACCACGGTAAGAGTTGGGAAGCGGTGTACGAACGTAAGCATCCTCCAGGTTTTGGTTTTCGCTGGCTGCACGAGACCTTTGGCACAAATTACCGCATGACAGAGATGCAGGGGGCGATTGGTCTCATTCAGTTGAAGCGCATGCCGGAATGGCATGAGCGACGTATCACCAATGCGCGTCGTATATGGAATGTAGCGGGTAGCCTGCCTGGCTTACGCGTGCCGATTATCCCCAAGGATATCGAACATGCTGCATATAAATGCTATGTGTTTGTCGAACCTTCAAGCTTACGTGAGGGATGGTCGCGGGACCGTATCATGGATGAGATCAATGCTGCGGGCGTACCGTGCTATTCTGGCTCGTGTCCGGAAGTCTATTTGGAAAAAGCATTTGATAATACTCCATGGCGTCCAGATAAATACTTACCGGTTGCAAAGGAATTAGGAGAAACAAGTTTAATGTTTCTAGTTCATCCTACTCTAACGAAAACGGAAATTGATAAAACCTGTGAAGTATTATCGGAAATAATGCTGCAAGCAGCTTCGGGTGGTGCCTTACATTAACCTAACTGGTAGAGATGGAAAGGAAATCCATTCACAAACTGTCCAAATATGATCGGTAAGGCCTGCGGCCATAGTGTTTAGGATGCCCAAAGAGATGTTCTCCTACCGATATTGGAAAAAAAATGGCTCATATTGAGTTTTGAGGGCGTGTGGTAACATGCGAATTCCACACACATAGTGTATATGTGTTTACCTGCCATGTGCCATATCAACAACCTCATAGACGAAGCCAAATGTTACGAAGAAGTCAGGCGGGTATTCGGCCCATAAAGCGAAAGTTGTTAAGGAATACTTGGCAACAACAAATGGAAAAGTTCAAATATTCTTCCTGCCAGCTTACTCCCCAGAACTCAATCCTGTCGAATTAATATGGGATAATATTAAGCCTCAGAAAATTGCGCGCTATCTTATCCAGAGTGCTAAAGATTTGGCAGAAAAGGCAACACGTTTGCTAGAATCGCTAAAACAAATGCCTGACAAAATTTGCGCATTCTTTAAAAAAGAATCCGTTCGGTACGCAATTTAGCCAGTGTCGCCTAACCAACGCGCATCTTAATATGACCGTGTTCTTCAACGAGCAGGTTTATATCTTCGAATTTAAGGTAGTAGAAGATAACCCGGAAGGCAGGGCGTTGGCTCAGATCAAAGCTAGAGACTACGCTGCCGAATACCGTGCGAACAACCACCCCATCCACCTTATCGGGATAGAATTTTCCAGACAAACCCGCAATATCATCAATTTTGATGTAGAATAGAACATAGAATGATACCGGATACCTGAAATTTCTTCCTAACGCCGAAATACCACGAGAACATCGGATGACTAGGGTGTTTACTCATTTATCGAGAAACATAAAGCGGACGATTTTTTTGTTGTTCGACGCGATGATACTACCGTTTGCATTTTGGGCCGCTTGGGTATTGCGAGTTGAGAATCTTTCACCACCTGGCATAGTAAACGCGTGGTGGGTTTTTATTCTGATACCGACGATATTTATACCAATTTTTGTCCGTTGGGGATTGTATCAATCGGTAATTCATTACATGGGGATTAAAGCATTACTTTCTATGTGTTATGTTGTTTCTGCCGCATCACTCATTGTCGGTACGATTATTTGTGTTTTTAGCTCGGACGTTCCTCGCTCGACCTTGTTTATTTTCTGGGTTTTGACATTATTATTTGTTGGAGGGAGTCGAATTGTCGTAATGATGCTGTTTCATCGGTTGTTTTCAGGTAACGGGAGCCGCAAGAGGGTTGCGGTATATGGTGCGGGTAACGCTGGTATACAATTAGTTAAGGCATTACAGATGGAGAAGGATTACTACCCATGTTTCTTTGTCGACGACAATGCAAAATTGTATGGTTCTGTTATCCATGACATGCCTATCTATCCTCCAGAAAAGCTTCCTAATCTGATTGTAGAGTATGGTATTTCTCTCATATTGTTGGCAATTCCATCATTATCGTGGCTACGTCGCCAACAACTTATTGAATATCTAGAGACCTTGCCTGTGCATGTCAAGATGTTGCCGGGGATGGCGGACATCATATCAGGAGAGATATCTCTTTCTGATGTAAAAGAAGTGGAGATCGAAGATCTGCTTGGACGCGATCCGGTTGCACCCGACGAGTATTTATTATCGCTGTGCATTACGGAAAAATCTGTGATGGTAACGGGAGCGGGTGGTTCGATTGGAACAGAACTTTGCAGGCAAATTTTGATACAGAAACCGCGTCGACTTGTCTTGTATGAAATATCAGAGTTCGCCCTTTATAAGATTGAGCGAGAGCTTGCTAATCATCAAAGCTCTTCCATAGAGATCATTCCCTTATTAGGATCCGTACTTGATGGCCGCCGTCTCATGATGGCGATGGATATGTTCCAGGTACAAACAGTTTATCATGCGGCCGCTTATAAACACGTACCGCTGGTAGAGCTTAATCCGATTGAGGGCGTAAGGAACAATGTGTTCGGCACCTACTATACAGCGCTGGCGGCTCGGAATGCCAGGGTCGAGCGATTCATTTTAATATCCACAGATAAGGCCGTGCGTCCGACAAGTATAATGGGAGCATCCAAACGCGCAGCAGAACTTATACTGCAAGGGCTCATGGAAAGCAGCACCAAAACCAAGTTCATCATGGTTCGTTTTGGTAACGTATTGGATTCTTCCGGCTCGGTCGTGCCGTTATTTCGCAGCCAGATTCTGCAAGGAGGGCCTATAACAGTTACTCATCCAGAGGTTACTCGTTATTTTATGACCATTCACGAGGCTGCTCAACTGGTCATCCAGGCG
This sequence comes from Gammaproteobacteria bacterium, assembly GCA_963575685.1. Classification (GTDB taxonomy): domain Bacteria; phylum Pseudomonadota; class Gammaproteobacteria; order CAIRSR01; family CAIRSR01; genus CAUYTW01. The sequence goes on along the minus strand of CAUYUB010000444.1, from coordinate 51,615 downwards.
GGCGCCATGGGCGAGGGAGGAGATGTATTTCTGCTTGACATGGGTGATCCTATCCGTATCCTGGACATGGCCCGACATATGATACGATTGAGCGGATTAACAGTTCGAGACAAAAGCAACCCGAGCGGAGACATTGAGATTTGTTACACCGGCTTGCGTCCAGGCGAGAAACTTTACGAAGAATTACTGATAAGAGAAAATAGCACAAGTACTACCCATCCCCGTATCATACGAGCCAAAGAGGAGAAGTTACCTTGGCCATACCTGGAACAATGGCTTGAGCGGATATTGGGCGCGTGTGACATGTATGATTATTCAGCCGTTAAGACGATATTGCGCGAAACTGTGAGTGAGTATTCGCCACAACAAGAATGCAAACCACTATCGCAGGCCAAAACGTAAAACCATTAGATAATCATTATTTATTATAAATAACTTCAATTACCCGAAAGACACCTTAACAAAAATCACTCTCACAATGAAATATATAAAGCATTCATGGGTTATTCACTCTTGGTGTATGATCACCGAAATCTTCGTACGGCACCTTTGAGGGAAAGCGGAATTGCATGCTCAAGAATATCCTTACTGTCTGTGTCGGTAACATCTGCCGGAGCCCTATGGCTGAATACCTAATACGCCATGATCCACAAGCTCAAAAGGCAGGGGTGGTCGTCTCCAGCGCTGGACTTTCAGCCATGACAGGCTTTCCCGCAGACCCGATAGCGCAAGAACTATTACAGGAACGTGGGATTGATCTTTCTCCCCATCGCGCGAGGCGATTCACCCCTGACTTGTTGGTACGCTCCGACCTCATCCTGGTGATGGAGGCTTGGCAGCAACGGGAGATCGAGCACATGAGCCCAGTCGCACGAGGAAAGGTTTATATGCTCGGCCGATGGCGGAATACTGAAATTCCCGATCCCTATTGCAAACCGCGTGAAGCTTTTGAAGAGGCATTGGCGCTCATCGAAAGTAGCGTCCATGATTGGAAGACCAGACTGTGGTGAGACTCTCAAGGTTCGTTGTTCCCGCTTTTCTTGCAGTATCGGTGGTTGGCTGCTCTTATGCCCCCGGTCTTCACATTCCTGACAGCCGCCTCTCTTACGAATCAGGCGGCAGTGGCTGGCAGGTCAAAAACAACAGTCTTATGGAGGTGGCCTTGGACTTGGCGTACGATACACGCCCTTCCATACCCGCCTTCGTGACTGCCATCGACGCGGACGTGATCGCCGCCCAGGATTGCGAGCGGGCCAAAGTGCGGCGCGAGGTCAGTGGTGCCGTGCGCCCTGAAGAGGCTCAGGGTTATGAGTATCGGGTCGGCCCTCAGGACGTCCTCAGCTTCACCGTGTGGGATCATCCCGAACTCACCTCATCCAACGCCGCGGCCAATGCTGCCGTTACCGCCGCCCTCGGAGTCGCCACCCCTCAGGTAGTACCCTCGGACACCATCGGCCACCGGGTGAGCCAGCGAGGAACCATCTTCTTCCCCTACGTGGGCGAGGTGCTGGTCGCTGGACGCACCTTGGAAGAGATCCGTTCCATAATCACGCGAGCACTGACTCAATACATTCTCAAACCACAACTAGAAGTCCACGTTGTGTCCTACCGTAGCAAGAAGGTGTACGTGACCGGCGAGGTGAAGAATCCTGGCACGATTTCTATCACAGACACGCCGCTCACCATCGTGGATGCCATCGCCCGTGTCCAAGGTTTCACGCCTGAATCCGAGGCTTTTCGGGTTCGGCTTATCCGAGGCAAGCAGAGTTACCTCCTCGATCTGAACGCCCTTTTCGATAACGGCGATCTCTCGCAGAACTGGATCCTTCAGGACGGCGATATTGTGAACGTCCCGGACCGCAAAGACAGCAAGATTTACATCATGGGCGAAGTGGTAAAGGCCGACGTTCTACATATGAACAAAGGCCGTATGAGCTTGGCCGAGTCCATCAACCTTTCCGGTGGTCTTAACCAGCAAACCTCCGATGCCAAACGGGTCTTTGTGATTCGCGGAGTGAATGAGAACCCCTCGTCCCCGCTCGTCTATCACCTCGATCTCTCGAGCCCGAACGCATTGTTGCTTTCCACCCGTTTCGAACTGAAACCCTTGGATGTGGTATACGTCTCCACTGCTGACGTCACGCGCTGGAACCGCGTCATCAGCGAGATTCTTCCCACCGTCACGACCTTGAACACGGCCGCTCATTAATAGCGCCCTGATACGTTCGGAAAAAGTCATCACCCCGGTGAAAACCGGGGTGAAGGATGTTCGCGCTTACTTGTACATCATCCTAAACTCACGTGCCTTATCAATTCGGTTTCACTACAGGCAGCACCTAACCGCATGAATCTTGACCAACCTGTCTCCCCATCCGAAAAGTCAGATCCTTATACCCCCAACTTCACTTCGCCCGAAGTGATGGACAATGAATTCGATTTGGGTGAAGTCATCGGGATTCTGTCCCAGGCACGCTGGCTTATCGCTGGCGTGACGTTAACGGTTTTTGCTCTCGGCTTTGCCTACACCTATATCGCCACCCCTATTTACAGTGTAGATTCTTTGGTACAGGTCGAAGAGCGGGAAGGCAGTACGAAGGGGTTCGGAGCGCTGTCAGCTCTACTCGCCGGTGATATTCCAGCGGAAGCGGAAATTGAAATTCTGAAGTCCCGCACTCTGGCAGGCGCAGTGGTGGATCAACTCAAACTCAATATCATCGCCCAGCCGCGCACTTTTCCGATTATCGGCCATGCGCTGGCCCGTTTGTACCAGGGCACCTCACCTGCCGACCCCCCGCATGGCCTGAGTTCGTACGCCTGGGGTGGGGAAGCCATCCGTGTGGACAATCTTGATGTACCAGAAGACCTCCAGGGCAAAGTTCTCATCCTGGTCGCTCTGGGCGACGGAGCCTACCGGGTCAGTGATAAAAACGGGAATTTCCTGCTTGATGGCCACGAGGGTCAGGCGGCAACGGGGCACGGTGTCGCTCTTTTTGTGAGCCAACTTACCGCACGTCCGGATACGGAGTTCTTCCTGATCAAGCAACCCCGTATTCAAACAGTCACCGAACTCCAGAAAGAATTGGACATTCAGGAAAAAGGAAGAAAAACCGGCGTCTTATCGTTGACCCTTGAAGGATCCGACCCCCGACAGATTGCACGCATTGTAAACACCTTGGCGAACAATTACCTGCGGCAAAACGTAGAACGTCGTTCCGAAGAAGCGCAGAAGATGCTCTCCTTCCTGAGTAGTGAACTCCCACGTATTCGCGCGGACGCGCAAAACGCGGAAGCAGCGTTGAGCGAATATCGTTCCCGTACGGCCACTCTGGGCATGAGTCTCGAAGCGCAATCCTTCGTCCAATCCTCTACCGAAGTGGAAAAGCAACTCACTTTACTGCGCCTTGAGAAAGTCGAATTGGAGCAGAGATTTACCAGTGACCACCCGACCCTGGCTGCCGTTCGGAAAAAGTTGGCCCAACTGGAGATAGAAAAGCAGAAAGTGACCGCTCGGGTCAAGCGCCTGCCGGAAACCGAGCTTGAAGCCATTAGGCTGGAACGCGATACCAGGGTGGCCAATGAGGTATACACCCTCCTCCTCAACAAGGTTCAGGAACTCTCAGTTGCCAAAGCGGGGACCATCGGCAATGTCCGTATCATCGACAAAGCGGATATCCCCATTCTACCGATTAGACCCAAAAAGGGCTTAATTCTTTCCCTTGCCGTGGTGCTCGGCTTTTTTCTCAGCATCGGCTTGGTCATGACACGCCGGGCATTCTTCAAAGTAGTGGAAAACCCCGATGAAGTGGAACGCATATTCGGTCTGACCGTCTACTCGACCATCCCTCATTCCGACAAACTCAGTACTGATGAGAGAAAAAGGCGGAAATCGGCAACGAAAAGCGAAAACCGCACACTGCTTGCCAAGGCGTTCCCGAAGGACATCGCCATTGAGAGCATTCGCAGCCTGCGCACCAGTCTTCAATTCGCCATGATGGAATCGTCGAACAACATCATTGTTTTCACAGGCCCCAGCATCGCTGTGGGAAAGAGCTTCATTTCCATTAATCTTTCCGTCTCTCTCGCCGAGGCGGGCAAGCGGGTGCTGCTCATCGACGCTGACATGCGCAAGGGCTACCTGCACGAATACTTTACAATGGTACGCGTGGATGGCCTGTCTGGGCTCATCAGCGGAGAGATTTCCCTTGATACCGCCATTCATTCCACGGGCGTGGAAGGTCTCGACTTCATCCCTGCGGGTATCGTGCCCCCCAATCCGGCGGAAATCCTGATGAGTGAGCGTTTCCAGCACATCATCAAGGAAGTCTCCGGCCGCTATGATGTGGTTATCATTGACACGCCACCTGTCCTCGCGGTAACCGATGCCAGCATCATCGGCCGCCACGCCGGCATCGTCTTTCTCGTCCTGCGCTTCGCCCGTCATCACCTCCGCGAAATCGAACACTCCTATAAACGCCTCAAACAAAGCGGTGTCCGAGTTCAAGGCGTGGTCTTCAACGACACCCCGATAGGCGGAAAATATGGATATAGATACGGATACGGGTATGGCCGGTATTACGGATACGGATACGGATACGGATACGGATACGGATACGGATACGGATACGGCGACCACGAATACAAATAGGCCCTCAGCTGTGCCAGCATCTGACAGCCACAAATCCTCTAACCAACGCGCAGATTAAGTAGTATCCTTGGTACTTTCCTATAGGTATAGATGACACTTTACGTATCATCGCTTGCAATTGAATATATCCCATCCCTCCCATATTGAGGACAAAGAAAATGGAAAATAAATTTAAGAGTTTGATAAACCATTCCAGTATCATCATGTTGTCGGTATGTACTATCACGCTCTGCGGTTGTGGGGGTGGAGGTGGAGGAGGAGGCGAGCAGACCCACCTTTCCGGGACCGTTGCCCAAGGTGCGGTGGTAGGTGCGGTGGTATTCGCAGACCACTTGTCAGGTGCGGAGGCCAATTACCTCATGGATACGGATGAAGCAACCACCTCAACGACGACCGATGCGGCCGGCCACTTCACGATCAACTCTCCCAGCTATGACTATGTGATCGTGTCCTGGGGCGGCACGGACTCAATTACTCACCAGCCTGCCATGCAGATGCTTGCTCCTGCGGGGGCGGCGAACATTTCGCCGCTGACGACCCTGGTGGCCCTGAATCCCGCCTCCCAGGCGGTCATCGAATCGCTTGGTATCGCCTATGATGCTGATATTTCGGCGACCATCACCCCTGCCGCGGCGATGGTCGTTCAAAGCATCCAGACGGCCGTTTCTGTGGTGACCAATGCGCTTACTACTGATTCCACCGGTGCCAGCACGGGATTATCGACTTCGGTAGTCAACAACATCCAGCGAGATGTCTTAATCCAGGTGGCAGCCCAGATCCAGCAATCGCATGCCACCAATTTGACCGATCCCTCGACCCTTGCCACTACTATCACGACAGCGGTCACGGACGCGATGACGAGCGAGGGGGGTAGCACGGCGATTGAAGATTTGACGACCATTGCCGTTCAGACGGCCATTTCCAACGCCGTAACTACGGCCGTCACGAGCGTAGCGACGAATATGCTCACTACATCGGGCTCCAGTACCACCGATGCGGTGGCGGAAAATACCATCGTCACCCCCTCCGTCGTTACACAAAACAATACAGCGACCCAGACGGCGACCGAGGCGGTGCAGGCCGAAATTACCGTGACTCCTCCCGCTAACGCTGCTCCCACTATCAGTGGTACGCCACCAACGACGGTTACGAGCGGCACGGCCTACAGTTTCACGCCAACCAAGAGCGACCCCGACGCGGGTGACGTACTAACATTCAGCATCCAGAACCAGCCTTCTTGGGCTACCTTCAATGCCGCAACCGGCGCACTTATGGGTACTCCGACCACGCTCGGTGTTTCATCGGACATTGTGATATCAGTCACCGATGGGATCCATACGGCATCACTACCTGCTTTCAGTATTACGGTCACCAGCAACACCGGCGGCTCGGGCGGCACGCAGTAGTAATCCAGGTTGCCACCTAATAGTAAGCAACCATGAAGACCAACAAAAAGAGGGAGCATTTGCTTCCTCTTTTTGTTGGTCGTGACTATCTTGTGTCGCTTGATCTTGACCTCGCGAGTATTCAGGGAGTAACACTTGCAGCCATGACGCATTTTTCCGTCTTTCTGTTAGCGTTGAGCGTGGCCGTGTTATCGGTCCCTTCCTCTCTTTTTGCCGAAGAGTTTCACAACGCCCTTTCCCTTGAAGGATTCACAGGCCTTTTGAATACGCCAAACGCCGAGGTAATCAATGATGGAGAATTCTCCGGTCTCTATTCAAACCAGAAGGAAAACGGATTTCGATCCCGGCTCGCACGCGAGGACAGTTATTTATTTTCTATGGGCTTTCTTCCCTTCGCAGAGATCGTTGGCCGCCTGACCGACACGCCGGATGGCAAGCTGCGGGACCTATCCGGGAGTTTAAAGGTCAAGCTCCTTCCTGATGTCGCCATCGGCGTACAGGATGTCGGAGGTGGTTCGTCATTTTTCAGGACAAAATACGCCGTTGCCACCGAAACCTGGCAGCGGTTTCGCATGAGCCTGGGCTATGGGAGCGGCCCGGATCGAATGAAAGGCCTTTTCGGTGGTGTCGAGTTCAAGACTACGGATTGGCTCACGATGATCGGAGAGAACGACACCAGGGAAGCCAATGTTGGGTTGAGAATCATTACCCCGGCGCTCTTTGGCTGGCCGGTGCAGGCGCAGGTTACAGCCAAGACGTCCCTTGCATACCATCCAGGTAATATGGAATTCGGCATCGGTTTCCAGTTTCCCCTGGGGAATAAGCATGAAAACAGAACGCCCTTGCAGTCGGAGGCTACGACTCTTCATGTTCCTGAGCAGAAACTGTCAAGGGAATCGAACCAACCGGTCGTACCCGCTGGGCCAGAGAAGGGACCTTCTCAGGTCCCAAAAAAAGAAGGTGCCGGTCGAGCAGCTCCCCCGCTAAGGCGGGACACCCTAGATCATCCTCGGGTTAGTCAGCATAGTCTGGCCTGCTTCGAGAAACCCATTCCACCCCGTCTTAGCAGGGGAGCCGGTCAGACCGAGGCCGGTAACACCGATCGGTTACGATTGCTCTTCGACAAACTCGTGTCAAACGGTTTTCAGAACGTTAGCGTCGGCATAAAAGGTGATGATGTCCTGGTCGTGGAGTATGAGAACGGCCGGTATCATCATAATGAGCTGGATGGTCTCGGTGTGGTCATCGGCATGGTTATCGACATTGTGCCCAAGAGTTTCGAGACGTTGCGGGTGATCGTTAAAAAGGAGAATCTCGGGATTCTGCGACTTTCCGCGCCGCTCGAAGCATTTCGGGCCTTTCTCCAAGACTCGGGTGCCTACGGCGATCTGAATAAAAAACTTTCAATCACCAGGGGCGGGGAAGACACTGGGGACGTGAGCGTTATCGCTGGTCCCGGCAATCCTTCCCGGCTTACGTCCTCCTTGGTCCTCTATCCAGGGCTCAAGACTTTCGTCGGCACGGAGGTGGGCGTCTTCGATTATCTCCTCTCCGCCAAGGCCGATTACTTCGTGAACGCCTGGAACGGGGCGGTGTTCAATGCACGCTGGGACATCCCCATCGCCTGGAGTGGAAATTTCGACAACGGCCGGGCATACCGGGCCAACCGGCAAAACAGCCGCCTCGACCGGTTCATGTTGTTCCAGGCGCTCACAGCGACACCCAGCGTCATGATCGACCTCAGTGCCGGGATGATCCAGCCCGACACCTATGGCACGCTCAATGAAATGATGTGGACCCCCGGCGACGGTACGCAGAGATTCTCGCTCAAGCAGGCATATGCATCGAACAGGGACAAAGAGGCTCCGTTCCAAAAGCACGAACTGTATCTAGGATCGTACCGGTACTATTTCAGCCCGTTCGATCTCTCGCTGAAAGGAACGGTCGGAAAATTCTTTGATAATGATATAGGTTTCAGTCTGGAACTGAAGCGGTTCTTTGGAGACACTGCTTTGTCGGTGTACTACAAGAATTCTCGAACCGTTTCGCAGGAGCATGTGCAGGTCGCGGGGCTGTTGATCTCTCTGCCGCTCACGCCGCGCAGGGATATGAAGCCTGGACTTGTACAGGTGCGGGGCTCGGAGGAGTGGAGCTACTACCAGGAGACGAAGATTGTGTCACGAGGAGGAGGAGGTAATTTCGTTTCAACATCCATCGGCAACGACCTGTCTGTTCCGAATAACCTGGATCGCGTCTTTTTCAACCGGAACCGGCTAAGTGAACCGTATATCAGGAAGCACCTCCTCCGGCTCAGGGATGCATATATGACCTATCGTCAAAGTAATATTGACATGAACAAGCCACCTAATCCTTGAGAATCCGTTCATTTCTGTTATCTATAGGCGAACAGCTTTTCTGATACCATCGCGACCTAAACAAAACTCATTTTCGCCATATAACAACCCACCTGACCTGCTTGGCACTCCATATCATGAAATGTCGCTCCTGCAACAACACAAACATATTTCGTTCCCATGCTCGCGGAGTATTCGAAAAGGTTGTTCGATTCCTCCTACCAATTCGCTTCTACCGCTGCCATGACTGTAATCGCCGATGGATGAAGGTATCAACAGAATCAAACGCTATCAAGAAAAAAATCCTTTCGCTTCTGAACATCTTTATGATTGGCGCCCTCTCTCTTGGATTAATCGCAGCGATTTTATCTCTCCTTATTTTTTAGTAGCCCAAAAAAAGCTTGTCGCGACACATAACACGTCTGCCATGTTTCCCCTGGAATTATTGTTGTGAGTACGGAGTGATTATGCCCTACAGCAATTTTAAAACATTGAGTGATATTACCCAAAAGTTCGAGATAACGATCATCTCCGCGGATTCTTTATTTAAAGAGACCCCCGAGGTAAATACATCACCCGCCTTACTGGCTATCCTCGAAGAAAACGTACCGTTAGCACTTAATATTAATACGGAAAAAGCCCGTTCGGAACTTATTATTGCACCGGTGATCGTCGAAATCCGCCGACTCTTGCAAAAAAAGGTGAGTCTCTTTTCTGGAATTGATTTTAGTGTGGATGAGGCGCGCGATCTGAACGGGTTTTGTGATTTTCTTCTGAGTTATTCATCCAACCAAGCCTTCTTGCAGGTACCGGTGGTTTGCTTGGTTGAAGCTAAAAACGACAACATGAAGAGCGGATATGCGCAATGCATGGCAGAGATGATTGCCGCTCAAATTTACAATATTCAACAGGGGCATCCGGTAAATTGGATTTTTGGGGTAGTAACAACGGGAAGTAATTGGCGTTTCCTGAAATTGGAAGACCAACAGATTTGTATTGACTTTGACGAATACCTCATTAGTCAAATCAACAAAATTCTCGGAATCCTGGTGGCAGCAATTCACCAGATTAGTCTCCTACGCACCTGACAGGATCTGTACATTTTCAACTCAATCAATCCGTAGCCTTACTCCGGCGGCTTTGAGGTAAGATACTTCACCCTCCAGGTCCGCCCGGGTAAGGGGATTGCAATCCAGCCAGCCCTCGGGAAAAGATAGGCGTAGGCTTCGTTTCTCCGGCTTAAAGCGAAGGCCCACCTTTGGCAGTGCGGAATGGTTGCGGCTGTGGTGTAGGAGTACCGCCAGACGCAGGATAACGCATAATCGCCAGCCTACCTCAAAATAGCCTTCGGGTAAGGCCTCGAACAACTCCATGGGTAGACGGCGGCGATGGCCGCGAATCAGGGCACCTAAAAATTGTTGTTCCGGGCGCGAAAAACCGGGCATGTCGGAATTGGCCACGACATAAGCCCCGTGTCGGTGATAACCGGAATGGGCGATGGTAAGTCCGAGCTCATGGAGCAATGCCGCCCAGCTCAACATATGGCGGTGCTCATCGACTGGGAGGGTATGGCCACACCCCACGCCCCCCTGGGCAAGCAACGCCAAAGCAGTACTTTCCACGCGCCGCGCCTGCGAGAGATCGACATGGTAGCGGCGCATGAGTGCCCGGATAGTGCGATCACGCACGTCCTCGTCGAGCAGACGACCGAGTAAGTCGTAGAGCAGCCCTTCCCGTAAGGCACCGTCGGAGACGGTCAAGTGTTCGATCCCGAGATTCTCGAAAGCGGCGATCAGGATTGCCACCCCCCCCGGCAGCACCGGTACCCGTTCAGGTGGCAATCCCGTCAGATTCAACGCCGCCATACTTCCCGCCGCCAACAAGGCTTGACGTAACGTCTGGAGTCCCTGCAAAGTGATACCATCACTAGACCAGCGATTGGCGCTCAAAATCGCATGAATGGCATTGATGGTGCCCGATGAGCCCACCGCCGTCTGCCAACCAATGGTCCGATAACGCGGACGGATAATCTGTAGCTCTTGCGCTGCAGCAGTCTCGGCGGCGCGCATGGCCGCCGCCGTGAGTACTCCTTGTGGGAAAAACCGCAAGGAATAGCTCACACAACCCATCACCAAGCTCTCGCGGTGTTTTGGTTCGAAACCCTCGCCGATAATGAACTCGGTACTGCCGCCGCCGATATCGATCACCAATCGATTACCGGAAGTATCGGGTAAACTGTGGGAAACTCCCAAGTAGATGAGCCGCGCCTCTTCACGTCCGGCAATGACTTCAATGGGATGCCCCAGGGCCTCCCGTGCTTGGCGTAGAAAGGCATCGACGTTACGTGCCTGACGGAGGGTATTGGTGCCCACGGCCCGCACTGAACCCGCCGGCATCCCCCGCAGTCGCTGGCCAAAGCGTTCCAGACAGGCGATAGCACGGACCCGGGACGCAGTATCCAGATTACCCTCCGCGTCCAGCCCGCCCCCCAAGCGAACCATCTCACGCATCCGATCCAAGGTGTGGAGACCACCCTCCACGACCCGGGCAATGATCATGTGAAAACTGTTGGAGCCCAGATCCACGGCAGCCATGGTCTTAAAGGGGGGAATGAGACGACGGTCCAATAAAGGATCCTCCAGGGGGTAACAAAAACCGATACGTAGAAACGAGTATCAAGGCCCTTTAATTAACTGGTTTCTGGTATTATTCCACCGTGTTAACCATTTCCGGTCGTCAGGCGTACATCGACCTACCTACCAGTGTACCCGCTGCAACGCAAGCTAAACCATGGACCATCCAACACCTCCGAATTACCTCTCTTCCCCTTGGTTGTGGACGCCGGTCGTCAGTAGTATGGGCGGCGCCGTAGCGGTGGCGGTGGTAGGGGGGGGCGCTCCCTCTACCTTCGTCATTGCCCTGATCCTCCTCTTGTTGGGCAGTGTGCTCGGGGCATGGTTGACCCGTCGCACCACGGCCGAACTGATTGCCGCTACCAATTCCGCAACCGAGGCGACAACTGCCTCGCTCAGTGGTGACTGTCGCAGTGTGGCCGATCTGGAGCGTGTCTGCCTCGAAGTGCTCCCGATCCTGTCACGTCAGATCGAGACCTCCCGAGCCCAGACCGAAGAGGCGGTTACCGACCTCTCCCGTCGTTTCGCAGCCATCGTCGAACGTTTGGAACAATCCATCATCAGTTCACAAAGTTCAACGGAACGCCTCTCCGATACCGGTACGGCAAAAGGGAGGGGATTGTTTTCCCAGAGCGAGGCGCGGCTCACCACCGTAGTTCGTGCCCTAGAGGGAACCGTAGCCGATAAAAACCGTATGCTGGAAGAGGTTCATCGCCTTACCGATCAAATGGATGCTCTGAACCAAATGGCGGTGGATGTCAAGAAGATTGCCGATCATACCAACCTGCTCGCGCTCAACGCCGCCATTGAGGCGGCCCGAGCTGGCTCTTATGGCGGTGGTTTCGGCGTGGTGGCCGACGAGGTCCGCCGCCTCTCGCGCCAATCAGGGGAGACCGGTAAACATATGGGCGAACAGGTAGGTACCCTGCACAACGCGGTGGCAAGCGCCCTGGCGGCTGCCGAGGAGTCGGCGCGTCGGGAGGGACAGATGGTGACAGGTGCGGAAGGGGCGATCCAACAGGTACTGACGGACTTTCGCGAGGTTACCGGACGTCTGGAATCATCGGCATCGGACCTACGTGAGAGCAGTGCCGGAATCCGTAGAGAGATTGAGGATGTACTGGTCGCGCTCCAATTCCAGGACCGTACCAGCCAAATTCTTGCGCAGGTGCGCAAGAATATTGAGTCTCTCCATAGCCAAGTCCAGGAGCATACCCAAGCCCGTGAGCGGGGGGGGAAAGCGCCTCCCATTGATGTCCGGGATTGGCTTGCCCACATGGAACTCAGCTACACCACCTGGGAACAACACCGTGATCACGGCAGTGAGGCCAAGACCAGCAGCAAAACCAACCACAGTCACGGGGCTACGGCACCGTCCAACATCACCTTTTTCTGAAGTCGGGGATAAGCATGTCGAAGACTGTTCTTATTGTGGACGACTCTGCCTCGATTCGGCAGGTATCCAGTATTGCTTTGAAAGGGGCGGGCTACGAAGTATTGGAGGCAGCAGACGGCAAAGCAGGTTTAGGTAAACTTGATGGGCGTAAAATTCATCTCATCATTACCGATATCAATATGCCTGTGATGGACGGTATCACCTTCATCAAGGAGGTGAAGAAACTCCCTGCCTATCGCTTCACCCCCATCATGGTGCTTACCACCGAATCGGAGGAACGCAAAAAAACGCAGGGCCGTGAGGCTGGCGCCAAGGCCTGGGTGATTAAACCGTTTCAGCCCGCCCAGATCCTCGACGCCGTTGCCAAACTGATTCTGCCCTGAATTACCCGTGGTCTGAGTTTTGGGTCTGTCCTGAACCTACCTGATTTATTCTAAGGACGCTTAGGCCATGCCAGCATGGTTGTACCAGAGGATGGTCATACGGATCGCCTACCCAACGCCAATTTTCGTCCACGCAAACCCTCCCACCCCTCCCCCATCCGGGGGAGGAAGCAATAGATAAGTGTTGGTAATTATTCTTACCGGTAGTCGAGGAGGAAACCAAAAACGATTGCTTTGCTATTACCTATCTATCCTGAGTCTGAACATCTCACCTGGACAAGAGGTTGACGACTATGCGTATCCGTTTCGCAGATCTTGGAATTTCCTGGAAACTTGCTTCTGGTTTTAGCGTAGTACTGATCTTTACCGCTCTGTTGGGGATTAATGGCTGGAACGCAGTAGATTATCTGATAATGCGCTTAGATAAACAGGACGACCTCAATGCCGTCGTCATTCATATCCTGGAAGCCCGCCGCCATGAAAAGAATTTCGTCATCCGTCGTGACCCCACTTATGTAGATAAGGTACGGCAGGAAATAGCCGGTCTGATGAACCGGGTCCAAGCACTGCGCGAGCATTTTACAGACCCTACGGATTTGGCACATATTGATAAGATCCGTAACGCCGCGATTGATTACCAAACTATCTTTCTGGGCTTTGTCGAACAGATCCGCAAAACTAACGAACCAGGGAAAGAGGATCAACACATGGTGGATGTAGCACGCCATGTGCAGGAGCTGACCAATACCATTATCGCCGATCAGGTCCGTAAAACGGCCGCTCAGATATCAATCACGCAACGTACCATGGCTACGGCCGGAATTAGCGCCATAGCCCTGGGTATCCTGGTGGCGTGGCTACTCTCCCGCCTCGTTAGGCGCGCGACCCTGAAAGGCCTGCGGTTCACCGAGAAGCTGGCGGAAGGTGATCTACGGGTACCACTGGAGTCACAGGGGCGTGATGAACTAGGAAGGTTGCTCACGGCATTGGAGGAAATGCGTAAACGTTTGCTGGAGGTGGTGAGTCAGGTACGCACCAGTGCCCAGGCCATGGCTACTGCCGCAGTCCAGTTCTCATCCACCACCCAATCCCTATCGCAGGCGAACACCGAACAGGCGGCGAGTATTGAGGAGACCTCATCCTCATTAGAGGAGATGTCTTCTTCCATCGACCAAAACGCGGACAACGCCACCGCTACCGAACAAGCGGCCATGAAATCGGCCAAAGAGGCCGCGGAAAGTGGCAAGGCCGTCACCGAAACCGTTGAGGCGATGCGCCGCATCGCCGAGCGCATCGGATTTATCGAGGACATCGCCTACAAGACCAATCTCTTGGCATTAAACGCGGCGATTGAGGCGGCACGGGCGGGAGAACATGGCAAAGGATTTGCGGTAGTCGCCGCGGAGGTCCGTAAACTCGCTGAGAATAGCCAAGTTGCCGCACGGGAGATCAGTACCCTGGCGCGTTCGAGTGTAGGGGTAGCGGAACGGGCCGGAGGATTATTGACCGCACTGGTACCTGAGATCGAAAAGACCGCCGAACTGGTGCAGGAGATTACGGCAGCGTCTCGGGAACAGGCAACGGGGGTGGCTCAGGTCAACGCAGCGATGTCCCAGGTAGACCAAGCGGTACAACACAACGCTGCAGCCGCCGAAGAACTGGCGGCCACTGCAGCGGAGGTGACCCATCAGGCCGAACAACTCAACCACTTGATGGCTTTCTTTCATCTGGAAGAGGAAAGCTCTTCCGCCCCAATGTCGCTTCCCTATCAAGGGAGAGGACGACCAGACCTACCTTCCGCTATCGCCGGCCGGAGTCAGCAATCTCCTGCATTACGGATATCTAAACCCAATACTCAAAGGGAGAAAGGGACGAAAGCGGTATCTCTTCCGAATGTCGATTTCGCAGCAGCCCGCGATGCCCACCTCGCTTGGCGCGGTCGGCTACGTGCCTTCCTTGATGGTCGAAAAGACCTCTCCCTGAAGGAAGTCAGCTCCCCTCGCGAATGCCCGCTCGGCCGTTGGCTCTACAGCGAAGGGCTCACCAAATATAAGCACCTATCGGCGATGATGGAACTGGAACGGGTCCACGCTATCCTGCATGCTTCCATCCAAAAAGTAGTACAGTTCAAAAGCAACCACGACAGCGTAGCCGCGGAAGCCGAGTACCATCAGTTTTATGAGCTATCCAGCCGAGTAATCTCTCTGCTGCAAGACCTAGAGAAATCCACGACGGGGAAGAACGGTAGCTTTGTTGCCTAACGGACACGCTGGATAAGTTTCTCAAGTGAGTTAACCACCAGCGAACCTGCCAATAAACACAAATCTAGAGGAATGACTGTGTTTGCCAACCTAAAGATTGCAATGAAACTCGGGGCCGGTTTTGGCCTCGTTTTGCTGTTGACTCTCAGCGTAGGACTCGCCGGCTGGAACGGACTGCGCGGGGTGGAAAATCGTGCCGAAAACCTCAATGGGATGAGTGAGATCGCCCGCTATGCCCTCCAGGCCCATTACTATGACTCCGCTTTTGACAGCACCCACGCGGCCACCGACATCGCACAAGTCAAGGAAAACGTGACGAAGCTTCTTGCCCAGGCGACCATCACCCGAGCACGCCTACACGACCCTGTAGACCTGGCCGACATCGACGAATTGTCTAAGAACACCACGGAGTACCACACTGCCTTCACAGAATATGGTGAGGTTCAAGTGCAACGGGATGCCGCCATCGACCGAATGCTTGCGGCGGCAGCCCAGATCGTAGAGAAGGTGGAACGTATCGAAGCTGATCAAGGTACTCAGCTTAGTGAATTGGGCAAGAGGCTTTCCCTGCTTCTGGCTACTCGGCTTGAGGCTGCCGACACTGCCAACAACCTGACACGCCTACTGATGGAGGTACGTAGCCAACGGATGCTGCTTCTCCAGCATGCTGACGCCGCCCGTATCCAGGAATGGCACGCTGCCGGCCGTAACTTCCTGGACCTATTGGAGAAGCAGGGGGAACGTCTGAAAGCCGTGGGTGAGGAGGACCGCGCCAAGGCCATCGGGGCCGGTTATCGACGCTACGAAACTGCGATGGAAGCCTATCTTCAGGGCCAACACCAAGAAGACCTGGACAGCGCCGTCAAGGCAGCCAATGAACTCTTCTACAACCTGGAACAATTGCGCGATTCCATCGAGACCTCACTGTTTAATCAGTCCAAGGAAAACGAGGCATCTTTAGAATCCAAACTCGCCAATGGTCGTGATACCGGACGGATCGTCAAAGACTTCCTGACGGCGCGCATCAGCATGAAGGAATTCATCGAATCCAAAGACCGTAAATGGGCGGATCAAGTGGAAAAGGGGCTTACCCATATCCTGGAGACCTTGAACGACCTATTATCTGGGCGCCTCAAAAGAGAGAAAAACATCCAGGCAGCGCGGGAAGTGGTGCCGGTCGTGGAGGGCTACCGTGAAACCTTTCGCGGTTTTATTGCCCTCACGGAACGTCAGATTGCCGCCAATCAGCGTTCTGACCAGACCGCAACCCAGGTCGTGGCATTAACCGAAAAATTAGAGGCCCGCCAACGCATCAAAATGGCGCAAGAACAGCTCACTGCCGGGCGTTTTATCCTGGCGGCAGGGGCCGGCGCCCTGATTCTGGGCACTTTTATCGCTTGGTTGTTGGCCCGTCTCATCAGCCGCGCGGCGGTCACCGGGTTGCGTTTTACCGAGACCGTGGCGGAGGGAAATTTACGGGTACGTTTGGAACAGCAGGGACGCGACGAGTTGGGACGGCTATTGTCGGCATTGGAGGGGATGCGCGCACGTTTGGCAACCGTGGTAGGACAGGTGCGTGCCACGGCAGAGTCCTTGTCCAGCGCTGCGGTACAGCTTTCGAGCACAGCCCAATCCTTGTCCCAGGCAAGCTCCGAACAGGCGGCAAGTGTCGAGGAGACCTCGGCCTCGCTAGAGCAGATGTCAGCCTCGATCGGACAAAACTCGGACAACGCCGCGGCCACCGAAGGGGTAGCGGCAAAATCGGCTAAGGAGGCAATGGAGAGCGGTAAGGCGGTCGCGGAGACGGTTGAGGCGATGCGTCGCATTGCCGAACGGATCGGATTCATTGAAGACATTGCCTACAAGACCAACCTACTGGCGTTGAACGCAGCCATTGAGGCGGCACGGGCCGGGGAACACGGCAAGGGATTTGCGGTAGTCGCGGCGGAGGTTCGTAAACTTGCTGAAAACAGTCAAGTTGCGGCGCGCGAAATCAGCACCCTGGCAAAATCCAGCGTGGCGGTAGCAGAGCGTGCGGGAGGCCTGTTAACCGCATTGGTACCGGGAATCGAAAAGACTTCCGAATTGGTCCAGGAAATTGCAGCGGCATCTCGGGAGCAAACCAGTGGGGTGTCCCAGGTGAATGCCGCAATGGGTCAAGTAGACCAATCGGTGCAGGAAAACGCCGCCGCTGCGGAAGAGCTGGCGGCGACGGCGGAAGAAGTGACAAATCAAGCTGCGGAACTCAATCGATTAATGGCTTTTTTCCAATTGGAAGAGAGCGTGGAGAAAACCGTTTCCACCTCCCCTCCCCATAAAGGGACAGGCCACACCAGATTATCGGATAAGGCGCTCCCCAGCCAGGCCGTAATAAAAACCATTCCAAGCCTGTCTGCAAACGCCAAAAAGGTCGACAACTTTTCCGACTTCGAAAATTTTTAAACGGAGGCACCGGTAATGTACCACCTGACCAAGGGCGGGGCGACAACACAGGCCGTTGCGGCAGCCGCTGTCACAGAGATGCAGCAATATCTAAGTTTTGTGGTGGGAAGCGAAACCTACGCCCTCGGGATCCTGGATGTGAAGGAGATCATCGAATATGCCAGTGTAACTCGGGTCCCCATGATGCCGATGACCATTCGCGGCATCATCAATCTGCGCGGTAAAGTGGTACCGGTAATCGATTTGGGGGTGCGTTTCAGCAGCATCCCCACCACGCCTTCACGACGCACCTGTATTGTCATTGTGGAGGTAGAAACGGGTGACGTCCGTCACGACATGGGGGTAATGGTCGATGCGGTCAACGAGGTACTCGATATCTCCCCGGAAAATGTGGAACCGCCACCGGCTTTCGGCGCATCGGTGCGCGCCGATTTTATCCATGGCATGGGTCGCGTGGATAACCGTTTTGTGATTTTGTTGGATGTCAAAAAGGTCTTGTCGGTAGAAGAACTAGCCCAAGTTCAGACGCTCGCCATCGCTCACTAGAAAAATAAAGGTTGACGCTTGCGGAGGTCTCATGAGTATCAATACGCATTGGCAGGGACGCCGTTGTACCCTTCAAGTCGAACAAGAAATGAGCATTTATACCGCGATAGCTCTTAAAGATCCTTTATTGGAGCCGCTGGCAAACAGCCGAGAATTGGTGCTGGACCTCTCCGCGGTGCCCGAAGTAGACACCTCTGGGGTGCAATTGCTGCTGCTGTTGCACCGTGAGTCAGTCCGTCGGCAGGTGGTGTTGCGCATCTCGGGAATGAGTGCTGCGGTGCGGGAGGCGCTTGGCCTCTACGGATTGTTAAGCTGGTTCGGCACCAGTGAAGTACTTCCCCCCGAAGGAGTGCGTTCATGACCAACTCGAGTCTGGAACAAGTACTTCAGACCTTCATCGGTGAGAGCACCGAGTTGCTCTCGGAAATGGAAGAGCGATTGCTGGCCCTGGAAGGACAGCCACGCGACGAGGAAATTCTCAATGCCCTGTTCCGTACCGTCCACACCATTAAAGGCGGAGCAGGAATATTCGGCTTCGAGCCGGTCGTGGATTTTGCCCACATTGTGGAAAACGTACTCGATCGGATGAGAAACGGACAAGTGATCCTGGCGCGCCCCTTGGCGGAGCTGCTGCTGCGTTGCAAAGACCACCTTGGGGCATTGGTGGATACGGTAATGAAGGGAGATGAGGCCAGCGTGGAATTGCTCCGGCTGGGGAATGATCTTAAAAGCCGACTGAATACCTACATGGGCGAGACTGGTCAGCCGTCCGCCCCGGCTACCGAAACGCTGCCTTACGTTCCTTCCGGCGGGCGGGTGGCTAAACGTGAATCAGCAACGGCACTACCCGTAGAAGCATCCGCCAACGTGCAGCGTGAAGAAGGTCGAGTAGCCAATGAGGCATGGCATCTATCGGTACGTTTCGGGCCTGACGTGCTGCGCCATGGCTTAGACCCACTGTCGTGTCTGCGCTACCTCGCCACCCTGGGGAAGGTCGTCAGTGCTACCGCCATCTGGGATACCTTGCCCGAGCCAGTGGCCTTCGACCCGGAAACTTGCTACTTGGGATTGGAGGTGGACCTCAAAACCTCCGCCACCAAACAGGCCATTGCGGATGCCTTCCAATTCGTGCGTGATGAGATACGCATTCGGATTATCCCGCCCCAGGCCCAGGTGGGCGAATATCTGGTAGCACTGGAAGAGATGACCGAGGGAGACCCCATCCGGCTGGGAGAAATGTTGGTCAAGACCGGTGCCCTCACCACCTACGAGCTGGAAGAGACGCTCCGCCTCCAGGCCGAACGCGGGCGCGATGAAACATCTCCACCCCGTGTGGGTGAGGTCATCGTGGAGAATTCCCTGGCCGTACCGGAAGTAGTGGAAGCGGCATTGCACCGCCAGCAGCAGCGTCGTGACCAAGCCATCTCGGTGGCGCGCCATGTGCGGGTAGATGCCGGCAAACTCGATCGACTGATCGACCTGGTGGGTGAATTGGTAGTCGTCGGGGCAAGCCAGGGATTGACCGCCAAGCGTCTGGGAGATGCCACTCTGATGGAATCTGCTTCGGTGTTGTCGCGCCTGGTGGAAGAGATCCGGGAAGTAGCCTTGCGCCTACGAATGGTCCAGATCGGGGAAACCTTTTCACGCTTTCAACGGGTGGTCCGCGACTTAGCCCGCGACCTGGACAAGGAAGTGAAACTGGAAGTGAACGGGGCAGAAACCGAATTGGACAAGGCGATGGTGGAACGCCTCGCCGACCCCCTCACCCATCTCGTGCGCAACAGCCTCGATCACGGCATCGAGCGCCCCAGCGACCGAGCGGCGGCCGGTAAGCCGCTCCAGGGACAACTTGCCCTCAATGCCTACCACGACTCCGGCAGTATCGTCATTGAAGTTGCCGACGACGGTCGTGGCATTGATACCAAGCGAGTCTTGGCCAAGGCGATCCAGGCGGGTCTGGTCAGCCATGACGCCAAGCCTTCCGAGACCGAGATCCTCCAACTCATCTTCGAACCGGGACTTACGACCGCAGCGCAGGTAACCGACCTCTCGGGTCGGGGCGTGGGCATGGATGTGGTGCGTCGAGCGGTGGAAGGGCTCCGTGGCACCATCGAGGTGGAGAGCATACTAGGGGTAGGGACGGTGGTACGGGTACGCCTGCCGCTGACGCTCGCCATTATCGACGGCTTTTTGGTCGGTATTGCCGGTGCGTTTTACGTCGCCCCCCTGGACATGGTGGTAGAGTGTCTGGATCTCACCGATGCCCAGGGTAACCAGGGACGGGGCTATCTCAACCTACGCGGTGAGGTATTACCGTTGTTGTGGCTACGCCGAACCTTCGCCACGGGCGAAGCCGAAACCAAGGTCCGCCAGAGTGTGGTTGTGGTCCAATATGGTGGACGCAAGGCGGGATTGGTAGTCGACCAACTTTTAGGAGAATTCCAGACGGTGATCAAACCCTTGGGAGAGGTATTCCGACGCCTCTCCGGCATCAGTGGAGCAACCATCCTGGGTAGCGGAGAAGTGGCGTTGATCCTGGATGTACCTGCCCTAATCCAGCAGGCTGCGGTCCGTACCGTAACCACGGCGTGAAGCTTCCAAGTTGAGAGGAATCATGTCAAGCAAAGACTGACCAAAAACATAAAAACAAAAATAAAGTGCGTGGTATTCGATATTCGGTAAGATAACGGCAGGAATTCTTTATTGGACAGTTCTTTGCTTACTTTTGCTATTAATCGGCGCGTTAGTAAGGTGACTCTTGCCCAACGGAGCCCGCGATACGGCTCGCCCCGTATTTCTGATGGGTAATCTAACCAACGCGCACCTTAATATGGCCGAACTTAATATGACAGAGCATTATCTTTACCCTGGCGAACGTTGGTTTGGGCGGGGGAAGATGCAATTACGGACGCTGCTTGGTTCTTGTGTGGCCATTACTCTTTGGCACCCGGGACGGGGGATTGGTGGGATGTGTCATTATCTGCTCCCCGAAGACCCGGGAAAAAGTCGCAGCCGACCACTCGATCCACGCTATGCCGACGAGGCAATGGCATTGTTCTTAAAGGACATAAAACATTCCAGCACCTGTCCGGCAGATTACCAGGTAGGACTATTCGGAGGCGGAAATATGTTTACTACCCTGGAACGGGCATGGTCGGTGGATATCGGCCGACGCAATGCGGCATTTGGCCGCCTGCTGCTACGTCGCCATGGTTTCTCAGTCGCCTACGAAGATCTGGAGGGAAGAACTCATCGCCAGATAATTCTGGACATGCGTGACGGGACCCTCGTATTGCGGCGCGGAACTGAACACTCCATGGTTTTGCCGGCGCGCTGACCCCCTTTATAAAATATATAAAATTAGAGAATCGGTTCCTGTCTGTGGCCGAAAAGAATATCAAGACCGAGGAGAGGTTGGTGACAAAAATCCGGGTACTCGTCGTAGACGATTCTGCGGTTGTGCGCCAGGTGATGTCTGCGGTACTCGGCACCGACCCCGAGATCAAGGTCATTGCCACGGCAGCGGACCCTATTTTTGCGTTGGCCAAGATGCAGGTGGAATGGCCCGATGTCATCACTTTGGATGTCGAAATGCCGCGCATGGATGGCCTTACCTTCCTGCGTCGGATCATGGCGGAGCATCCCACCCCGGTTGTGGTGTGTTCCACCCTCACGGAGGCCGGCAGCAAGACTGCCCTGGAGGCACTGGAAGCGGGTGCTGTTGAGGTAATCGCCAAACCCAAGATGGGACTGCATGAGTACCTCACTGAGTCTGCTGCGGCCCTGATCCAGGTAGTGAAGGCTGCCGCCCGAGCCAATCCCCGTCGATTAGCTGCGATGTCAGCGCGTTCTGTGACTATCCCACCCAAACTCTCCGCGGATGTCATCCTGCCCCCCATCTCCTCACGCCATCCCGCTTATCGCGGCACGGAAAGGCTGGTTGCCATCGGCACTTCCACCGGGGGTACCCAGGCATTGGAGGTCGTTCTTCGTGCTCTGCCTCGAGAGGTGCCGGGGATCGTGATCGTCCAACACATGCCGGAGCGGTTCACCAATGCCTTTGCCGCTCGACTGGATAGCCTATGCGCCCTAGAAGTACGGGAAGCCTGCGATGGTGATCGGGTAGCTGCGGGACGTGCCCTGATCGCTCCGGGTGGCCGCCACATGCTGGTAGTGGCTGCGGCAACCGGAGGTTATCAGGTAGAGGTACGTGATGGTCCGCCGGTGAGCCGCCATCGTCCCTCCGTGAATGTCTTATTCCGCTCCGTCGCACGCGTCGCTGGCGCCAATGCCCTCGGTGTCATTATGACCGGGATGGGGGACGACGGCGCAGTAGGACTTTTAGAGATGCACCAGACCGGTGCCCGTACCGTAGCCCAAGACGAGGCCACTTGTGTGGTCTACGGAATGCCCAAGGAAGCGGTGGCATTAGGGGCGGTAGACCGAATCCTGCCTCTTACCAATATTCCCTATGCAATTATAGAAAGTGGGGGAGGGAAATACAAATAGCCAACTTACTCAACTGATCAAATCCGATTAAATCCAACATATCCTCTGGCCTCCGGTCTGCCACTTGATGCTTTCATAGCAACACTGAGGAAACAGATCAACCAAAAACCTTCTATTGTTCTTTTTCGATGACTTCCAAAATTTTCGGTTTTAATAGTGGAAGATCCAAAAACACGGACATTATAAGCACCGTGCTGTCTCGCAAGAGATAGAATTTGTTTTCTGCGGCTTTGTAATTGAATTAAGGTGTACATAATTTCTAGCGAGGTGCTGCCAAAACGCTATGTACCCGAGAGTAGCCGAAATAGACCACCAACCCAATGGCAAGCCATACGCCGAAACGGAGCCAGGTGATCATCGGTAAACTCATCATTAGATACAGACACAAGGCAATGCCCAAGGCTGGCACCAAGGGGCTCAAGGGAGAACGGAACGGTCGGTGAAGATCAGGATGGGTGTAACGCAGCATGATGACACCGAAACACACCAGTACAAAGGCAGCCAGCGTACCGATATTGACCAACTCCGCTACCTGGGCGATAGGGATGAAACCTGCGATGAGGGCCATAAATACCCCCGCAACGATGATTATCTGGATTGGAGTACGGGTCCGCGGATGTACCACGGAAAACAGCGGAGGCAGTAACCCATCTCGGGCCATTGCGAGGAAAACGCGGGTGAGGCCATAGTAGAGCACCAACATCACGGTAGTGAGACCGGCAATTGCGCCGGCGGCGATGAATCCCGAGGCCCAGCGGTGACCCAGACGAAGCAAGGCATCCGCTACCGGAGAGGCCACGTTCAAAGTGTGATATGGGACGATGCCCGTTAATAGAGCGGCTACCGTCATGTAGATTGCGGTACATACACCCAGCGAGGCGAGGATCCCAATCGGGAGATCACGCTGGGGGTTGATGGCCTCTTCGGCAGCCGTGGAAACCGCATCAAATCCGATGTAGGCGAAAAAGATAAGTGCCCCACCGGTGGTTACTCCCTGCCAACCGAAAGGTAGAAATGGACTCCAATGAGCAGGATCAACGTTACCCGCCGCGACCACGACAAAAATGACGATGGCGAGCAGTTTCACAAATACCATGGTGGCATTGAAGCGAGCACTCACAGAGATCCCGATAGAGAGCAAGACCGCCAGCAATAAAATAATGATCAAAGCCGGTAGATTGACGATCCCCCCCTCTCCGGGGGCATGGAGCAGATAGTTGGGAAGAGTGAGTCCCATGGCGGCCAAACCGTTACCTGTATAACCGGACCAACCAATAGCAACCGCAGGAGTTGATACGCCATACTCCAAGATGAGATCCCACCCGATAATCCAGGCGATCAGCTCGCCCAACCCTGTATAGGCATAACCGTAGGCACTGCCGCAACCACCGAGGGTAGATGCCAATTCGGCGTAGGCCAGAGCGGCAAAGGTACAGGCAAATCCCGCCAGCACGTAGGAGAGGACAATCGCCGGTCCCGCTTTGGTAGCGGCCGCCACACCGGTGAGGACAAAGATGCCAGCACCGATAATGGCCCCGATCCCAAGCAAGGTGAGATCCAGGGCGCCGAGGCAGCGGTACAGTTCAGTGTGTTGGTGCGCAATGATGGGTTTGGTGCGGAGCAGACTCATTGGTAGCGGCTTCTGTGAGGAACTTCGTTTTAATAAACCGTGGCAGCTTTTTCATTTTAGATGCGGCTGCCTTAATCTGAGATTTTAAGCGATGCCACATTATATATTATATAATTGACCTCGGAGAAAAAGAATCTTTGAGATTAACCGTCATGGCTACCCGCATAAAGTTGTGCAGAAGATACATTTTCCTACTTCTCCTTTTCACCCTGCCGGCAACCGTCATGGGTGCGGGTACTGCTTCGGCCTACACCGCCCAAGTACGACAGGTCATTGACGGCGATACCGTAGAGCTACAATCGTCGTGGCGGCAAGTAAGAGTACGCCTTGCCGAGATCGACGCCCCGGAACACGACCAACCCTACGGTATGGCGGCACGCGAGGCCCTGGTGGCACTGGTAGGGGGACGCATGGTGCGGATCGTACCCATCGATCGTGACCGCTATGGGCGGGTGGTGGCGCGGCTCTACGTGGGAAGTCTGGACGTAAATGCCGCACTGGTGCGTCGGGGCTACGCCTGGGTCTATCGTCAGTATGCCCACGATCCAGCCCTCTTCGCTGCCGAGCAGGAGGCCCGTAGCACCCGCCGCGGTCTCTGGGCACAGGGAAAACCCATGCCACCGTGGGAATGGCGGGCACAAGAACGCGGCTATTTCCGATAAGGGAAATACTTAGTAAAATGCTCGCGAACCGGGCAGGAATCAGTCGCGCACCGGCAGAAAGATCCAAATGGTATTGTGGGCCGAAAGCGGCCCTTGGAGTGATTGATGTTCGATAAGCGTAGCGTTTACGTCCTGGGTGCCGGTGTGGTCCTCGGTCTGTCCCTTGGTCTCGGCCACAGCGTGCGCGCCCAACGCGACGCCGCTCCCGCGGAGAGTCTGCCGCTGGATGACCTGCGGGTCTTTTCGGAGGTCTTCGCCCGCATTAAAAACGACTACGTCAAGACCGTCGAAGATAAATCTTTGCTGGAAAATGCCATCCGCGGCATGCTCGCCGGCCTTGATCCCCACTCCGCCTACCTAGATGCCGATGCCTACAAAGAGCTGCAGGTGGGTACCTCCGGTCAGTTCGGAGGACTCGGCATTGAGGTCGGAATGGAAGATGGTTTCGTCAAGGTCATCTCTCCCATCGACGATACCCCTGCCAGTCATGCCGGCATTGAGGCGGGTGATCTGATCATTCGTCTCAACGATACCCCGGTAAAAGGCATGACCCTGACCGAGGCGGTAAAAATGATGCGCGGCCAACCCGGTACCGAGATCCTGCTCACGGTCGTCCGCGAGGGCCAGCAAAAGCCGCTCAAACTCAAGATCAAACGCGATATTATCCAGGTCAGGAGCGTCAAGTCGCGGACACTGGAACCCGGTTACGGCTACGTCCGCATCACCCAATTCCAGGCCCAGACCGAGAGCAACCTGGTGGAAGAGGTCGATAAACTCAAGCACGACAACGATGGCAAGCTCAAAGGCCTGGTCATCGACCTACGCAACAACCCCGGAGGGGTATTGAGCGCGGCGGTCGCCGTCTCCGATGCCTTCCTGGAGAAGGGGCTGGTGGTCTATACCGAGGGTCGGGTCAAGGATTCCCAGTTGCGCTTCAAGGCCAACCCAGGCGACCTTCTGGAGGGTGCGCCCATCGTCGTACTGGTCAACGGCGGCTCCGCTTCCGCATCGGAGATCGTTGCGGGGGCGCTGCAAGACCACCACCGTGCCGTCGTCATGGGTCAGAAGACTTTTGGTAAAGGCTCAGTACAGACCATTCTGCCCATGACCGGTGGAGATACCGCACTCAAGCTCACCACCGCCCTCTATTACACGCCATCCGGGCGTTCGATCCAGGCTGAGGGCATCCAACCCGACATCGTCTTGGAGAATGTCAAGGTAGCCTCCGCAGGCGATAACGATGCGTTGTCCCTGAAGGAATCCGACCTTACCCACCACCTCTCCAATGGTGTCCTCGATAAGAAGGGCAAAGAAAGCAAAGAAGGTAAAGAGGGCAAGGAAGGCAGCAGCAGCAAATCCCATAAGCCTGGCGAAGGTGATGAGCCCCTGACTAAGGATTTCCCGGTCTACGAGGCATTGAACCTGCTCAAGGGGATGTCTCTCGTCCAGACGCGGGTCGATTCGAACTGACGCGGGAAGACTCGGCAAACGGCTGTCCATCATGGGCGCGGCCTGGATTTGGGACGCAGCATGGCGGGCGGTCGTGGGCTTGAAAGGGAGAGCAGGACCGCTGATGACAGGGCTGTTGCTCACGTTTTGGACAGTGATGACGATAGCGGAGACGCCCACCCCCGCTATCAGTCTGGTCATTGATGACCTGGGCTATGTGCTTGGCCCAGGTCTGCGGGTTGCCGCCCTTCCCGGACCGGTGGCGTGCAGCATCCTTCCCCATACCCCCTACGCCGCCCCATTGGCGGAAGCAGCGCATCGTGCCGGTAAAGAGGTGATGCTGCATCTCCCCATGGAATCCCAGGACGGCATGTCTCTCGGTCCTGGGGGGCTCCTCCATACCATGAGTCAAACGGAGCTTTCCCGTATATTGGATGCGGACCTCGCGCTGATCCCCCATGTCCGTGGCGTGAATAACCATATGGGGAGCCTGTTGACCCGGCAACCTGTAGCCATGGCCTGGGTCATGGCCGAAATCAAACACCACAACCATCTATTTTTCATCGACAGCCGGACGACGCCCGCCACCGTCGCCTTGGATGCTGCTCAAAAGGCGGGACTCTCCGCGACCCGTCGCGACCTATTTTTGGACAATACCGCTCAACCTGCCGCAGTGCGTACCCAATTTGCCCGCCTCGTGGCCTTGGCACGGGTCCAGGGGACCGCTTTGGGAATCGCTCATCCGCGACCAGCGACACTCCAGGTATTGGAGGAGATGCTGCCTCGCCTTTCGGCATTGGGCGTACGTTTGACGCCCGTCTCCGCCATCGTTGCCCGCCGTGCCGCAGAACCCGCATTGCTACAGGCACACAACCCTTATGGTCCGTTACCGGGCGTTGAAGGTATTTTGAATATAAAAAAGTAATCTAACCAAGGAAATTCCAATGGGCGAAGTTACTGTTGGCGTGGAAAATTTTGTAGACCGCGTAAAGATTGAGGAGAGGCTGTTGCCTATGGAGCGCCTGCGTACTCTGACCGTGGAGGCGCTGGTGGACACGGACGACTGAGGAATCTCCTCTTACTTGAGAATCACGACGAAAGAAGAGCTGATTATCGGAGAGTAAAGATGGCAACTACTGCAACCGCGATATCTCCAACCGCCTCGCCGCGAGCGCGATCTGTTGCAATTCCGCGGCCTACCCCTCCCCTTTCACGAAAAGAGATCGTTTATCCTGACAGCGATGGAAAACCCATGGCCGACAATACCCGGCAATTTCGTATTATTGTCACCCTCCAGGGTGAAATTGCTGCCATGTTTGCTGACCGGCCCGATGTTTTTGTGGCTGGCGATCTGCTCTGGTACCCGGTAGAGGGAAGTAACAAGATCCGAGTGGCACCAGACGTCATGATCGTATTCGGACGCCCTCCCGGCGACCGGGGTTCTTATCAGCAATGGCGCGAGGACCACATCCCCCCTCAGGTAGTGTTCGAGATACTTTCGCCGGGCAATACGACCGCCGAAATGCAAAAAAAGCTTCAATTTTATGAACACTATGGTGTTGAGGAATACTACCTGCACGATCCCGATCGAGGCATTCTCAATGGTTGGATACGTCAAGATACTTACTTGGTAAAAATACCAAATATGATCGGCTGGATAAGTCCTCGGCTGGGCATACGTTTTTATCTAGAAGGTATTGACCTTGTCGTATACAAACCAGACGGACGACGGTTTGAGACCTTTCTCGAATCAAAACAACGCGCCGAGGCCGAATGTCAACGTGCCGAAGTCGAGCACCAACGCGCCGAAGCCGAACGCCAACGTGCTGAACGATTGGTGCAACAGTTGCGGGCGCTCGGTATCGATCCGGACCAATCCAACTAACTTTTCCTATTTTCCTTGTGGCAAAAGGTCAGAATACCATGCCAAGCGTACTCGTTCCCCTTGCCCCCGGCTTTGAAGAGCTGGAGGCCATTACCATCATCGACCTCTTGCGTCGTGCCGGCATTGAGGTGGTCAGTGCGGGCCTCCACCCCGGCCCGGTACGTGCCAGTCGCGCGACCGTTCATATCCCCGACACCGACCTCGACACAGCACTCTCCCGGGAATACGACATGGTGGTCCTACCGGGTGGCCTGCCCGGTGCCGACCACTTGGCACAGGATGCTCGGGTGATCACCTTGCTTCAACACATGGCCGGCAGCGGACGTTTTACCGCCGCCGTGTGTGCCGCCCCCAAGGTTTTGGCGGAAGCCGGACTCCTTGCAGGAAAACGCGCCACCGCCTACCCAGGAGTCCTGGAGCCGCTCAGGCTCACCAACACCACCCTAGTGAATGCGCCCGTGGTCCGCGACGGCCAGGTGATTACCTCCCGTGGTCCCGGTACTGCCATGGATTTCGCACTGACCCTCGTCGAACTGCTCACCAATACCGCCACCCGGAAACGAGTCGAAGCGGGCTTACAACGCCCCGGAGTTTGACGTGGAAACCAAACGGCGGCCTATGGACAGTAGTGGGGGAGAAGGAAGGGGCAGTCCCTTCGATCGTGACGAACTGCCAACACTGCGTGATGCCCTCTCCCAGGTAGCGGGACAGGCCGGAAAGGTGGTCCTCGGCAAAGATCACCAGATCCGTTTGGCACTGGTCTGTCTGGTCGCCGGCGGACACTTACTCATCGAAGACCTCCCTGGCGTGGGCAAGACCACACTCGCCCATGTGCTTGCCAAAACGCTGGGCCTGCGTTTCAACCGCATCCAGTTCACCTCCGACCTGATGCCGGGCGATGTCCTGGGTGGTGCCGTCTACAACCGTGAAGACCGGCGCTTCGAATTTCACCCCGGCCCCATCTTCGCCCAGCTCATCCTGGCCGACGAGATCAACCGCGCTACCCCAAAGACCCAAAGCGCCTTGCTGGAGGCGATGGAAGAGCATCAGGTCACGGTGGAAGGTGAGACCCGGCCCCTACCTGAACCTTTTTTTGTCATCGCTACCCAGAATCCGGCCTACCAGATCGGTACCTTTCCCCTCCCGGAGTCTCAGCTTGACCGCTTCCTGATGCGGATCGATTTGGGTTATCCCGACCGTGCAGCGGAACGCGCCCTGCTACGTGGCCGCGATCGACGCGAATTGCTGACACAAGTGACTCCCGCCATGTCGCCCCAGGCACTTGCCGCCGTCCAACGGCGGGTGCCGGAGATCCACGTCTCCGACCCTCTTCTGGATTACCTCCAGGCCCTCCTCGAACATACCCGCCGCGATCCCCGCTTCGCCCTCGGCCTTTCGCCCCGGGCGGGACTCGCCCTGATGCGCGCCGCCCAGGCTTGGGCACTATTCGCCGGACGTGACTATGTTCTACCCGAAGACCTCCAAACCGTGCTCCCCCACGTGGTGGCGCATCGCCTCGCCCCCACCAGTAGCGGCGGAGAGGGTGGCGCTCAGGTAGTTCGTCACCTTTTGGCGGCAGTACCAATACCGTAGGTTTAATCAGGGCTTACTAGAGAGATTGCCCTCACGGAATTGCCAGGTCCGGGTGATGTGTAGAATATCGGTATCTTTACGGATGTCCGGCGGAAATGGGGCGAAAGGAGCAGACAATTGGACGATACGGATGGCGTTATCGTCTAACAGCTTGTGTCCAGAACTACGGACCACGCTGATATCACGAACCCCACCATCGGCGCCTAAGGCTACATCCAGGATCAGGCTACCGTAGATCCCACGACGTCGGGCGTCGGTGGGATAGTTGAGATTACCGATACGCTCCACTTTGGCCCGCCATGCCTCCATGTAAGCGGCATATTTATACTCGCGGGTACTGGCACTGATGTATTTACTCCGAGGACGTCGGGAGGTACTCCGCAAGTCGGGGGACAACTCACCGGCAAGGCTGGCAATCTCCATCCCGCTGGCCACCAGTGCAGCAGCGTTGTGTCGTTCCCCAGTGTTCAATGGAGGGGCCGACAGTGCAGTTTCGCGATGGGGGGGGGTTGCCGTCGCTGCTTTGGGAACTGATGGTGGAGCATGGCGGACCTCCACCACTACGCTACGGCGTGGTTCGGTACTCGGAGTAGTGATTGAGGGAGAGGCGGATGCCGGTGCTGAGATGACAGGTTCTACCTGGCTAGCAGCAGGGATGGGATTGGCGGGACGTACCGCCTCTGCCGTTGTGCCCACGCCTTGTTGATGCACCTCTGCAAGATAGTCCGGGTCTTTGACAGGAGCCGGGGCGCGCCGATGCACCAAGATAATTTCCAGGGAGGGAGGGGAATTCTGGACACGCTTGGGGAGATCAAACCCCACCAGAAAAATCACCAGGAGATGCACCAGCAAGGCAATAATGAGAGCCAGGGTTAGATGACGCTCGGCCGACCCGAAAGAGGCGATGACCTGCGACAGGGCCAAGAGACGTTCGGCCGGCCTGAGAAACATGAGGAAGCGGGTTGGAACCAAGTAACACTCACGGTCGTTGTCAAAAAGGTGTCGCATTTTCAGATGGCTGATTCCAGCGTTTGCTAGGTTTTCCCAGAAGGCGAGGCCTTCAAAAAGTGGTGGCGAGATGAGCAAAAATTACGACATTACCTTTTCCTCCCCGTTGGGCCTGCTCGGCATACGTCTGGAGGATGGCGCCTTGACCACCTTGGATTTTCTACCGCCCGGTCCCGAACGGTCACCGACGGACGCCATTGCAATACGGGTAGTTGAGGTGTTGCACGCCTACTTCGCCGACCCCCTTTCCCCTTGTGACCTGCCTTTGGCAGGTCGCGGGACTCCCTTTCAACACCGGGTGTGGGAGGCGCTACGGACCATCCCGCCCGGACAGGTCCTGACCTACGGTAACTTGGCCCAACAACTCGGGACCTCGGCGCGAGCCGTAGGCGGAGCCTGTGGGGCCAATCCCGTACCCATCGTCGTTCCCTGCCACCGTGTAGTAGCAGCAAACAGTCTCGGCGGCTACGGCGGTGCCGGCAGTCGCGGGCGCCCCGACATCAAACGTTGGCTACTCGCCCACGAAGGTTGGCGGGAAGGATGCGCCGACTTGGGGTAACATTGCTGGTCTGTCGTTTTTCCCATCGCTGTCTCCATGAATCCCCCCGAATCCACACCCCATCCTCCCTCGGCCACCCTCTTTCCTGTGCAGGAGGCGGATCGGTGTGTGATGTGCGGGATGTGCCTAGCCTACTGCCCTACCTACCTCAAAAACCGAGAGGAGGGAGAATCACCACGTGGGCGCATCGCCCTCATGACGGCACTGGCCAGCGGCGATCTGCCGCCCTCGCCGCGCCTCCACGCCCACCTGGAGCGTTGCCTGGTATGCCGGGCCTGTGAG
This sequence comes from Gammaproteobacteria bacterium, assembly GCA_963575685.1. Classification (GTDB taxonomy): domain Bacteria; phylum Pseudomonadota; class Gammaproteobacteria; order CAIRSR01; family CAIRSR01; genus CAUYTW01. The sequence goes on along the minus strand of CAUYUB010000444.1, from coordinate 19,972 downwards.
CGAGTCTGTCCCTCGGGGGTACCCTATGGCCGCCTCATCGACGCCGGGCGTGCCTTACTCCTTCAGACGGATCCCCCCTCCCCCACCAGTCGTTTTATCCGCCGCGTACTGTTGGAGGGCTTGATCGCCCGTCCGCGCCGATTGCGCGGCCTAGGATGGGTACTGTATCTACTCCAGCGTACCGGCCTTGCCTACCTTGCCCCTCTTTTCGGCTTGGGACGGCTCGCCCGGATGCTCCCATCGCTCCTCCCACCGCGTCCCTTTCGTTCGCACTATCCGGCAAGTGGCCCGGAGCGGGGACGAGTCGCCCTATTTATCGGTTGTATCACCGGGGTCATAGACCGCACCACCCTAGAGGCCGCATTGCACGTACTCACCCACCTGGGATATGGCGTAGATGTCCCGCCCCGACAAGGCTGCTGTGGCGCTTTACATCTTCACAGCGGCGATGCTGCGGGTGCCCAGCGTCTGATCCGGGCGAATCTGGAGGCATTTGTCGGCACCGGACAGGAAGCCATCGTAACTACGGCCAGTGGCTGCGGCGCGACCCTCGCCGAATATCCCACCCATCAGGACACGATTATTGCCGGAGAATCCCTACCTCCGCTACCACAAGTAGTAGACATCAGTACATTTCTCGCCCGGATCCCCTGGCCTGAAGAGGTTACACTGCGCCCACTACCGGCACGGGTGGCAGTCCACGATCCCTGTTCACTTGCCAATGCCCTGTGCCAACCCCAAGGTCCCTACACGCTCTTGCGCCGTATCCCAGGGATCACGGTGATCCCCTTGCCCAACAACCACCAGTGCTGCGGCGGCGCCGGTGCTGCTTTGTTGACTGAATCCGCGCTGACCCGTGCCCTAGGTGCGGATAAAATCGCGGCGCTACGTGAAGCAGCACCGGATATCCTCGTCAGCTCCAATCTGGGCTGCGCCTTACATCTTACCCAAGGGGCACGCAAAGCGGGAATTACCGTGGAAGTGATGCATCCGGTAACGTTGTTGGCACGTCAGCTTGCCTAATCATACTCACCATCATAACCATCCGCGCTCTTATCGGAAAACGGATGTTTTTCCGATCGGAGTCATCGTCGAATCCGATCGGATAATCAAGGTATCTCGTCATGAGTGAACTGTGTAGTGAGCCCTATAAACCCGCTAGCTCCGAAGATCCGCCCGCACACTTCTTTGCACGCACTGCGCCTTTCCTGTGGCGGGGGTTGGTACTGATTGCGACGCTGGTATCAATCGGATTTCTGCTGCAACGTTTGGGGATCAATACATTATTCGAGACGGGCTGGATCGACTCACAGGTACGTGGTCGTGGCGTGGCTGGTGGAGCGCTATTCGTAATGGTTGGAACGGCCTTTACCGCCATCGGCCTACCCCGCCAGGTGCTGAGTTTTCTTGCCGGCTATGCCTTCGGTTTCGCCATGGGCACAGGATTGGCGTTGATTGCGACCCTAACCGGGGCTATCGCTACCTTCCAATATGCTCGGTTGATGGGACGTAGTTTTCTGGTCCGGCATTTTCCGCATCGTATCAAAAAAATTGACGATTTTCTGGCCGGCCATACGCTAACCATGACCTTGGTATTGCGGCTTTCCCCTTTTACCAACAACCTTGCCACCAACTTGGCGGGCGGTATTTCCGGGGTACGCTCAGTGCCATTTTTTATCGGTTCGGCCCTGGGTTATCTCCCGCAAACACTGGTCTTCGCCTTATTGGGGTCTGGCTTTAACCTCGACCCCGGCCTACGTACCGGCCTCAGTATTGCGTTATTCGTGATCTCCAGCTTCCTGGGAGTCTGGTTGTGGCACCGCTACCGCCGGGGACTGCCCGAAGATTTACCCGATGCCGATGACCCACCGGATGCCGGCGGGGAGTGATGCCGAGGGGGATCTCGGGGCAGTGAAATGGTCTGTTAATCTCGAGCCACGCGAAAACCGAGATTCCCATACCGAAGATGCGGCGAATATTTTTCGCGATCGGCTACGCGCATGAGCCACAATCCATTGGACCAGGAACTGCCGCGCAGAACACGCTTACCGCCACCTTGATCACTATTGCTTGAGCATTCTTGTTCCTTTCCTGCATATTTTTCTCCATACTCAGAGCAAGTCCACTCCCACACATTCCCCAGCATGTCATACAAGCCAAAACCATTCGGCCGAAAGCTTCCCACTGGTGCACTGAAAAAATATCCATCATTACATTCTCCTTTCTCAATCCAGACGTAACCATTTGGCCCAACCGTTTCATCCGCAACATTTGCATACTGACAGGCGGACTTTTCATTTTTTCCCCAATACCACAGTGCCGTTGTTCCTGCGCGTGCGGCATACTCCCATTCCGCCTCAGTTGGCAACCGATAAGATTTACCGGTTTTTTTCGAAAGCCAACGAGTATATGCCTGTGCATCATTCCAACTGACACAAGCAACAGGATGGCGATCGGTTTGTGGAAATCCCAGATTACGCCAATCTCCATCCATTTGAGTTATCCATTGGTTGGAAGAAGCATCCCAGTTAAAACACTCTTTTTCCGTACGATAACCACTGGCAGAGACAAACGCACGAAACTCACCTACCGTTACTTCATATTTACCCAGAAAGAACTTACCCACTGTTACTTTATACTCCCCCGGAATAATCGCCCCTGCCCCTACTCTAGGAACCGGTCCTTCGTCATCATCGCGCCCCCACTCACTGGTCGGTGACCCCATCATAAAACTTCCCGCCGGAATCGATACCATCTCCGGCTCGAACGACTGCGATGCCACCAGCGACGGGGAGGACAACGATTGGTGAGGCTCTTCGGAGATTCGTTTATCTTCCGCCAGTTGAATCATCAGCCAAGCACCGTTCCACACTAGAAGACCCATTCCCAATAATGCGCCTAATCCCAGCAACATAACCTTCACTACTCGACCACTAATAATTTTCCTCTCTGCTCCAACTATTGCGGAATCATTCGCTTTTTCTCTGAGCGGAATTTCCTTCTCTCCTAGTAACTCCTTCCTCCACTCATCCACCGTCCTTGGCCGATCTTTATCCGACACCCGCAGGGCATGTTCGATCGCCGACAAAAACTGTTTTCGGTATTTTCCTTTGCCGATATCCAAAAGCGACGGCAACGGATCCGGCTCCGATTCGCTCACAGCAAGGATTCGGGACGTTGCCGGAGTTGGTTTTTTTCCCGTTACCACATAATACATGACAGCGCCCATCGAAAAGATATCCGTCCATGGCCCCTGTCTACTACTATCTTGATAGCTCTGTTCAATCGGCGCATATCCTGGAGTCAACACTACCGTCATGGCCGGAGTCCTCGCACCCATTGCCTGGCGCGTAGATCCAAAATCCAACAACATCGGACGGCCATCTTCACGAATGAGAATATTATCCGGTTTAATGTCACGATGTAGATATCCTACCCGATGCATCGTTTCCAACCCATCCAACAACGGCAACACTATTTTCAACAGTTCCTGCTCCGTTATTACTGAATGCTTGAACAGATATAACTTCAAGCTTTCTCCCTCAACAAACGGCATCACCATATACACCGTACCAAGGGCCTCAAAAAAATATAAAACAGGAACAAGATTTTCGTGATCAAACTTCGCCAGAGTCAACACTTCCTTACGAAAGCGAGTCAACCCCCAATCAAATTGATGAACATCTTTTTCCGCCAAGCTTTTCGAGCACACCCGACCATCAGTTTCCCTCGTTGCTACTGCTACAGGGAAATATTCTTTGATCGCCACTTTGGTTTGATCGGTAATATCCTCAGCAAGGTAAGTAATTCCGAATCCGCCCCGTCCAATCACCCGTTCAATTCGGTAATGAGAGAGAATGGAGCCAGTTGCAAGATGATCGTTATCTGTTTTTATCATTTTTCGAGTCTCAATCCAGAAACATGGAAACGATTTTGATTTGATTCCTTTGAAATAATTTTAACTGAGTAAAAACTATAAACATCTAAACAACCACCTCGATCACCGGGGCCGGCAGTGCCGCTGGGACACGTTTTTTGATGCCCTCATCTTCCAATACCGGCAGCCGTACCACAATGGCCGCCCCGCCATCGACGGGATTTTCCGCCCAGATCCAACCTCCATGCTCCTCAATGATGCGTTTGACGATGGCCAACCCCAGACCCGTGCCCCGAATCTTGGTCGTCACGTAGGGTTCAAATAAACGCTCCATAATGTGCTCCGGGATCCCAGGGCCACTATCTTCCACCCGCAACTCTACACAACGACAGTCATTTTCGTACAAATTGCGGGTCCGCAGGGTAATCCGAGGCTGCTCTGTTCCGGCCGAGGCCTCCAAGGCATTTTTAATCAGATTGTGGAGAAGCTGACGTAGCCGTCCTGGATCGGCCTCCAACAACGGCAGATCCGGCTCCAACTCCAATACCAGCGTCGGGCCTTCGTGACCGCGATAAAGGTCCATCACCTCACTGATAACCGTGTTGAGCAACAACGGGCGAGGTTCCATCTTGGGGGTACGGGCATACTCGGAGAAGGCATTCACCATCTCCTTCATCACCTCCACCTGCTGGATGATGGTGTGGGTGAGACGGTTGAGGATTTCCGCATCCTCCGGACTCATACGCTTGAGATATTTGTGGCGCAGGCGCTCAGCGGAGAGCTGGATGGGCGTAAGCGGATTTTTGATCTCGTGGGCCAACCGTCGCGCCACCTCACTCCAGGCCATGGCGCGCTGGGCTTGGAGAAGAGTGGTGATGTCATCCACCACGACTACCTGGCCCTGTTCCATCCCGGTCAGTTCGGTCAAGACCGTCCCATGGCACATCAATACCTGGCGCCCTGTTCCAGGTCGGCTTAGGGTCACCTCTTGGCGCCAATCTGCGGTCCCGGCAGCGAGATGGGACTCCAGCACCTCCAGCAGGGGGGCGAGATGGGGACGATCCATGGTCAGATGCTCCAAGACCAACCCATGGTCCAGATCTACCGACAAAATCTGGCCGGCTGCCCGGTTGGCGCTACGCAGCACGCGTTGAAGATCGAGGGTGACCACCCCCGAAGAAAGGTGGGCAAGAATCGCCTCCAGGTAGGCGCGTTGCCCTTCCACCTGGACCTGACTGCGACGGGCGGCATCTCTGGCCAGGGCGATCTTTTCGATCATGTCGTTGAAGGAGGCGACCAACAGCCCCAACTCATCATTGGCCGGTGCCGGTAGTCGGACATCGTAATCCCCGGCAGCTACAGCACGGGTCGCGCGGGCCAGGTTCGACACCGGCGCAGCCAGATGCCGGGCCGAGAAGAAGGCCGCCCACACCGCCATCGCCAATGACAACACCAGCACCAGCGCAAGCGTCAACGAGAAACTGAACTTAAGCGGTTGACGTAGGTAGGACAGTTCCCGATATTGGTCGTAGGCCCCCTGGATGCTGGTAGCCAGCGCCGAGAGCCGCTCGGCAATCGGAAACAAGGCATGGAGGACTAGACTGGTATTCCCCATCACTGGTGTGGTGGTGAATACCTTGATCGCCACCCGCACCTGCATCCCGGTACCCGTCCCCGGCTCCGGGGCCAGACCAACGTAGGAATTGTCCTGACGTACCCGTTGGAGCACGGTCTCACTCAGACGATGGGGCAACACCACCGTAGGATCGGCGTGACTGGCGGCCACGAACTCACCGCTGGGAGTGACCAGCGTCAGCTCGGTAGCCCCGCTACGACTGCGCAGATCGTCCAGGGTTAATACCGTCAGGCGATCCTGAGTATCGGAGAGTTCCGTAGCAAGCCGGGTGACCTGTCTCAGTCGCTCACGCATTGCCGCATCCATGGCAGTGCGTCCCAGGTCTAGGCTCTCATCCAAGGTTTTACCGATGCGGGCGTCAAACCAGCTGTCAATGGCGCGATCTAAAAAACCCTGGGCAAAATAGTACACCGTGCTTGCCGGGACCAACGACAACACCACGAACACCGCCGCCAGACGTAGCGTCATCCGCGACCCAATGGCGCCTTCCCGGTACTGCGCAACGAGTTGGTACACATTGGTCCCGATCAACACCACCAGGACGATCAGCAGCACCGCATTGATAATGATGAGCCAGGCATAGAGGCGCCCGAACTCGGCGGTGTCCTGGGTCGCCGCCGAGAGTAGGTAAAGGGCCACCAACATCAGCGAGGAAAGGGCTACCACGGGTAAAACGGTATGCTTTTGGGGAACAGCAATCACAATTTTCTTTTCCCTCGTGCAGAAGGCCCCATACCGATTTGTCTACCTGGGCACCAACCATGGATTCACTATGGCGGATCGAGGACCAGGGGCCGGAAATACCAAGGACTCACCAAACGCCAACTGGGCGAGACGTAGGCTACCAATCGGAGGGGCGCTGGCAGCGATTCAATGTCCAGACGTACCCGCAGACCCACCTCATAGCGTTCCCGACCGTTCAACAATCGGCGGTCCAGCATCGGAAGATCATCGATCTCACCGATAGCGCGCAGAGCATGATCAAGGTCGGGATAGGTTTCTCGAACATCGGTATTGCGGTTGGTAACCCGATACTGCTCGGTCAATGAGTGAAACTCCAAGCGATAGCGCTGTTCCAACGTGGCGACCGCTTCGTTCCAAAGAAAATAACGACGCTTACGTCCTATCTCCATGTCCAATACCAGGGTGATGGGAACACCGCTCTCCAGGGCCTGCAAGATCTCATCGCTCAAATTCAACTCCAAGCGTGCCTGAAGTTGATAGACACCGTTCACCAACGAGGTAGAGGCGCTACGTACCTGAAATCCGCCCAACTCCGCCCCTGGGGCCGAGATCCCCCACGCGAGCAGGACCAGCAGATATAAAAGGTTGCGAAGGACCATGGGGGCAGAAATATCTTTATATGTTTATATTTTTACTTTCGGATCAAAAAGAAAAAAGATCTTTTCCTTTTTAATCCGAAAGTCAAAATTGATCAAAAAGAAGGGGTCTTCGTGAGGCAAGCATAATAGAAACCATCCATGCCGTCTTGACCCGGTAGGATTTGGCGGCCGACGGTACGGGCCAGCCCCCAGGGGACAGAGAGTGGCCGCTCTTGGGCATCCGGATGAGCCGCTAGGAAGTTTTGAACCATCCCCGCGTTTTCCGCCGTCAAGACCGAGCAGGTGGCGTACAGCAATACCCCACCGGGGATGAGCAACGGCCACAGCGACTCGGCCAAACGTCGCTGGTATTCGGCCAAGTTGGGGATATCGGTAACACGACGCAGCCACTTGATATCGGGGTGGCGCCGCACAATGCCGGTAGCGGAGCAGGGGGCATCGAGCAGGATGCGATCAAACGGGCGACCATCCCACCAGTCTGCACTGCTCGTAGCGTCCCCGATCACCAGATGCGCCGTAAGACCCAGGCGTGCGAGGTTATCCTTGACCCGCGCCAGCCGCGTCTCGTCTCGGTCCAGTGCCCATACTTCACCATCGGGTGGGGCAATCTCCAGCAGGTGCCCCGTCTTACCCCCAGGGGCGGCACAGGCATCCAATACTCGCTGTCCCGGACCCACCTCCAACAGAGAGGCGGCGAATTGAGCAGCGGCATCTTGGACCGAGACCCGACCTTCACGAAAGCCCGGGATCTCCTCAACCGCCCGTGGTTCATCAAGGACCACGGCTTCCGGGGCGAAAGGGTGGGGAGAGGCACCAATACCAGCGGCGGAGAGTTCAGCGAGATAGTCGGCCGAAGTGGTCCGACGGCGATTGACCCGTAGCACCAGCGGAGGATGCTCGTTGTCAGCCGCTATCGTCGCCGTCCAGTGTTCGGGATAAGCGGTTTGGAGGGCGGCCAGCCACCACGCGGGATGGCCGCTGGCAGCGGCCGGGTTGGTATGTCGAGCACGCTTGAGCAGAGTGCTTGAATCCCGCTGAAAGGCACGCAACACCCCGTTGACGAAACCCTTGGCCCAAGGTTGGCCAAGTTCAGCCGTAGCCGCCACGGTCTCACCCACCGCCGCGTGGGGAGGCGTCTTCAGGTGGACGAGTTGATACAAACCGGAGAGCAACAGACCGCGCAACACCGGGTCCTGTTCTTTCAACGGACGCCGTACCAACGACCGCAACACGACATCCAACAGCAGGCCATGGCGGAGCACGCCGTAACACAACTCTCGGGTCAAGGCACGATCGCGGGCAGCGAGCGGAAGAGGGATGGTGGCCAAGACTTCGGTGAGAGAGCGCCCGGCACCGATGACTTGTGCCAAGACTACCGCTGCTGCGGCACGGGGACTTGGAATCGCTGCCATTAGGAAGACCCGACCGAGACCATTTCGGTGAGAAAGAGACGAACCCAGGCGGTAAGGACAGCGGCAAGCAATTCGGTGACCAGGAAATTCATGGGATGCAGGAAGATCGGCGGAGTGTTAGGTAACGAAGCGACGCGGGGTTAGCTGATAAGAAACTTCAGCAATTCCGACGTTGTCTCCAAGAAGGCGCGGCGATGCAGCAGCAGCATCCACCGTCGCCCACCGCGTTGACGCAGCAACACCGCCGAACGCACCCCGGCAAGGAGCAAGGCACGGACGACATTAGCATTATCGGGACGCGAGAGGTGCTTCTGGTCCCCAGAGACCATGATCCGGAAATCAAGGGTAGAGATTGTTTCCGTATAGAGACCAGCAAGGCCCGCCACGATATCGGGATGGAAGACGGGCAGGTGTCGCGCCTGGTTACGGGCCAACTCAATGCCCGCACCGATGCGCGTCAGCATGGCGGGATGGTGCTGGAGCTGGCGCTCCAACCTGAGGAGAGAAAAGAAATAGCCGATCCGTTCCCGATCGGCCGGTGTGGTGGGCATCTCGGTCGTACCACCGAGATGGTGGCGCACCAGACGCAGACCCAAGGCCAGTCCCGCGACCCCGCCATAGACCTCATCCACGGTATCGGCATCCGTGGCAAAGATGCTCTCGATACTGGCCTGAAAGGCCGCCTCCTCCTCCAAGATCGTCCCCTGCCGCGCCATCTGTTGGACCAGGAACGTCACCTGAAGCAACCCCGCCAGCGCCAGGGTCCGATCACGAATCACATCGGTATCTCGATTCCCACTCATGCCATACGCTCCGACAAGTAGGATATTTCTCGCTGTCCTTGCCGTACCGTACCGAACGATATGGCCAACGGCGCTCCATCCTGGTGTGGCGGGAGCGCAGCAATGAAAGAATCAACACCGACGGAGAGGCCGACGGTGACGCTGGGTCGGGAAGACATGGACACGGGAAAGGTTGGGTAAGGGCAAGAGACAAGTGGTGAATGTTACAGGCAAGACCGGGAGGTGTGATAGGACCTACCGAGCGTCCCCCTGCGATGCAAAAGAAAATTTATCCCCCTCTCAGACCGACAGCAACATCCGCACCCCGAGGACGAACAGGAATAGGGCGAAAAAACGATTAAGCAAGGTAGTGGGTAGGGTATGAGCAAGCCATGCACCCAACGGGGCAGTGAGCATACTGGTCGCGGTCACACCAACCAAGGCCGGCCAATAAACATAGCCTGTACTGTAAAGGGGAAGCACGGCCACCGACCAACCGGTAGCGACGAAGCCCAGACTGCCCGCTACAGCGATGGGCATCCCACAGGCGGCAGAAGTAGCTACCGCGTTCCGAATTGGAGTATTGCACCATACCAGGAAGGGTACGGTGAGGGTTCCTCCGCCAATCCCTATGATCCCCGAGATAAAACCAATCAAGCTTCCGGTCCCGCTCATCCCGACCCGCCCCGGTAGCCGGCGATGGGGACTGGGACGCAGCCCGAAACCAATTTTCGCTGCTACTGCCAGTTCGAACAGCCCAAAAATAATTTTAAGCGCTACCGTCGGCAGCAGGTGTACCACCTCAGCCCCCAGCCAAGTCCCTACTACAATCCCAGGCGTGAGTTCGTATACCACCGGCCACAATACCGCTCCACGACGGTGATGGGCGCGGATGGAAGAAAGGGAGGTAACAACAATGGTCGCCAGCGAAGTACCAATCGCAAGGTGGACCACCACCGTCGGGTCTATCCCTTGGCCTTGGAATAGAAACACCAATACCGGCACAATCACCAGGCCGCCCCCAACCCCCAGGAGACCGGCAAGCACCCCCGCAAAGGCCCCGAGGGTAGCGTAGGCAAGAATAATCATGGTCATGAGGGGCTACTCTCGGTGACGGGAATTAAAATAACCAGCCACTCTTTGCGGTCGGTTTCGGTATAAACGGAGAATCTGGTAAGCTTTTCCATCTCATCTCATCATCTATAAATCCATCGTGGCCACAATTCGTTTCATTGTTCTGAATACGTCGAATGAGAAGGTGTCCGTCATCAAGGTCGAAGGGGAGACCTTTGAGATCGGTCGGTCCCTAGAGTGCGCGGTCTCCATCAACGACCCGTACTCATCACGCCACCAGGCGCGCGTGACGCTTTCCCCTCGGGGTTATGTCATTGAGGCACTGGGCAGCAATCCCACCTTGCTAAACGCCACCGCCGCCCACGGACGAATTTTGGGCAACGGCGATATACTTCAGTTCGGTAATACCCGATTACTGGTGGAACTGGCCCAAGACGACAAAGACGCCACAATGGTCTTACCTCCCAAGGCCAAGACCGTCCCTCCTCCCGAGTTCAGCTCCGATGCCACGATGGTCTTACCTCCCAAGGTCAAGATCGCCCCTTCTCCCGAGTTCAGCTCCGATGCCACGATGGTCTTACCTCCCAAGGTCAAGACCGTCCCTCCTCCCGAGTTCAATTCCGACGCCACGATGGTCTTACCTCCCAAGACCAAGACCGTCCCACCTCCCGAGTTCAACTCCGACGCCACGATGGTCTTACCTCCCAAGGCCAAGACCGTCCCGCCTCCCGAGTTCAACTCCGACGCCACGATGGTCTTACCTCCCAAGGCCAAGACCATCCCGCCTCCCGAGACCAAGGCCGCTACACCCTCCAAGATTACCCTGATGGAAAGGTTGAGAAATTTTCTAAAGTAATTCCCTGATCCCTGAGAATCATTATTCCCAGAACCGGGGTTGGTCGCAGAAAGTAGCCCAAGCGCTCTCGAAATGGGTAAGGTGCTGTTCGGTCATGGCTGCTTTCCAGCCCAGTACCAAATGCGCCGCAGGATCATCGGGAGCGGTAGCCAACTCGGTGAGCAATCTCCGCGCTACGACGCTATCGTTTAGGGAACCCAGCACGTCCTGCAATTCGGCTACGGATCGGAGGTAGTCCCGTACTCCCGAGTCAGGGTACAGTTCAGCAAAGAAATCTCCGGCATAACGCAATCGCTTGCATAAGATACGTAGACGGTGACGTCCTTCGTTGGAGAGCCGAAGGAAATCGCGCCCCCATTTGTAAACGCGGGTATGGCGACGCGCCAACAGGTTGGCAGCGAACCATTCCACCGGGCGTTCCAAATCCCGGATCCGTTCTGCTCCCATCGGATCGCGCCAATCACGACGGGTATACCAAACGCCGATTCCGAGCAGAAGCCGCGTATAGCGGGGAGAATGCACGGCAGCTTGGGCGGTCTGATAAGCCTGAGCGCGAGCAGTTGCCGTAGCGGTGAGTAAAGTATTCAGGGCAGCGTGGTCGGGGAAATATCGAATTAGGGCATTCAGGGTCTCGTCGATAAAGACATCCCAATCCCGCGCTAACCCCAATTCACCGGAGAGCCAACGGATCTCGGCAGCGACACCGTCACTGGCCGTTCTCGGTATCAGGGGACGAAATAGGCCGAGACAGGAACGCAATCGACGGGTGGCCACCCGCATCTGATGTATCCCTTCAGGGTCTTCTCCATGGGTTACCACCGCGCTATTGGTATGAAGGTGTTCCAGGCAATGTTGGATAATGGCTTGGAAGGCTGCTTCCGTCGTTTCTCCCGGCTGGAGTTCGAAGGCGCCGGCCTTGTGTGGAACAGGGGGGGAAGGGGGCTCCAACAGGGCATAGCCACGGGCCGACTTGCTGGTGTTTTCCAGATGTAGCGGCAGCACCTCTGCCAGGGCGTGCGCCACCTCGTAAAGACGTTGGAGAGAGCCGTCCTTAATTTCCAGCTCCAGCTCACAAATAGGGGTGCTACGCCCATCGGCAGAAACCTCGCCATGGTCAGCGACCAATTCAATATGGCTACCGTCTGGAAAGACGAGTTCCCAGGTGGTGCGCCAGAAATCAGTGGTGAACAAGGGCTGCAAGGCCGCTCGTAGTGCTGGATCGGTAAATGCCTCGGCAACCTCCGGTTCGGCATCACAACATTCGAGATTCAAGGCATTCTCGGAGACTTCCCATTCCCACTCGTTGCGGTTGTGCATTCCCGCACAGGTCTCGCCCACTGTTTTCACCGTCTGGATCCAACGGTTTTCCGCACGCCGTATCCGCAATGCCATGCCCATCGCAGCCAGACGTTGGTCGGGAGTGTCGTAGTAGGTATTGGTAAGGTGGACTCGGCTGCCATGGTCTTGGGCATGACGACGCACCACCGACAGACGGCCCACTCGTCGCAGGGCCTCGGGATCCAGAGAAAGCTTGAGTTCGGTTTCGGTCGCCATTGTCTTCGCTTCGGGAAACACTCTATTGCTAACCACAACCCAGTGCCGCACCGGTGGAGGTAGCCTCAATCACGCCACCGCCCAAACATTCTTCCCCCTGATAGAAAACCACGGATTGACCCGGCGTAATCGCACGCTGGGGTATGGTGAAAGTTACCCGGACCTGCCGTATTTCTTCTTGTCCCCCCTCCCCTATCGCCGTCACTAAGCAATTCTGGTCTTCCTGACGGTAGCGCACCTTGGCATGACACTGCATAGGCAACGGTGGCAGCATCCCCGCCACCCAGGAGAGCTGGCTGGCCGTAAGAATGTCGCTGTAGAGCAACGGATGATCGTGACCACGCGCCACTACCAGCGTATTGCTGGGAACATCCTTAGCCACTACGTACCAGGGTGCGCCGCTATCGCCGCGCCGCCCTCCCAAACGCAGACCATGACGCTGCCCCAGGGTGTAATACATGAGCCCATCATGGCGACCCACTTCCTTCCCCTCGGGGGTCACCAGGGGACCGGGCTGAGGAGGCAGATAACGGGTTAAGAACTCCCGAAAGGGACGCTCGCCGATGAAGCAAATGCCGGTACTGTCTTTCTTGGCGTGGGTGGCCAGACCAGCCTCTGCTGCTAGGCGTCGTACCTCGACCTTGGAAAGCTCACCCACTGGAAAGATAGTATGAGCGAGCTGCACCTGTCCCAGGGTGTAGAGAAAGTAGCTCTGATCCTTGGTGGCATCTCGGCCCTTGAGCAGATGCCAGCAGCCGTCCTCTTCGCAACTACGGGCATAGTGGCCGGTAGCGATGTGCCCTGCCCCTCGCTCCAGGGCATACTCCAGGAAGGCCTTGAACTTGACCTCGCGGTTGCAGAACACGTCGGGATTGGGGGTATAGCCGGCGGCATGGTCGGCCAAAAATGGGGCAAAAACCCGATCCCAATAGACATCGGCAAAGCTGATGGCCTGGAGAGGTAACCCCAGGGCAGCGGCCACGGCACGGGCGTCACAATAATCCTGGGCGGCGGGACAGTGGCCGGAGGCATCGTCCTCTTCCCAGTTTTTCATGAATACCGCAGACACCGCGTACCCCTGCCGGTGGAGCAGGAGCGCGGCAACGGAGGAATCAACACCGCCGGAAAGGCCGACAGTGACAGAAGGTCGGGAAGACGTGGGCACGGAAAAAGTCGGGCAATGGTGAGAGATAAGCGGGAATGTTACAGGCAAAACGGAGCGTTATGATAGGACTTGGGACTTGGCTTATCCTGACCAAGGCAACTCCCAACCCCAGAGGGCCTGCAAAACCCGTCCCCCTATAGCCGGATACGCCCGAATCACGCATGGCCTAAATTTTTGCGGAATAAAATAAACCCAAATACCCCTAACAATATTTTCAAATTTTCACCGCTAGAAAAATACATATTTTCATCAATATATAAAACATTCTGATGCAACTTGAGAAATCTCCAATCAATGCCATTCGTTACTACGCCATAAATCACCTCTATCGCGTTTTGCTCCTGCTGATTAAACAATTGCGCGGCCATCATCTCCGCGCCGGCTTGCGCTAACCCTTCTTCAATACTCCGGTTCTTTGCTTCAACGATACAAACAATAGGACTATCCAAAACCAACAATCTTCCTTTACCGGCAATAATATAATCACAAATACCGGATAACTGCTCATTAATATTCAATGAGCAACCGGAAAAAATCGTAATCGACTGTTGAGAATATTCATAAACGTCGAAAAGTATTGGTGTAATCAAATTTTCAGAACGAGCTTTTTCTGAAAATGTGGAAGGTAACAATTTTGCAATTGCTAAATTATGCAGCAAAAAAGGCGTAGGTTCAACCGGCTGAATACTGGGAAACAAATCAACCAATTGATAAGTGATCGAAAGATTTTTTTCCAAATCTTTAAGGTCTTGATAATCCGAATAGCGTGTCATACGATGGATTCCTCCAGAATTGCCTCGGCCTCCGGCAGGCGGAGCTGGCCGGAGATTAGGCGAGGGAGCAGGGTATCACGGAGGGTGGAGAGACATTGCGGGTAACCAATGTGTTCAACAACGCCCGCGCATCGTCGATGAATTTGAGTGTGCCAAAAACCGATAGCAGAAATTACATCCACCAATTCTCCAAGCTTGCCACCCGGCAACTGGGCAAGGGCATAGCGTTTGTCGAGGATGCCCTTGAGTTTGGGTTCTCCCGTTCGATGAGGACCAGCGCCTCATCAATGATACGCTTGCCGATGTCCGGTTGCTTGGCGGCGGCCCGGATGGTCTCCCAGCGCGCGGCCTCCGGCACCCAGAAGACGTTCACTTCACTGTAATAGAGCCAACGATACGGTACACCCAACGCCAACCGACGAACAAAATAGGCGTATCCATGGCGTTGGAAATATAATATTCTTATGCTGTCATCACTCGATGATCAAATGATTTTTCGGTAATCCCCAGAAAATGAGCATGGGGAACAAAATTGAATCCGTCCATGAGGAAAGCATTCAGTGGGCTGGTATAAACACATAAGACCGGCATGGTGGTTTCCACGATTTCCCGTCTTCCATAATTATAGTCAGGACATTGGGCGGCGGGATCTTATTGCCGGTTTGACGGTGGCCTTGTTTACTATTCCCCAGGCCATGGCTTATGCGCTTATCGCAGGTTTTCCGCCGGCAGTGGGGATTACCACCGCGGTGGTAGCTTCGATCCTTGGTGCGGTCGGTGGTAGTTCGGAGTTTTTGGTCAACGGCCCGACCAATGCCATTTCGGTGATGTTGGCGGCTAATTTTGCATTATATGCAGGAAAGGGAAATCCCCTTCAGCAGATTATCCTGTTGACGCTGATGGTGGGCACGGTTCAGATTATCGCCGGCGTATTCCGGCTCGGTCGACTGATTCGTTTCGTGAGTGATCCGGTGGTAGCGGGATTCACCGCCGGCGCAGGGATCTATATCGCCGCCAATCAGCTTCCGGCCGTATTGGGTATTGAGAAAGCAAAGTTGGTGACGAATCTTTGGGAATGGGCTCCAGCGCACAACTGCCTGTATGATTTCTTGCGTACGCTGGCCTCTCTCCATCAGGCGCACGGATTATCCGTGGTGGTGGGGGGTGGGACATTGCTGCTGATCTGGGGGTTCCATTGGTTCGGAGCATATCTCCGGCAGCGGCTTCCTGTGCCGTTTCTGGCCGTCATTACGGCAACCCTGATCACCTATCTCATGAACTGGGGAGGAGCGGAGGCCAACGTCAAGTTGGTACAGGATATTCAACCAATCACACGTGAAATTCCGCAGATCGTCTGGCCTAAAATTGACTTTTCCGAACTGCCTTATCTGTTCGATAGTGTAATTGCGATCAGCCTACTCGGCTCACTGGAAGCCATCGCCATCGGTAAGATGCTGGCAGACCGCGTGGGTCATCCGTTCGGCGCCAGCCGTCAATTGATCGGCGAAGGGATTTGTAATATCGGCGTAGCACTGGTTGGAGGTTTTGCCTCTTCGGGTTCATTTACCCGGACAGCGGTGATTTTCGAATCTGGTGCAGTGACGCGGTTTTCCGTCATATTTTCCGGCATCTTGGTGCTCGGCATCGTATTTCTATTTGCCCCGGTCGCGAACCACATTCCTATTCCGGCGTTGGCTGGGACGCTCATTTATGTGGGCCTCAAATTGGTCAACGTCACACGACTCAAACAACTGATGCAGGCGACCGCCGCGGATCGGGTAGCACTGCTGACCACCCTGGGCAGTGTGCTGTTCGTGCAGCGCCTGGAGTCCGCATTATTTTTGGGAATTGCCGTGGCGCTCTTCATGACGTTACGGCGGGCGGAGCATTTTATATTGGTGTCGCTCGAAGCAGGCCCCGACGGTAGCTGGTCCGAAGCCCCATGCAATCGCCCGCACTATCCCGAGATAATGGCGGTGGCCCTGCGGGGAGAACTCTTCTTTGCCGGCGCAACCAATTTGGAGTACGAGCTGAAGAGGATTTTATGGCGGGGGACACGCTTTCTGGTACTGAATCTGGCCCATGCCTATCACCTAGATGTTACCTGTGCCGGAGCCATCGCTTTGGTGGCGCGTGAGGCTCGTGCCCACGGTGGTCGTTTGATTTTGGCGGAGATAACGCAGGATGCCTATGAAACGTTCGAGCGGGCAGGGTTGCTCCAGGAATTGAGCGAGGACATGATCTTCCGCTCTCAAACCATTCTCCAAAGTTCGACCATCCATGCCATTGGTTGCGCTAAAAACTTGTTGAATAATGCCAACCCAATCTAACTATTGGCTTAATGCGCCGCCTCCCAATTTCTTCCCACCCCGACATCCACCTCCAACGGTACGGCAAGCTGCGCGGCACTTGCCATAATCGCCCGTACCTGTTCTCCCACCATTTGCACCTCTTCCTCAGCGACTTCGAGCACCAATTCGTCGTGGACCTGCAACACCATGCGGGCCTTCACTCCCATCTCCTCCAGCCAATAATCCACCCGGATCATGGCACGCTTGATGATGTCGGCGGCCGTACCCTGCATCGGGGCATTGATAGCGGTGCGTTCGGCATATTCCCGACGCTGACGGTTACGGGAATTGATCTCGGGCAGATACAACCGCCGGCCGTAGAGCGTTTCGACAAACCCATGCTTTCGAGCCATCGCACGAATATCATCCATGAAGCGCCGCACCCCAACGTAACGGACAAAGTAGAGGTCTACGTAGCGTTGTGCCGAGCCGCGATCGATACCAAGCTGCCGCGCCAGGCCGAAAGCGGACATGCCGTATAAAAGACCAAAATTAATGGCCTTGGCGGAACGGCGTTGCTCGTCCGAAACATTTTCCAGTGGTACGCCGAAAACCTCCGCAGCGGTGGCACGGTGGACATCGCGCCCTGCCGCGAAAGCGGCCACCAATCCGGGATCGCCGGAGAGGTGGGCCATAATGCGTAATTCGATCTGTGAATAGTCCGCCGAGAGTAATTGATAACCAGGCGGCGCAATAAAGGCGGTACGGATACGTCGGCCTTCGGGGGTACGTATGGGAATATTTTGAAGATTCGGATCTGACGAGGATAAGCGTCCGGTAGCCGCTACCGCCTGGTGAAAACTGGTATGAACTCGACCGGTGGTCGTACTGACCTGTTCCGGGAGGCGTTCGGTATAGGTGGAGCGTAGTTTGGCAAGCCCACGGTGGGTCAGCAGCAGGCGGGGCAATTCGTACTCCGCGGCCAGTTGTTCCAGCACAGATTCGGCGGTGGAAGGCTGCCCGGTGGGGGTACGCTCATGGATCGGGAGCTTCATCCGCTCGAAAAGGATTTCTTGGATCTGTTTCGGTGAGGAAAGATTAAAGACACACCCCGCCAAACGGTGGCAAGTCTTTTCCAACTTGAATAACCGTACCGCCAATTCCCGAGACTGGGTACGAAGGGCGGCGCTGTCGATGAGGATGCCGTTACGCTCCATGCGCGAAAGTACCGGAATAAGCGGGACCTCAACCGTCTCATAGAGTTCACGCTGGCGCTCATCGGCATTCAGCCGTGGCCAGAATTGGTGGTGTAGACGCAGGGAGATATCGGCATCCTCGGCAGCATATTCGGCGGCGCGGTCGATTGGGACCTGGTCAAAAGAGATCTGCTTGGCGCCTTTGCCGGCTACGTCTTCGTAATGGATGGTACGTTCGCCGAGGAATTTCAGGACCAGGGCATCGAGGTCGTGGCGGGTCGCGGTACTGTCCAGGACATAAGATTCAAGCATGGAATCATGGCGGATGCCGGCCAATCGGATCCCGTGGTTGGCCAGTACATTCATGTCATATTTGAGATTGTGGCCGAGTTTGGCGTGGCCGGGGTCTTCCAGCAGCGGCTTGAGTCGGGCGAGGACCTGATCGCGGTCGAGCTGGATGGGTGCGTTCGGGTCGAGGTGAGCGAGCGGGATATAGGCCGCTTCACCCGCTTCCACAGCAAAAGAGACGCCGACGATACGGGCGCGGATATAGTCGAGTTCGGTGGTTTCGGTATCAAAGGCGAAGAGCTTGGCCGCAGTGAGGCGTCCCATCCAGACCTCCAGCGCCTCCACGGTCCACACCGTTTGATAGTGACGGGTTGGGGCGGGTAGTGGTTCTTCCCTTTTCGTCGCAGCCACTGTCTCCGGTGTCGCTAGGGTTGAGGACGAAGAAGCCAGAGGGAAAAGGTCGGCAACGGGTAACGCAGCCGCCTGCGATTTCAACAATTCGTTGAGCCAGGTGCGAAATTCCAGACGTTGGAACCATTCCTTGAGGGCTGTAGCGTCGGGCGGTTGGGGGTGGAGGTCGGCCAGACCCACCGGTAGCGCCACGTCACAACGGACGGTGACGAGTTGTCGGGCAAGTGCGAGATGGGGCAGAGCAGCCCGTAGGTTCTCGCCGGCCTTGCCTTTGACCTCAGTGACGCGTCCAATCAGTTCGTCCAGAGAACCATATTCGACCAGCCATTTAACGGCCGTCTTCGGCCCCACTCCCGGCACCCCAGGCACGTTGTCCACGCTATCCCCCATCAAGGCGAGGTAGTCCACAATGCGTTCGGGGGGTACACCGAATTTGGCGATCACCCCTTCCCGATCCATGGTCACATTCTTCATAGTGTCGAGGAGGGTGATACGCTCGTCCACCAATTGGGCGAAGTCCTTATCACCGGTCACGATGACCGTGGCTAGGCCCTGTGCCCTAGCCTGGGTAGCGAAGGTGGCAATGACATCATCCGCCTCCACCCCATCTACCATGACCAGCGGCAGACCCATGGCGCGCACCAAGTTGTGCAGCGGTTCGATCTGCGCGGCCAGTTCTGCGGGCATGGCGGGGCGATTCGCCTTGTAGGCCGGATAGAGGTCGTCGCGGAAGGTCCGCCCCGGCGCATCAAAAACCACGGCCAGCCGTTCGGGAGGATGTTCGGCAATGAGTTTGCGCAGCATGTTCACCACGCCGAAAATCGCGCCGCTGGGCTCACCCCGAGAGGTGGTCAGGGGCGGCAAGGCATGGAAGGCACGAAACAGGTAAGACGAGCCATCCACCAAAACCAGAGGTGTGTTGTCCAAGGGAGAAACCAACGAGGAAGGGGAAGACCGGGAAGAAGCTGCTGCCCAAGCTGAGATTGTCAGGATAGTTGGAATCGGCCGCCAGTGTAAGGTTGCGCAAGTGGTGCGCTTCGTACCTCAGCGCACCCTACGCATTCCTGAAAGAGATTGGGCCGACAAGAGGCAACAGATTCGTAGTAGGGTGCGCTGAGGTACGAAGCGCACCAGTCACCGATAATGGGGGACAGGTCTTTCCTTCTGGCAGAAGTCTCTTGTCAAAAGGAAAGACCTGATTCCTTTCCCCTCTCTTTCCCTACTACTACTAGACTAGATAACTCAAGTTGCCACCTATAATGTCTGAACCTTGATTCACCTGATTACGGGATTTTCTTGATAAAGTCTAAATCG
>CAUYUB010000443.1:0-22176 GCA_963575685.1 Gammaproteobacteria bacterium | reverse complement strand
TACCGTATTGTGGGCCGTCGCCTACGATACCCTCTATGCCATGGTGGATCGCGAGGATGACTTGAAAATTGGGGTGAAATCTACCGCCATTTTATTTGGCCGCTATGATCGCCTCGCGGTGGGCATTGCCCATGGAGCGGTATTGGTCCTGCTGATTGTGGCCGGAATACAATCTGGACGGGGTTATGTGTATTTCCTCGGTTTGGTCGCAGCAACCAGTTTTGCCATCTACCAGCAGTGGCTAGCTCAGGATCGAGAACCCTCTCGTTGTTTTCGGGCTTTCCTAAACAACCACTGGTTTGGCTTGGTAATATTTCTAGGTCTGGTCTTAGACTATCTGTGCTGAAACCAGCCCCATCCGTAAAAATAAAAATCAAAACTTACCATTAAAGGATGAAAATATTTTTCTTTTATGCTCAAAAGAAAAATATTTTCATCCTTTGACGGTAACGAGGAGAATTAAACGGTGATACGCGAGCGGTTGGTTTGGGGTCTATTGCAACTCTTCGCAGCCCTCCCCTTGCGCGCTGCCCAGGGAATAGGTGCAGCATTGGGGAGAGTGGTGGGCTTATTCCCGAATCCTTTGCGGCGAGTAGTAGAGATCAACCTTCGTCTGTGTTTCCCGGAATTGGGAGAGGCCGAACGCCGGCATTTGGGCCGGCGCGCCCTGATCGAGATGGGTAAGAGTCTTACAGAGATAGGGGCGCTCTGGTTATGGGACGCACAACGGGTATTGGGATTAGTTAAGGGGGTCAGTGGTGAAGACGCCTTTCGAGCCACCTTAGCCGAAGGTCGGGGGGCGATTACGGCGGGACCTCATCTTGGGGCCTGGGAGATGGCAGGGTTTTACCTCTCCAATCATTATCCCCTCACCACACTCTACCGCCCACCTCGCCTGATTGGTTTGGGAGAAAAGGTACGTATTGCTCGTAGTCGGGGAGGCGCGCGCTTGGTCGCTACCAATGCAACCGGGGTAAAGGCGCTTTATCAAAGCCTGGCACGCGGGGAAGTGGCCGCCATCCTTCCGGATCATAACCCTGGTCAAGGAATGGGGGCTTTTGCACCGTTCTTCGGCATTTCCGCCAATACCATGGTGCTCTTGCCTCGTCTCGCGGCCAATAAAGGTGGGGTGCCGGTATACTTCGTCTATGCGGAACGTCTAGCCCAAGGCAAGGGATTTCATATCCACTTTGTTCCCGGCGATCCGGGTATCGGTGACCCCGACATAGTACGAGGCTGCACCTACCTCAATGCAGGAGTAGAGAATTGTATCCGCCGTCATCCGGCGCAATATCAGTGGGGTTACAAACGATTCAAAGTGCGCGAGGAAGGGGAAGGCGATCTCTATCAGCCCACCACCAGCGTAAAACTACGCTGGTGGTCATGGTGATGACGTTCGTTATCCCTGTTGAATGCCGGCCACGTACCAATTGGCATTGGGCTCGGACAGGGAACGTTGGACATGCCAGGTCTCGGTAAAGGGTTGCGGCATCGCCCCCTGCTGCTCCCGGATAAGGCCGCTGTAACGTACTCCGGCAAAGATAGTGTTGCCTTCCGTCGCCAGTCCAAGAAAATCGACATTGAGGTTGACCACCTCAGTAAAATTTGGGCCGAGTGCTGCACGCTGCCGGACCAGCTCGCGATACAGTTCCGGGGTCACGTATTCCTCAATCTCCTCCATCCGACCGGCATCCCAGGCGGCCTGCAACCTCAGAAAATAGGTACGGGCGTTTTGCAGGAAACTCTCCTCGTTAAACCAGGCCAAGTGAGCGGTATCCAGTGGGCGAGCATTGGCTCCACCGCCTATGCCGGAACCGAAATCCGTGCTCTGAAAGCGTTCGACATTTACCGCGCCAACGGTCGCAAGTCGCTCTCCTGGGGCTGAAACGGGGCCGCGCCTCCGTATCGCATTAATCAAAAAGTAGATACCCACCCCGACTCCAATCAGGATTAAAAGGTCCATGATTTGGAGTCCTTCAAAACCATGGCCGAGAAATAGGGAGGCCAGCAGACCACCCGCCGCAAAACCCGCCAGAGGGCCAAGCCAGCGGCCCATGCCGGAAGAGGCCGGTGCGGTGGAAGGAGGGGCGGCGCGGGGGTTGGTATAAGAGGGGGAAGGAGATGGGGCCTGACGCGAATAGCTGGGACTCTGTCTGCCCAGGCTCTGACCACCCCCCATGCGCGCAGCTTCCGCCTCGCCTACGGCGAGGCTCAGACCAAAGGTCGCAATCAACAGCAATAACATAATCTTTTGCATAAGATCTTCCTCGGAATAGGCTAAAAACCAAGCTTTCATTATACCCCACATTGATGCTCAACATAACCTCGTTTCACTCGATTCAAGTAGGTATAGATAATATAGGTAATAATTCCGATGTTTATTGATATTGGTTTATTGATAGCGGTATCTTCCAATCCGAAACGACAGCCTGACTGACCGCCCGGGGCAGAGGTTGTAGGGGGAGAAAAGCGGCGATGTTCGACTGCACCAAGCTCATCATCGATAGCTACGTTACACACCTGCAAAATAACTATCTGGAAGTCTACAGCCGACTGGAACCAGACTACCCCGGTATCTTAGGGTTTTGCGGACGCATCGCCCTGGAGAGCATCGCCAATACCGACGCTGCCTACCACGGACTCACCCATACCATCCAAGTCACGGAGGCAGGACAGGAAATCCTTCGAGGTAAGCACATCAGCCAAGGCGGCGTATCCCCTCGAGATTGGTTGCATGTAGTCATCTCCCTACTTTGCCACGACATCGGTTACGTACGCGGGGTGTGCCGTGGGGATGAAAATGGCTACTACGTGAGAGATTTCGACGGCAATACCGTTACGCTCCCGCTGGGGTCTACCGATGCCGCGCTCACCCCCTACCATGTTACTCGCTCTCAGATCTTTGTGCGGGAGCGTTTTGGTGCCGCGGTGGCGATTATGGATACCAACTTCATTATATCGTGCATTGAGCGTACCCGTTTTCCCGTACCTAAGGACAACGCTTACGCCGCCACCAACGATTACCCTGGTCTGGTACGGGCTGCCGATCTGATTGGACAAATGGGGGATATGGATTATCTCCGCAAATGTGCCGCGCTTTATCGAGAATTCGAGGAGACTGGTGCCGCCCGCATCCTTAATTATACTAGCCCCGACGATTTACGGCGGAGTTATCCGAAATTTTTCTGGGCCACGGTCCACCCCCTCATCAATGATGCACTACGCTATTTACAAGTCACTCAGGAAGGTCGGCAATTGTTGAACAACCTATTTGCCAACGTTTTTATTGAAGAACATCAATACCAAGGGGTATTCAAGAATGTCTATCCGCAGGTCGCCGGGAATGTAATTCTGGCGTGAGAATTAAGATTGTTCTAAGGTGTTTTGGTGGGCGTAGTGTCCGCCTTGCTGGAGAGTTAGGCCGTGGCAAATATTCGTATCAATTCTTTGAATAAGTTCGCTGATTCCCTGGAGAAAAAAGTCAGTTGGGCGCTCTCTGCTTTGGAAGAGATCGGCCAGTTTTTGGATAGGGATAGGGGATCGCGGCGCTTCGAACTCAGTCATGATGAACGTACCCAAATCGTATCGGCACTGGCGTATGTCCGCTCCCAGCGTCGCGAGGGAGGCAGCGATGCTATACAGCAAGACCGTGACTGGGTAGAGGCTGAATCTGATCTGGACCTTATCCTTACTCACCTGCGTGCCCTACAGTCAATGCCCTGACTGCCCGTTTCGACCACCACCTTCACCTTCCGCCGACGTACATTATGGCCAAGATTCCCCAAGGAACTGCTTATACCACCATCGATCACCTGACCCCCAGTGGATTAGGAGTAGCTACGGTAGGGGGACGGCGGACACGTATCGCCAATACGCTGCCCGGAGAGATGGTGGAATTTCGCTATTTGCGCCGTCATCGCGGCGGGGATGATGGGATCGCGGTACACATTGAGAACCCTCATCCCGAACGGGTGGTACCGCGTTGCCCTCATACTGAACGTTGTGGTGGTTGTACCCTGCAACATCTGGATCACGCAGCCCAGCTCCGCCTGCATCAGGCCCACCTCGATAAATGTCTGGAGGCTGCCGGAGGGGCGGCGTGCCGGCTTGCCCCGATTACGGCCATCTCGGGCTTTCCGGGAGCCGCCGATGCCATCTATGGCTATCGATGTAAGGCCCGACTGGGGGTGAAGTTTGTAGATAAGCGCGATACGCTCCTGGTGGGTTTCCGTGAGCGAGGGCGTGCGCTGGTGGCGGAGATCGAATCCTGTGCCGTACTGCACCCGGCCGTAGGGGAGAACATCACGCAGCTACGTGCGTTGATCACCTCCCTGGAGGGTCGCCGGAGTATCCCCCAAATCGAGGTGGCGGCAGGGGAAGAGGACGTGGCGCTGATCTTTCGCCACACCGAGCCTCTTTCCGTAGCGGACAAAGAGCGCTTGGTCGCCTTCGCCAGCGCTCCGGCCCTCCGTACCCGTGATCTGAAGGTCCAGATCTTCCTGCAACCAGGAGGACTGGACACCATCATTCCTTTGTGGCCGGAATCGCCGCCGCCGTTGGCGTATCACCTGCCTGCCTATGGGGTTTCAATCGTATTCCGGCCGACCGATTTCACCCAGGTAAATCCGGCGGTAAACCGCGCGATGGTGACGCAGGCCGTGACCCTGCTCGACCCACAGCCGGGCGAGGCGGTGCTAGACCTCTATTGCGGATTGGGTAACTTCACCCTCCCGCTGGCACGAAGCGGTGCACGGGTTACAGGGATAGAGGGTGACCCGGGATTGGTGGCGCGAGCGCGGGAAAATGCCGAGCGCAATGGTCTCGCGGCTGAATTCCTGGTCCATGACCTGACCCAGGGCCTACCGATCGATGGGTTACGCACTATCGACCTCAGCCACCTCCCCTATACCAAGGCCCTATTGGACCCACCGCGTAGTGGAGCGGCGGCGGTGCTCCCCGCCCTTGCCGCGTTGGGAATAAAACGGATCGTTTATGTCTCCTGCAACCCCGAAACCCTCGGTCGGGATGCCTTGGAACTGGTACAGCACCACGGTTACCGCCTGGAGGCGGCAGGAATAATGGATATGTTCCCTCACACCGGTCATATGGAATCCATGGCAGTATTCTCAGCCATATCCAAATCGTAAAAGAGAGACAACGTGGCTACCATTACGGTTAAATTCTTCGCCAGTCTGCGTGAATATCTGGGATGTGCCGAGACCCTTCTCGAATGGAATGAGGTGGTCACCGTAGCCGAGGTCTGGGCACGGGTAGCGGCGGGCCGACCCTTGCCGAACCACGCCCTGGCAGCGGTAAATATGGAATATACCAGGCTTGATCAAATCGTAAACGATGGCGATGAGGTCGCCTTTTTCCCACCGGTAACGGGGGGTGGTTGGTGAAGATAGAACTACGAGGGCAGTCCTTTGACCCATGGCAGGAGCTGGCCCGTCACGAAAGCGACTTACGTATCCAACATGCTGGCGACTATGGAGCGGCAGCCGTCTTTGTCGGAAGCGTACGTGACTTCAACGTGGGCGAGATGGTGCATGCCTTGGTTCTGGAACACTATCCGGGGATGACCGAACGCCACCTGGAGACCATCACCCGCGAGGCAGTAACGCGCTGGGAATTGATCGACGCCCTCGTCCTCCACCGCTATGGCAAATTGGCCCCCAATGATCCCATCGTACTGGTCGCAGCATGGTCGGCCCATCGCGCCGAGGCGTTCGCCGCCTGCCGCTATCTCATTGAAGAGCTAAAATCCCGGGTACCCTTCTGGAAGCAAGAGACATTACCTACCGGTCCGCGTTGGGTGACCCATAATACCCCGGGTTGAGAGCTACTTGTACTGTAAAGAGTTAGAGACATGAACACAAAAATGAATATGGTTTATTGGAAATCAGAAAAATACTGGCTGGGAAAACTTCTTGAGCATCCAGAAATCATGACCCAGGGAGAAACATTACAAGAGCTTGAGGAGAACATAAAAGATGCGTACATTATGATGATAATGGATGATGTTCCAGATATATTCCAAACAAAAGAAATAGCTGTGGCTGTATGAAGAGAAGCGAGTTCATTAAATATCTTGAAAGCAAGGGATGCTATCTTCTGAGACATGGCGGACGACATGATATCTACCATAATCCAAAGAATGGAATGAAGCAGCCAGTTCCAAGACATACTGAAATTGATGACAGACTTGCGCAACATATTAAGAAATACTTAGGGATATAATTTCTGCCAGGGGGCTGAACGGTTACCTTTTTAGCTTGGTGGGCTCGATTAGTCCGGGGGGTAGTTGAATCCTGGTTCAGCGTGGCAGGTATTACGCGTTCAATTCAGGTACGCCCAAAACCGGAATCACTGGATAGGGCCACTTCCAGGTAAGGATATCTTGCGGCAGAGGCACCATGGTAATGCACTCGACCGGACACGGGGCGATACACAATTCGCAACCGGTGCATTCGTCCCGAATAACGGTGTGCATCTGTTTGGCCGCGCCCACAATGGCATCCACCGGGCAGGCCTGCCGGCACAAAGTGCAACCAATGCAGATTGATTCGTCGATGACGGCTACGGCTTTAGGTTTCTCGACCACCCCCTTGCGCGGCGGCTCCCGGCCCAGGAGATCCGACAACGCAATGATTACGCTCTGTCCACCCGGCGGGCAGAGGTCGATCTCGGCCTCTCCCCGGCTCAAGGCATTGGCGTAACCTTTGCAACCGGGAAAGCCGCACTGACCGCATTGTGTCTGGGGCAACACCTGTTCGATTTTGTCGGCCAACGGATTGCCTGCCACCCGGAAACGGATAGCCGCATAACCCAAAACGATCCCCAAGAGCGCGGACAGAACCGTGAGGGCGATGATAGCGGAAAGCATGACGCCTACCCTCCTCGAACTAAGCCAGCGAACCCCATAAAAGCCAGCGACATGAGCCCCGCAGATACCAAGGCAATTGGCGCCCCCTGAAAAACCTCGGGCACATCGGCAACATTAATGCGCTCACGCATCCCTGCAAAAAGCACCAACACCAGAGAAAACCCAAGGGCCGCACCGAAACCGTAGACGGTAGATTGCAGGAAACCGTAATGATTTTGAACGTTCAACAACGCCACGCCCAATACTGCGCAGTTGGTGGTAATCAGGGGAAGATAGACACCCAGCAGCTGGTAAAGAATCGGGTTGGTCTTATGTACCACCATTTCCGTAAACTGGACCGCACCAGCAATGACGACGATGAAGCTGATGGTTTGTAAATACTGCAGTCCTAGCGGGATAAGCAGATAATCGTTGACCAGGGAACTGACCGCTGCCGACAAGGTCATCACAAAGGTAGTGGCCAACGCCATTCCCAACGCCGGTTCTACCTTCTTGGAAACGCCCAAAAATGGGCACAGGCCAAGGAACTTCACCAGCACAAAATTGTTGACCAGAATGGTACTGACCAGGATGAGAAGGTATTCGGTCATGGCGCTCTTCTATAAAAAATTGGGTGCATTAGACGGATTCAGGGGTAAGCCTTTCCCACGCCACCAGTGTATACCGTAGACCAGCCTTGTCATCCATCTGGCAAAACGCGGCTCAAATCTATTACTTCTACCTCCATAAGGCCGTACCGCCCTGCCGGTGGGGATAGTAGTGCTGGGCTGGCACAGCAAGGTAGACTGCTGAAGCTTAACAGCATGGGAACTGTTGGGCGTCGATTGGCTTTGGAACCAGGGGGAAGTTATCAACCTGGCGTGTCACCCCGCCCCGTGCAAAGGACGGGAACAGGAGGAAGTAAGCCCGCGCCCGCGTCTTGCGGTGGAGGTGCGCTTACACTGACTGCCCCGTTAGGTGAAGGTGATAATGCAGGCGCTACTCGGACCCCGGAGCCAATGATGACTTCAAAATCATAAGCACTGATGACCAGTCACAGAATATCTAAAATATTGCTTATGTCCCTCCCGGCAGACAACACCCAACGTTGACGTTTCACTTTTACCCAACCATAGGTCAAGCAATGGATCAATCCGCACGTTATTCCGATCTAAGCCTCAAGGAAGACGAACTGATCAAGGGTGGCAAGCACATTCTGTGCGCCTACAAGATGAAGCCCAAAGCAGGCACCGGTTACCTGGCAGGTGCCGCCCATTTTGCCGCCGAATCCTCTACCGGCACCAATGTGGAGGTAAGCACCACCGACGATTTCACCAAGGGTGTAGATGCCTTGGTGTATATGATTGATGAAGCCAACGAAGAGATGCGCATCGCCTATCCGCTCGAACTCTTCGATCGGAATATCATCGACGGCCGTATGATGATCGTCTCTTTCCTGACCCTGACCATCGGCAACAATCAGGGCATGGGCGACATCGAATATGCCAAAATGTACGACTTTTACATGCCGCCGCGCGCCATCCAACTGTTCGACGGCCCTGCAAAAGACATCTCCGACCTGTGGCGCATTCTGGGTCGTCCGGTGGTCAACGGCGGTTACATTGCCGGCACCATCATCAAACCTAAATTGGGCCTCCGTCCCGAGCCTTTCGCCACTGCTGCGTATCAATTCTGGCTGGGTGGAGATTTCATCAAGAACGATGAGCCCCAGGGTAATCAGGTCTTCGCCCCGTTACGTAAGACCATTCCACTGGTCTATGACGCCATGAAGCGTGCCATGGACGAAACCGGCGAGGCCAAACTGTTCTCCGCCAATATTACCGCCGACGACCACGCCGAAATGATCGCCCGCGGCGAATTTATCCTCCAGTGCTTCGGGCCCGACGCCGACAAGGTGGCCTTCCTGGTGGACGGCTATGTCGGCGGTCCGGGGATGGTCACTACTGCCCGCCGTTATTTTGCCAACCAATACCTGCACTACCATCGCGCCGGCCATGGTGCCATTACCTCCCCTAGCGCCAAGCGCGGCTATACCGCCTACGTGCTGGCCAAGATGTCCCGCCTGCAAGGTGCCTCCGGTATCCATGTGGGGACCATGGGCTACGGCAAAATGGAAGGCGAGGCCAAGGACAAGGACATTGCCTACATCATCGAGCGCGACAGCTATACCGGTCCTGCCTATCATCAGGAGTGGTTTGGCATGAAGCCTACCACCCCGATCATCTCTGGTGGTATGAATGCCCTACGC
The DNA here is from genome assembly GCA_963575685.1 of Gammaproteobacteria bacterium. Lineage (GTDB taxonomy): Bacteria > Pseudomonadota > Gammaproteobacteria > CAIRSR01 > CAIRSR01 > CAUYTW01. The sequence continues at coordinate 13,042 of CAUYUB010000443.1, read as the reverse complement.
CTGCCCGGCTTCTTTAGTAACCTAGGCCACGGCAACGTCATCAATACGGCAGGTGGTGGTTCTTATGGCCACGTCGATTCTCCGGCCGCTGGCGCCAAATCCCTGCGCCAAGCCTACGAGTGCTGGAAAGCCGGTGCCGACCCCATCGAGTGGGCGAAGGAACATCGCGAGTTCGCCCGTGCCTTTGAATCCTTCCCTCACGATGCCGATATGTTATTCCCCGGCTGGCGTGACAAGTTGGGCGTTGCTAAGTAATTCGTATATCTGCAGGTAATAAAAATGCCCCCGTTTTACTACCGGGGGCATTTTTTTGAGGATAGCGATCACCGTGTAGGACAGGATGCAAAATAAGCAGCATCTCCCAATGCCTCAGCACAGGAATCGCTGGTGGGGGTCATGATGGAAGGGGGATCGCCAGGCGCGCGCTCCTTTTCCTCCATCTGTAAGAATTGGCGTGCCGCCGGACACCCCGGATTGGCGGCACAGTGATTGTCCGAGCCGCAGACCCGTGTTACCAACACCTCGCAAGAAGAGGGGGCTCCTGGTGGTCCATGGCGAGGGCTACGTGCTTCGGGGGAACGAAATTCGTTGATGAGTATCCCCCCATTCACGGTAAAGGTTGATCCATTCTCCAAACGATGTACGCCGTCCCACAACGGTCGGCGGACCGTCCCTTCGAGAACATATACGGTACGGGAGTTCTCGTCGATAAGGATAGGGGTACCGTCCTGGAGATGGGTATTGCTGTCGGCAATTGCTGCCGGTACCGCTACAGTAGCCAACAGCCAAAGGAAGAGAAGGAGCTTGGACATGGCAGCCATCTACCAGAATAAAAGGAAATCATACTCGTCCAGAGTATGCATTCCCACAATAATCTGTCAAGACCTGAGCGGTACTTCCCATACTGACCGCTCAAACTACCGAGGAAACAGGTAATGCCTGAACCAATTACAACCCAGAAGACACAATACCCGGTCAATATTGAAGCAGGAAAAAGTTATTGGTGGTGCTCGTGTGGAAAGAGCGCAACCAAACCCTTCTGTGACGGCAGTCATAAAGACACTAATTTCACTCCAGTGGAATACCGGGCTACCGAAACAGATACCGTTTATTTTTGCGGCTGCAGGCAGAGTGCAACCAAACCGTTATGCGATGGGATGACGTGTGTTCTTCAGAGCATAAATAATTAAGATAATTAAAAACGCGCCCCCTCTCCCACTTGCGGGAAAGGGGGTGGATGACGGGTGACGTTTAACTTTTTTACTGCTGACCCTTCATCTGGAGGAGGTCGCGAAGTTGACTGAAGGGATTATGGGTGGCTTCGACAACGCGTTTTGTCGCTAACTCTGCATTGCCTGCTTCGAGTTGACGCTGATGTTCGTTATCGTGGCAGTAAAGACAGAGTAATTCCCAATTGCTGCCATCAACGGGATTATTATCGTGGTTGTGGTCGCGGTGGTGGACGGTCAGCTCGCGCAGGTTTTCGCGGGTAAATTCGCGGCTGCAACGGCCACATATCCAGGGATAGAGCTTGAGTGCTTGCTCGCGGTAATCCTGCTCCCGCACCTGCCGCGCCTTGTGGGCGTCGGCGACTACGCGATCTAATTTGTTTTTGCCCATTAGTTTCTGCCTGCAATATTGTCTGTAATATACAAAAATATTCTAGTGGGTACTATGAATCTTCCGCGGATCGAAGGCATCCCGCGCCGCCTCACCGATAAAAATAAGCAGGGAGAGCATCAGCGCGAGTATGACAAAAGCAGTAATACCGAGCCACGGGGCATTGAGATTGGCCTTTCCCTGGGCCAATAATTCTCCTAGAGAGGCGGACCCCGGCGGTAAACCGAAGCCCAGAAAATCTAGAGAAGTAAGCGTGGTAATGGAACCGTTGAGGATAAAAGGCATGAAGGTTAATGTCGCCACCATCGCATTGGGTAGGACATGACGGAACATGATGACCAGATTACTCACGCCCAAGGCACGTGCTGCACGCACGTAGTCAAAATTCCGCCCACGCAGAAACTCTGCCCGCACGACCCCGACCAAGGACATCCATGAGAATAACAACATCAGCCCCAGCAACCACCAGAAATTAGGTTCCACGAGGCTCGCCAGGATAATGAGTAGATAGAGTACCGGCAGGCCCGACCAAATCTCGATGAAACGCTGAAACAGCAAATCCACCCAGCCGCCGAAATAACCTTGTACGGCGCCCGCTGCTACCCCGACCAGCGACGACAGCAGCGTGAGGATCAATCCAAACAGCACCGAGATCCTAAAACCATAGAGCAGTCTGGCGACCACATCTCGCCCCTGGTCATCGGTACCGAGCCAGTTTTCCGAAGAGGGGGGAGCGGGGGCAGGGACCGGTAGATTGTAGTTGATCGTCTGATAGCTGTAGCGCAGGAGCGGCCACAACATCCAGCCCTTTTCCTCAATGAGTTTGGCTACTTCCGGATCGCGATAGTTGGCTTCGGTTTCGAAGATTCCACCAAAAGTGCTTTCAGTATAGGCAGTCAGGACCGGAAAATACCATCGCCCATCGTAGTGAACCAGCAGCGGATGGTCATTTGCGATGAAATCCGCGAACAACGAGATATTGAATAGGACTAGAAAAATCCACAGCGACCACCACCCCCGGCGGTTGGCCCGGAAGTTGGCGAGACGACGGCGAGTGAGGGGATTCATATCACCTTTTGCGAGGTTGATTCTGGGGCTGATGATAATCTTATGGCGCGCGCGCCTCGAAATCGATGCGCGGATCAATGACAGTATAAAGTATATCTCCCACCAGATTCAGCAGCAGCCCCAGTAGAGTGAAGACATAGAGTGTACCGAACATTACTGGATAGTCGCGATTGATGGCGGCCTCAAAACCAAGCAGCCCCAAGCCGTCTAGGGAAAAAATGACCTCGATCAGCAGTGCGCCGGTGAACAGGATACTGATGAAGGCATGGGGAAAACCTGCCACCACGATCAGCATGGCATTACGGAAGACGTGACCATAAAGGACGCGCTGCTCAGTAAGACCTTTGGCCCGCGCGGTCATGACATACTGTTTATTGATTTCTTCCAGAAAAGAGTTTTTGGTGAGCATGGTCAACCCAGCAAAACCGCCCACAATCAGGGCCAACACCGGCAAGGTGATATGATAAAAATAATCCAGGATACGCGCCCCCCACGACAGGCTTTGCCAATTATCCGAGACCAACCCCCGTAGCGGAAAGATGCTCCAAAAACTACCGCCGGCAAACAGCACTACCAGCAATACGGCAAAGAGAAAGGCCGGGATAGCATAACCAACAATCACGACAGCACTGGTCCAGACATCAAATCGTGAGCCGTCGCGCACTGCTTTGGCAATACCGAGCGGAATCGAAACGAGATAGGTAAGCAGGGTAGTCCATAACCCAAGCGAGATCGACACCGGCATTTTGTCGATCACCAATTCTACTACCGAGCGGTCGCGATAGAAGCTGGTGCCGAAATTAAAACCAAGATAATTGCGTAGCATCAACAGAAACCGTTCGTAGGCCGGCCGGTCAAAGCCGTATTGGTGCTCCAACTCTTTGATCAGGGCTGGGTCCAACCCCTGGGCGCCACGATATTTGCTGACGGAGGTGGCGGCGCTGGATGCTGCGCTAGGAATATTTCCCATGGCCTCACCGCTACCGCTTGCCGAAAAGCGGGCAGTGGCCTCCGAACCATGCCCGCGGAGTTGGGCGATAACCCGTTCCACCGGACCTCCAGGGGCCGCTTGGACAATAACGAAATTGACCAACAAAATCCCCAGCAGCGTGGGGACCATCAGTAGCAGGCGACGTAGGAGATAGGCGGTCATTGCAATGGCGAGATGGGGAAACAATACTGAGTAGCGAGGGGTCGACTCGCCTACGCCCTGGTTTCGGAGCGTATCGTCTGTCGAAAAGTTCGGGTTCAGTATACTCTGTGCAGTAACATCGGGCGACGCGCCGCTGCCGTGAAAGTTTTCGCGCTTAGGAGTCTCCGCCCACGCCCCCGCCGGATTTGCTCTCTACGATCTCCTTATGTACCACCGCCAGCCCATCCTGTTGTTGCTCCTGTTCGTGCTGAGTGCCTGTGGTGGTCACCCTCGACAGGACCTACGCTTTGCTTTGGTCGCTGCCCCAGTGACCTTGGACCCTAGGTTCGATACTGATGCCGCCTCGGAACGGATCGACCGTCTGCTCTACCGTCACTTGGTGGGCTTCGACGAGGCGTTTCGTCCGGTGCCGGACCTGGCATCTTGGGAGCAAGTTGAACCGACCCGCTATCGTTTCACTCTAGGCAACGAAGGTCGTACCTTCCATAACGGGAGCCACCTCACCGCATCGGACGTTAAAGCCACTTACGATGTGCTACGCGAGCCAGCGACCGGCTCCCCCTACCGGACGGCCCTGGTCAATGTGCGTCAAATAGTCGTGTTGGACCCGGATCGTCTGGATTTTGTGCTCACGCGCCCCGATCCCTTATTCCCAGGACGGCTTACCCACGGCATCGTTCCTGCGCACTTGTTGGCGGCAGGCCATAATTTTCTCGCACAGCCGATAGGGAGCGGTCCGTTCGCCTTTGTGGAACGACCCGAGGAGGGCAGACTGCGTCTGCGGCGCCAGCAGGACGGCTTGACCCTGGAATTCTTAGAGGTGAAAGACCCTACCGTGCGGGTGCTCAAACTGTTGCGGGGCGAGGTGGATCTGATCCAAGGCGATCTGCCCCCGGAATTGCTCCGTTACCTAGAAGGGCGTCCCGAGGTGAAGATAAGCCGTAGCCCAGGGGCGACATTTGCCTATCTTGGCTTCAACCTGAATGACCCGGTGATGGCGGATCTACGGGTACGTCAGGCAATTGCCTGCGCCCTCGATCGCGAAAAAAGCATTCGTTATCTCCTGGGGGGGAGCGCCCGTCTTGCCGAGGCATTGTTGCCCCCAGAACATTGGGCCGGCCATCCCGATCTGGTCGGAATTTCCTACGACCCAGCCCGTGCCCAAGCCTTATTAGCGCAGGCAGGCTATGGCCCAGACCACCCGCTCACAATTACTTATAAAACTTCCAGTGACCCACTCCGGGTACGTATCGCCACCCTTTTTCAACGGCAACTTGCCGAGATTGGCATCCATGTAGATCTACGCAGTTACGATTGGGGTACCTTCTACGGAGACGTAAAAGCTGGGCGGTTTCAGGTATTCAGTTTAAGCTGGGTGGGAATTAAAACACCAGAGATCTTCCGTTATGTTTTTCATAGCACTTCGCTGCCTCCCGATGGCGCCAACCGAGGTAGCTATATTAGTCTTACGGCGGATGCCTTGATTGAATCCGCGGAAACCGCACTTTCGCCCGCCGCCGCGGTAGCTCGATACCGAGAACTACAGGCATTACTGGCCACCGATCTGCCCTATGTCCCTTTATGGTATGAAGATCAAGTCGCAGCAGTACGCCGAGAGGTGATAGGCTATACTGTGGCAACCGACGGTAACTATGATGCCCTGACACTAGCCACCAAGGGGAATGGTCAGAACCAATCAAGTGAAACCACTAGGCAATAAAGAAAGAATTTAAGAAAACAACCAAGGTTTTTTACATTTTTATTAAAAACGAATAGTTACCAGGTGCGCGCTGATGACTACCATCCATATCTCCCAATCGACGAGCACCGAGCTAATGCACGGCTGGGAACAGATTCGGAAGATCGAGATCTCGTCACAGCCATTTAATGAGGGAGCCTTCGGTGAGGTCTTCGATTGTTTGGCGATTAATGATAAGAAGCATATTCTTCCGCTGGTGATCAAACTGTTCAAGCCGGATCCGGATGACAATCACCGTCGCGGCTACGAGACCATTCTCAAGCTACAAGCACGGGTGCGTGCCCGGAACCAAGAATTACCGGTCCGCGAGTCCCTCGCCAGGGTATCGGGCCTGTATGCCCTACCTCAATTCAGCTTCACAGGGCAGTGGGAGGGACAAACCGTATTCGGCTACGCTGCCCGGAAGCTGGACCCCAACCGTTTTATCCTCTTCGAGGAGATCTTGCAGAGCCGCTTTAGAATTTTTCGACGGCTCTCCTGGGAAAAAAAGCTGCGGTTAGCCCTGGATCTTACTGAATGCTTCGAGCGACTACGCAAGCTGAATTATATCCACGCCGATATTAATCCCTATAATCTATTCATCAATCTCCACGACAATTTTCGTATTCCACTACTCCATTTTCGGGAAAGACACCTGGTCTTGATTGACTATGACAGTGGGGTGGTGGTCGATGAGGCAACGGATACCCCAACGACTTTTGGAAAAAAGAACGAGTGGCTCGCCCCCGAGGTGTATGAACAAGAGAAACGAACCAGCGATGGGCAGTGTCACGTGACGGTGGATCTGTTTACGGATGTTTGGGCCGTGGCGGTGGGGATACACTATCTATTATTTTCACGTTTCCCTTTCTTTTTTCTGAAAGTAGTAGGCCCCCAGGAGTTGCGTCATTATTTACGACGCTATCGTTGGCCCGAAGTTGATAAAAACTATCCCAATTTTAATCCGACCCAAGCCCGCGTCTACGATGATTATAAAAAACGCTTCGACCGTAGCGACGATGAACTAAAACGCCCGTTCATCCTTACCTTCAACGAAGGCGTCTACAGCCGGACCCGACGGGTCAGTTATACGCAATGGACACGGGTACTTAGACAAGTTTTGGATCGACAGCGATCCATCCGCTATGGGGTATGGTTCATCGTATTGCTCTTGACGGTGGTCGTACCCTTCTTTCACACCTCGCCTCCCCCGGCAGCGGTTCACCATCAGAGGACGGCAGAATCCGATGCCGAGCATGCTCAGCCCGATCTTGATAGGGCGCAACAGGCATTCCTCCGCGGCGACCAGATCCAAGTGGAACAGGCATTAACAGCCGCGGATTACTGGGACTCGGCACGGGTAGCCCAATTTCGCCGAGCCCATATTGCTACTTTCGATCCGCTATCCTTTATACCAATACCAACATCACCCCATCCGGGTGACCTTCGTCGGGATGAATTGAGTGGAATAGATTTCATCTACCTCAAGGGCGGCTGCTTCAGTATGGGGAGCCCCACCAGCGAATTAGGGCGGGACCACGACGAAGGTTCATGGGGCCGGCGTCGGGTCTGTCTGGAAAAAGGTTTTTGGATCGCCACGAAAGAGGTGACCAATGCCCAATACCAGCGCTTCTACCCCAACCACAAAAGTGGCAGCTACCATGGGCTACCCCTTGATGGTGCCGATCAACCCGTGGTAAACATCAGTTGGGGGGAGGGATTACATTATCTGGAAAATCTTAATCAGCAGGCGAAAGAACGCACCCTATCGCGACACTATCAATTCCCTACCGAAGCGCAATGGGAATATGCGGCCCGCGCTGGAACCACGATGAGCCATTTCTGGGGAAATGACCAAAGTCAAGTTTGCCGTTATGCCAATATATTGGGAGGGGGAACTAGGGTTCAGATAGCCAAAACCGAGAAGAGCCAAGACCATCAGGAAAATAATGCCAGCTGTTCCCACAAGTACATCGTGTCCGCTCCGGTGGGGAGTTTCGAGCCAAACCCATGGGGGTTATATGATATGCTCGGTAATGTTTGGGAATGGACCTGTTCCGACTACCGAATCGTCTACGATGGCGCAGAACAAAAATGCGTGACCGACACCGCGACTACTCACCGCGTATTGCGCGGTGGATCCTGGCATGACCAACTCGCCTTGGTCCGTGCGGCAAAGCGCGAAGCCAAACACCCAGACAGCCGAAACAACCACCTAGGATTCCGCCCGATCGTGGATTTTGATGCAGGGAAACGATAGCACCCATAGAATTGGCCACAGTCGGTGTGGGACTGGTTCAGTCTGATCACCCGTAATTACCCTTCCATTTTTTTCTCAACTTTATCCAATAATCCAACAATTTGCTTGGAGATCGCCTCCACCTTGGAGAATTCCGCCTCCGCGCCGCGAGTGTCGCCAGCTTCCTTGAGGCGCAGGATATTCTTGATGATGTTGTGAAGCTCGGCGTGCGGCGACTCAATCTGGCGCATCTCAGGGATATGACCGTATTTGGATAGCCCCTCGGAGTAGTACCACTTACCGAGCTGGCAGTGGTGATGGGAAACCGCCTGCTCACGAGTAAGCGGACCCGTACCATTCAAGAAGGAACGCAAACGGGTCTTCCAGGCCAAATGGGCAGCCTTGGCAGCGTTGAAATCAAAACGATTTCTCTCATTGGTGGTGTACTGGGCCGTGAGTTGGCGCAGACTCTCCGAGAAGCTATACATCTCGCGGCTGGAGGACTCAGTCTGGAGGGCGGTGTCGTGGGCGAATGTCGAAATGTTGGAGACGTTGCGGTTAATCTCCTCGGCCACTGCGCTCTGCTCCTCGGTAGCCGTGGCGATCTGGATATTGAGGTCATTAAGCGTCGCGACCGCCCGACGGATCTCCTCCAAAGCGGTACCGGCACGAGCCGCCTGGTCCATCCCCACCTCAGCGGTCCGGCTACCCTGTTCCATCGCCGTCACCGCTTGGCTCGCACCGCTCTGAAGACGTTGAATGAGTTCTTGGATCTCGCGCGTGGACTGTTGGGTACGCGAAGCCAACGTCCTCACCTCATCGGCCACCACGGCGAAACCGCGCCCCTGTTCGCCGGCACGAGCGGCTTCAATGGCGGCATTCAGGGCCAGTAGATTGGTCTGGTCGGCAATCCCTCGGATCACATCCAAAACCGTACCAATACTGGCACTCTCCTGTTGGAGCTGATGGATAACGGTAGCCGCTCCTTTCACCTCTTTGGCCAGGGTACTGATGGCAGCGATAGTCTCTTCTACCACCTCATGCCCCTGGTTCGCTTGCTCATTCGCCTGCTGCGTGGCATCCGCCGCGGAGGCCGTGCTGTGTGCTACCTCCTGGACGGTACTGGACATCTCATTGATGGCGGTAGCCAGCTGTTCAAGTTCCGCCTGTTGACGGCTAACGCGTTGGTTGGTCTCTTCCGCATGAGACGACATCATATTAGCCTGAGAAGAGAGCTGTACCGTGGTCTCAGCCATATTACGGAGGATGTCGTGGAATTTGACGAGCAGGTGGTTGATAACCGTAGCCGTAACGCCGAGTTCATCATTGCTGACAATATCGATACGTTCGCTGAAATCGGCATCGCGTTCGATAATCAGTAATTTATCTTGGAGATGACGGATCGGTGTGAGGATGATGCGCCGCAACAACCATCCCACCATAACAATTCCAACGCCCAACATGACCACCGACAGGCCCACCGTCATCCAGTTCTCCCGGGCAAAAGCGGCATCGTAGGCAGCCAAGGAGTACGTCACCCGTACCGCCCCCAGTACCCGACCATCCGTATCGGTGTGGCAGGTCGTGCAGTTAGTGCCGCGCGTGTTCGCAGAGGACTTCATCGGGATGAGTACCGTCAGATGTCGCCCAGAAGCACCCTCTTTCAGATGGGCCTGTTGCTCGCCCCCCAGGGCACGACGGTCCCAGTCATCTTTCGGGGTATCCAAACCGGGAGTCTTGAACATCTGGTTAACGGCATCGCTACGCACCGTTCGTACCTCTTCAACGCCCAGCCGTGCCCGCAGTTTCTCTTCGAGAATTACACGATTGGCGATCCCTCCCGACAGCATGAGTACATTCAGACTGTCAAAGTAGTTATTGGCGGTTTCTTCCACATTGTCCTCGACGTAGCGCAGCAGATTAGCCCGTCGATCACTAATGGAGATCAGGGTAACTACGATTAGCGTAAGAAAATACACACCTGCTACCGCAAGAATTACCTTATACTGGAGAGAAAACCGATTATGGTTATGATTAAAATGGGACATATTCACTCCACCCGCTAAGGTAAAATCGGACATAAAGAATATTTCGAGTGTGGCGCCGAAGACTAGAGCAGCCGCAGAAGCTTTCAATATTGTAGGGATTTTCACCAGAAAAAAACAGATCGCCGACGGCGATAGCAGAGAAAGGCAAGAAACCGCTTACCGGTATTTTTTCTCTCTAAATGCGTGATGCAGGTAAAAACTGAAAAACAGAGGGTTAACGATTACCGCCCTCCAGCCCAACGTGAGGCACACCATGACCGAACCGCCCAATGCCTCCATCACTTCGGTTGGCCCTGAGCAGACCGCATTTCTTCTGCGCCGGGCCACCCGTGCTTCGGTAGCTACCGCACTGATATTAGTTTTGGTCAAACTCGGGGCCTGGCTCGCTACCGGAGCGATGAGCATGCTCGCCACGCTCATCGACTCCAGCCTCGACACGTTGGCCTCTCTCACCAACCTGGTGGCGCTGCACTACGCCCTGCGCCCTGCGGATCGAGAGCACCGCTTTGGCCACGGCAAATTGGAGTCTCTGGCAGGACTCGCCCAGGCATTGTTCATCGGGGGATCGGGGGTGTTTCTCGTGAGTGAGTCGTTCCATCGGCTCGTTCACCCACAACCGCTGGGGAACACGGGGGTAGGGGTTGCGGTGATGGTGTTCTCCATGATGGCCACCCTCCTATTGCTACGCCTCCAGCGCCAAGTAATTCGTGCCACCGCCTCTACCGCCATTCGCGCCGATTCCCTTCACTATGGCACCGACCTACTCTCCAACGGCGCGGTGTTGGTCGCTTTGGCTTGCGATTGGCTGTTTGACTGGGAACGCGTGGACCCGATCTCGGCGCTCGGAATTGCAGTCTACGTTCTCTACAGTGCTGGGCAGATCGCCTGGGAAGCGGGACAGCTTCTTATGGACCACGAGCTACCCGAGGGAGAGCGTGAGATCATTGTACGTTTGGCCCAAGAACATCCCCAGGTCCGGGGAGTAAGTGAGCTAAAGAGTCGGCGCTCCGGTACCACTACCTTTGTCCAATTCCAACTTGAGATTATTGGAAGCACCTCACTCGCGGAAGCACACCGGATAACGGAAGAGGTGGAAGGCCGGATTAAGGCCCATTTCCCCAACATTGAGGTTCACATCCATCAGGAACCGGTGGGCGAAGCGGGCTAGGGTATGAAAACTCACCAATTACGAACTAATCATTATTTGTTGGCAACCAGTCATGAGAAAAAACGTTTTCAAGAGTCCATGGGCATATCTCCGGGAAGTTCCCTATCTCTGTTTCCCTAATTGCGATAGTAACCGCATCAGACCAAACCGCATTCCACCATTCAAGATTAGACGATGTCGATTTTAGACTGGGAACCTGTTTTATATGGAAATCAATGGTTTTGTGCTGCTCTTTTATCGTTCGTTGCCAACTAACGCCTTGTCGTTCCGGTTGAAATTGCCATTTCAACAAATGCGCCATAAGCACAGCCATACGACTTGCCAATTCACGCTGTTCGCTTTTACCCACGTCCGCGATTTCCTCAGCAATATGCTCAATATCCAGCAACTCAAATTTCTTATTACGAATCAGCCTGGCTTGTTGGTTGGCCCAGGCAGCAATGTCGGTTTCATAATTAGCTATTAGCATAATCGCTCCCTCTATTATTCTTTTGACCAGGAAACTACTGGACGGTAGAGCCTGTCCAATTTTACTGAGGTTGCACTACTAAGCCTAGTCTCCGCATACAGGGGTAACAGGGTGGTTGGCAAATTCTGTAACGCAGGAGCAGTTCCCTTACCAGTCAAACGTAAGCTAAGGGCCATAACTGTGGCTGTTGTCGGAAAGAAACTATTAGTGATTACAAAACAATAAGCTGAACTAATATCATCGTAGTGCCAAATATGTGCGTACTCTTTCTTGGTTATTGTCTGCGGTATGGAATTACAGGTCGTATCATCAATATTCAATTCGTCTCGAAGAATTGACAGTACAGTAGGTGCATTAGTATTAGCAAAGTCAGTAGACGTGCCACAATCAGTAACACTGGTATCTGTAAACTTGCAATAGAACCCATGATAGTTTGGATCATCACTGATAGTAGCTTTATTGTCAGGATCAATTCGAAACTCATTAAAGTATTGATAATAATTTGCACCAGGAGTACTGCTTACAACGCCTTGAGCTAAAACTCGACTCGCCACATAATTCCAATGTCCCATCATTGCCCAATAGATCCTGATCCGTGCCAGCGATTCATCTACTGCCCGCGCCTCACTCACAGCATAGTGATCAATGAGCGCAGAAACTAGCAGCATAATGACCATGGTAGTTACCATGACCGTCACTAAGATACTTCCCTGTTGATGGAGAGATTGCGGATATTGTCTCTTGGTCATGGCTACCACGAATGGAAATTAACGTTCAGAATCAACAAACAATCGACAAATACCAACAGACCTTATTCGGAAAACTCCCCATTACCCATTAACGCTCATATAAATTAGCAAGTTGCGTAGCCCAGCAGGGGGGTAGGGGGCTTCCGATAAGGTCCATTAGTGCCGTTAACAATTTTTCTGAAACTTTCTCGGGCAAATTTCTAAGCCATAAAAACGCATGAATATCTAGCAAAATATTCATCGCCCACCAAACCAAAAATCGTCAGCAAGTGGTTCATTAAAGCCTTCATGAATTATAATTTTGTTTTTATATTCTCCTATAGTTCGCTTTCTGACGCATTGTTTCTGTTTTTGTTTTTGTTTGTGCAGAAAAATAACGAAATCGGAAACTTGTCTTTGTAACTCTATTGGTAAGGTCTCAATTTCCTGCAGCAGGAGTTGGCCGTGCATAGAAGCTCCCAAATTTTATAGTTGTAGCGTTACAAATGATTAAATGATAATTTTCTATTGAAAATGTGAGGCGCAGTTCAACCGTTCACGGGCTGACTGACTGCGACAATTCGAAAAACAACGAGAACTCTCTTCGGTTTACAACGCCAGCCCCGAATTTATGCATAAACCTTAACGAAAACGCCACTTGAATGCGGATATGAAATTAGCTGATGTTCCTGCTTGAGGCCATCAAGATGAAACTCAATGGCTTCATTAATAAGCTGTAAAACCTCTTCACGACTTCCCTCTGTGCCAATATGCCCGAGACACAAACTACCTAAACAATTAATGAAGGTAC
>CAUYUB010000442.1:0-1579 GCA_963575685.1 Gammaproteobacteria bacterium | reverse complement strand
CGGGACAGCAATGCGCCTAATGGCAGGACTACTGGCGGGACAAACCTTTGACAGCGTACTGGTGGGGGATACCTCCCTATCCTGCCGCCCAATGCGTCGTGTGATCGAACCGTTGACCCTGATGGGGGCGATGATCGAGGCCTCCCCCGCCGGCACGGCACCACTACGAATACATGGCGAACGGTGTTTATACGGCATCGACTACCCCTTGTCGGTCGCCAGTGCTCAGGTCAAATCGGCTCTACTGCTAGCCGGGCTGTATGCAGCAGGGCGTACCACCATCACCGAACCCGCCCCCAGCCGGGACCATACCGAACTGATGTTGGCCGGCTTCGGCTATACGGTGGAACGTCAGGGAGCCCAAGTGGCGCTTACCGGTGGTGGATTGTTGCGGGCCACCGAGATTGAGATCCCCGCTGACCTCTCTTCGGCGGCTTTCTTCTTGGTGGGCGCAGCGATTACCCCCGGATCGGACCTCATCCTGGAGCATGTCGGCGTCAATCCCACCCGTACCGGGATCCTGTCTATCCTCAGTGCCATGGGTGCCAACCTTGAGGTGATGAACGAACGGATGGTGGGCGGTGAACCGGTCGCCGACCTGCGCGTACGCTACGCACCACTGCATGGCATCGCCATCCCACCGGAGTGGGTGCCGCTCGCCATTGATGAATTCCCCGCCCTCTTCGTCGCGGCGGCCTGCGCGGAAGGAGAGACGCTACTCACCGATGCCGAGGAACTGCGTGTCAAGGAAAGTGACCGTATCCAAACGATGGCCGATGGGCTACACACCCTCGGGATAGACGCCACCCCCACCCCAGATGGGATAGTAATCCGTGGTGGTCAGTTTGAAAGTGGAGAGATCAACAGCCACGGCGACCACCGCATCGCCATGGCCTTCGCCATGGCCGCCCTACGCGCCCAGGGCACTCTCCATATCCTGGACTGCGCCAACGTCGATACCTCCTTTCCAAATTTTGCTGAACTCGCCCGTAGCGTCGGACTCAATATCACAGTGACCCATGTTGAATAGCGATTATTTGGCGGATTCGATTATTGCCTGCCATAACCGCTTGAACCACAAAGATCTGAAGTGTTAGTATCTATAGGTAAATGACGTGCCGAAGTGGTCGTCTATGAGTCCCCCCGCTTCTCTCCTCCCCTCCCCAAAGGGATAAGGATTCGTGAGTATCACGGGTAGCTCTAACTGGCTGCTTCACAATGGAATTACCGGGCTTCTCCCGGGATTTTCCAAGGTTCCACTGGTCTGCCTTGCCGGGTAGACCTTTCCATCCACCCAACCCGCGTTCCCCGCGGTCTCCAATCGGGTCGGCCTCACGGGGCAGATCTGGGGTTTTTCACCGTTATGAGCGAAAGCTTTGCACAGTTGTTCGAAGAGAGCCTGATCGGCAAACAAATGCGGCCGGGTGCCATCGTCAGCGGCTATGTAGTAGACATCCGCAACGATGTGGTCATTGTCAACGCGGGCCTGAAGTCCGAGGGTATTATTCCCATCGAGCAGTTCCGCAATGAAAGCGGGGAACTGGAGGTGGCGGTGGGCGATATCGTGGATGTCGCCCTG
>CAUYUB010000441.1:0-1582 GCA_963575685.1 Gammaproteobacteria bacterium | reverse complement strand
CAATACGACACCGGGCGCTTGGAGTTGGATGCTCTGATCCGAAAACTGTAGATAATTAATAGAATAGAGCGAGTTAGTTTCGTTGGTGCTGGTCTGCGTTATCAATACAAAGTTACGACCCGTCGCATCGGTTTCTGTGTGCCATTCGTAAGCCGTTGACAGGCTATTTAAGGTAATCGTATCCGTACCCAGTCCACCCTCTATCACATTATTTCCGGCATCATCCGCCAGCGAGTCATCGCCGTCTCCACCGAATAAGATGTCATTGCCCAAACCACCCACCAGGCTGTCGCTACCTACACCGCCATCCAGCAGATCATTACCCGCACCACCGTTGAGTAGATCATTACCTTCTGCGCCTTCAAGTCGGTCATCATTAAATCCCCCGATGAAATCATCCCCGTTGGTGCTGCCGCGCAACCACACACTTCCATCAAGTTCTGCCGACGCATCGATACGCACACCGGTACCGTCATAATTATTGGCAGCCCTTGCATCAACCTCAAAGCGTAAATCTTCTGCAATTGTTGGATCACCCAGAGTGATCTTGAAATAGCCGGGGCTGTACACGTCAGTAATGGTCATGCGCTCAAAGCCCGTTACCTGGGCAAAATTCATCGTGTAGTAGCTCAGATTACCGATCAGATCCAATCGGTCAGAGCCTTCGCCACCATTAATATCAATCACACCTCCCTCATTGACATAACTATGAAATGAGCCACGGCGACTGTTGAGTACTACGACATCATCACCACTGCCTGCATCTATTCGTACTCCCGCACCGGCTTCAATTATATCGTTACCTAATCCACCTGACAGGAATTGGTACTGTTGCCCCCCATTAGGACCCATCCCCATCTGGCTCCCACCGTGCAGCACATCATCTCCCGCGCCACCCAACAAAGTGCCGGAACCGCTTTGTTGTATTTCCCAAGGCTGTAAATTTTCATCGACAAACATCAAAATATCATTACCATCCCCACCATCTAATGAGTCACTACCACCACCACCAATTAACGTATCCACACCGACACCTCCCTGCAGGGTGTCGTTCCCAGCGCTACCATCAAGCCGATCATTTCCTTCATTGCCTGTTATCTGATCCGCGCCACCACCTCCGGCAAGCGTATCGTTACCGATCCCAGAAATCAGGGTGTCGTTCCCGTCGCCACCATTGAGGTTATTGTTACCTAGCAGATCCGTCAGTTGGTCATCACCCGCATCACCAGTGAGCGTGTCGTCGCCTGATTCGCCGTCCAGAATATCGTTGCCATCACCACCCGCGAGTACGTCGTTATTGTCTCCACCAGTTAGGGAATCGTTGCCTACTCCACCGCCCAGATTGTCATCTCCCGCGCCTCCAATCAATGTATCCGCACCGCTACCGCCTAATAAACTATCGTCGCCGTTACCACCATCTAGCAAATCATCCCCGTCTAAACCCGTCAGTACGTCGTTTCCACCTAAACCATATATCGTGTCATTGCCTTCCGTGCCCGTTAGGGTGTCTGCTCCATTAATTCCATTCAATACGACACCGGGCGCTTGGAGTTGGATGCTCTGATCCGAAAACTGTAGATAA
>CAUYUB010000440.1:0-1589 GCA_963575685.1 Gammaproteobacteria bacterium | reverse complement strand
AGTGAGTCATGGGAGCATCAGACACGCTTCGTCGTCGTTCCCGAGAATCGGGAAGACGACTATGCCGAGCACTGCGCTGATGAGTACGGCAACCAAGACTATCAGTATCGCTTCAACTCAACGCCAGTATTCTGCTTTGATGCCGACCAGGTGGACGCCATCATCTCAGCACTCAAACAAGAGGACGGTGCAGAATGAATGAAATATCTATCGTGATGCCAGACGGCACAAAGAACGCAGGCTATCAAGCGGCCTGCGGCTGCGTTCATACACTCTTTGAAGGGCAGCGCGTGACCATGAGGAAGCTCTGCAAGCAAGGACATCAGACTCCACCAACACCGCGCTACTGTATGGCCTGCGCTCATAGCAGCTTTCCTGCTCTCCGCTCAGCGAGATGTCCTGACTGTCAGGCGCTCAAAGAAGAACAAGACAAAGGTGACAAAAATGCAACTGAAGGAAAGAATTAAGCAACTAGCAACCGCACACGCGACCACGATGAGCCTGGCGATGGCCTGCTTCCTCTCATCAGGAACCACGCTCGCGAACGACCAGGGAGTTCTCGGCATCGGGCTCGGAGTGCTCGGCGTGGCCTTCCTATCAATCAATGATAGCCTGAGCCGCCGCGAGAAGGAGTCAATGACGCGAGAAGCGTATGCGATGGGACTCAGCCACGCACAGCGACGAACGGGGTCACGATGAAAGAGCTGCCACCAGTACTCGGGCCAGAGTACATCCTCCATGTGGACTATGGCATCGCTCGCTTCATGGAATCAAAGAACGCCTGGAGCACCAACCAAGACGACAGGAGGAACCTATTGAGCATCAAGCCAATCCTCGAGAAGAACCTGCCGCCACAGCTCCAGGTGCATATCAGAATGATAGCATCGAACAAGACAGGACTCCAGGGAGAAGGACTCAAGACTGATGAGACCCTTGACATCGACGCCTACATCAACCTCGAGGATTTCGCCATCGTGCTCAAGGCCATCAGAGAACACCAAGACAAGGAGCTGACCCGTGGATAACAACAAACAGCTCGAGGAGTTCTTCAAGTGGCTCGTGGATTGGGAGATAGCCAAGAGCGGCTATAAGCCCGACCGCGTGGTCAAGACATTCCTCGAACACCAAGACACCGAAGAACCCAAAGGAGGAACATAATGGGAAGACAAGGATGGAAAGACATACTCATCACCGAAGAACAGCTCGAAGCGCTCAAGCTGCTCAAGGTCACGATGAAGAAGAAGACGTATAATGAAGTGATTGCTGAGCTCGCGAAGCAGTCAAAGAAGTGAACCTCCTATCCTTTTTCTTTTTGGTTCCTATATAGTTCCATAGGAAACGAAACAGGTTCCACAGGAAATCAAACTACTTCCATAGGAAGTTTTGACCTCCCTAGTATTTCCTATGGAGATTCATTAGTTCATCTTTCTTCTTGTCCTCCTTGCTTCCTAGCTGCTATAACCTCATTATAATATAGTGAGAAGTCACCCTAATAAATAAATTTTTTTTCTTTTTTGATATTATATATATATAATAATATAGATTATTGATTTTTTTTATACTGATGTTAAAATAGAAATTAATAGTTT
>CAUYUB010000439.1:0-1590 GCA_963575685.1 Gammaproteobacteria bacterium | reverse complement strand
GGTCTTCTCCAGCTTGCGACGCATCATGAGCTTCATGCCCTCTGGCGCGTCGGTCTGGATGAAGAACGCGGTGGCGCTCGTCAAGCGGCTGATAACAGCAGCGCCTTCGTCCAGCAAGCCGATAGACTTGACAGGATTCAGGTCGTTGTTTGCTGAACCAGAGCGCAGAACCGACTTCAGCAGAACTTCAGCTTGGAAGACGTTGCCGGGGGCGACCACCAGTTGGCGGGGCACCAGACGAATCTTCTTGCCGTTGTTGTCCACAGCTTGGCGGACTTGGATCAGCATCTGTTCCAGACTGGTCTGGCTCAGGTTGGCCGCAGTGGTCAACTGGTTGCTGAACGTGCCGTTCACGATGGGGTGGGCAGTGCTGATTAAAGACACGCCGTCGCCACCGGGGAAGCTGGAGTTGAACGCACGGTTCAGAATGTTCGCGCACAGAGTCTCTTTCGTCTCAATGAGAGACTGAGCCAAGTGACGAGCATAGACCTGCCCAATACGGATGTGGTCGCCGTCTTCAACCAGCACTTTAGTCAACGCAAAGGCCAAGCCAAACACGTTGTAAATATAGCGCTGCAAGAAGAGCACGCCGCCCTGTTGGTAGCTGACAGGAGTACCGTCAGGCAACTGGGGAGCCGCGCCAAAACCGTACAGGACGGGTTCTTCGTGGTAGTTGCGGGGAATACCGTCCTGCTCACGGAAAACCCGTGACCATTCATCGGTACGTTGGTCATAGACTCCATCGAAGCACTCGTTCATGATTGGTTCAACGATGCTTCTAAAGTCCGTACTGCGCATTGGTGCTGCCATGATTGGACTCCTTAGATGGCGTTAATGGTTGCGACGAACTGACTGCGAGAGACTTGTACTTGCACAACCGTGTAAGCATCGCCCCAAGCGTTGTCAACGCCGTTTGAAAGACCGATGATACGCATATCACCGACCGCGCTTGATCCCGCAAGGGAAGTGGAGATCGTGCATTGAGACAAACCTGTGTTGGTGGAACCAGCACTGATGTTTGTAAAGTTTGCTTGATCACCGATTGAGGTTTGAGCCAAGCTACCGTCTGCTTGAATGTCATAAACGATATTCGGGTCAGAGTAGTAGTAGGTCACTTCAGAACCAGTTTGGTATGCGGTGTTCGCAGTCCATTGGTTGCTGACAATACGCCGGCCAGTTGTATCAGTGTACTCATGACCAGCAAAAGCGCCTTGGTAGGCGCTGCCAGCAACAGCAGCAATGATGTTTCCAGAGGTGTTAAGGGCCACAGGCTGACCCTTCAGAAGTCCGGTTGAATAACCGGAAGCAATACCGCTCGCAAGCGCCACAGCGCGATCCAGACCCGATGGGTGGAACGAAGGACGCAAGCCGAACGGAGCAGAGGTTGCACTCATATCTAACTCCTTTGTTAAGTCCTCACCCGTAAAACACGGGCGTTTGGACGTTTCGGTTCAAGTTGCCAAAGCCTTCACCTTCAACCTTACTCAGACTCTTGCCTGAGCTATCGCGGTTGCCTTGAAGCTGTTCAACTTGGATTTGGACCTTGTCCGCCTCCTCATTAGGTGCCTCATGGTGCATTTGAAGCATGAC
>CAUYUB010000438.1:0-1594 GCA_963575685.1 Gammaproteobacteria bacterium | reverse complement strand
AGGAAGAGGCGCTTGCTGTGCTCATCATCCAGATTGTGGGCAATCCCATGATTGACGGCAAAATTGGGGTCTTTAGCGGGATTGTCGAATTCGGGAAAATATAGATCCTGGCCATCACTGGCCAGCCAGGAGGTCGATACCAGTAGATCTGCCCCGTTGTCAAATTGTTTGCCGTAGGTGGCGCGCCCCTTTTTTCCACCGTAGCTAAAGACCTCGCCGGCTATCTGAGTGCCACCGATATCGCGCCCTTTTTTGGTGATGATGTTGATGATGCCGAAATAGGCATTATTGCCGTACAACACCGAACCGGTACCGGGTACATACTCCACCCGCTCAATCATTTCCGTATCCAAAAAACCAGAATTATCGATATACGCTTGATTGTAGATGTTATCGTTGGTCGCATAGCCGTCGATCATTACCATGATACGGCCAGTATAGTCACCAGGTCGGCCGAATCCGCGCCCACCAAGATATTGGTAGCTACGGTCGTAGGTGGTGTAAAGACCACGCATGCTGTTCATGATGTCGGCCAACGTACGATAGCCGTAGTCGCGGATGTCCTGGGCGGTGACGATGGCTACTGCCGATGGTGCATCGCTGACTTGGCGTGCCATTTTGGCAGCGGTAATGATCTCGGTCTGCAGCAGTTGTTCGAAAGGAAGATTGGTTAGATCAGAGAAGTTATCCTCAGCGGCGGGTGTCGATATCGACCATAGCCATAAAACAGCAACGGTCCCAACCGTAAAATATTTTATGCCTTGCATCCGCCCCTCTCAATTCTGCAATCCCAACCACGGATGAGTACAACTTGGCGGAAGGTATCATCTTTGTGGAAGATGTTCAAGAGGTTAGGCGAAGATGCTGCTAACCTCTTGATGACTTTAGATGACAATGATACCTTTCCTTCCTCCGTGCTTATCTCCCTTGTTGAATCCATTATCCTTTTCTTTCCTCATATCCAGCCTCGGCGATGTGGGGAGTGTTGTATTTTCCCATCGTTCTCTATGTGTCTTTGAGGATAGCCGCTAATGACCGCTAGCGAAAAGCAGAGCATATTAATTGTTGATGATGTTGCGATGTATATTAAACTGCTGGTATTGATTCTCTCCGATCAATACAAACTACTCATTGCCACCAGCGGCCAGAAAGCCCTGGAAATGGCATTTTCAAAGCCGATTGATCTAATCTTGCTCGATATCATCATGCCGGAAATGGATGGGTTTGAAGTTTGCAGACGCTTGAAAGCACATGAGAAGACGAAGGACATTCCGGTAATTTTCCTGACCGCAGCCACTGCGGCTGAGGATGAGACGAGGGGATTAGAACAGGGCGCCGTCGATTTTATCGCAAAACCCATCAATCCTTTGGTGGTGAAGGCCAGAATAAAGATGCACCTGGACTTGAAGCGCATGGAGCATGAATTGCGCAATGCCATGGCGGCGGCAGCGGCGGCCGATCGGGCAAAGAGTACTTTTCTGGCCAGTATGAGCCACGAATTGCGTACCCCCATGAATGGTGTGATGGGGGTGACCAACTTGTTGTTGGATACCGCTCTTACCGCCGAACAACGAGATTTTGCAGAGACCATCCG
>CAUYUB010000437.1:0-1594 GCA_963575685.1 Gammaproteobacteria bacterium | reverse complement strand
AATCTCCCGCTTCAACCGTGGGTTGAAACCCACGGCTAAATTCATTACGCCGCTATGCGACATTGACCGATCGGGTAATTCTTTAGCAGGGAGTTGCCCAGAAAAAAACATATTACGCCACTGCCGGCAAAGTCCCCACCGGCCAACGTGCCACTGCTTTGATCGTCAGTGGCTCATGGGCACCCGCACGGAGACGAAGCCAACCGGTAAAGGCAATCATAGCGCCGTTGTCGGTACAAAAAGCCAACCGCGGATAGTGGATACTCCCTCCTTCCTGGGTCGTCACCTCGGCCAGTCGTACCCGTAGCGCCTGATTGGCCCCTACCCCACCAGCCACCACCAAGCGACGTCGACCGGTCTGGCGCAGGGCACGCCGACACTTGATGGCCAGCGTTTCCACCACTGCATCCTGAAAGGCCTTGGCGATGTCGGCCCGGGTTTGGAGGTCATCTCCCGCTTGGCGTAGAGTGGTGATGGCAAAGGTTTTGAGCCCGCTGAAGCTGAAATCAAGACCAGGACGCTCCGTCATGGGGCGTGGAAAGTGAAATCGGGCTGGATTGCCATGCTCTGCCAAAGCTGCCAGGGCAGGACCGCCGGGATAACCCAAACCGAGTAGTTTGGCGGTTTTGTCGAAGGCCTCCCCAACCGCATCGTCCAACGATTCTCCCAGCACCTGGTAACGCCCCACCCCCTCCACATCCATGAGCAGGGTATGTCCTCCTGATACCAGCAGGGCTAGAAAAGGGAATGATGGCGGATCCGGTTCTAGCAAAGGGGCAAGGAGATGGCCTTCCATATGATGCACGGCCACTGCCGGGATATTCCAGCCAAAAGCGAGGCTGCGCCCCACTGCCGCCCCGACCAGCAGGGCGCCGATCAGTCCGGGGCCAGCGGTATAGGCCACGCCGCCGAGATCCGCGGCAGCGATCCCAGCCTGCGTCATGACCCGACGAACCAGCGGTAGGATGCGGCGCACATGGTCGCGTGAAGCGATCTCGGGCACCACCCCACCGTAGGCCGAGTGCAGTTCCACCTGGCTATGCAGGGCGTGGGCGAGCAGCCCCCTCTGACCGTGATAGACCGCTACGCCGGTTTCATCGCAGGATGTCTCAATACCCAACACACAAAGATCATCACCCATCGCCGCTCCCATTAAGGTCTGGTAAGGTGGCTCAAGTATCATTAAAATGTCCGGTTTAACCAGGATCGACAAGTCTACCGTCATTCCTGTGTCTATTCGTCAGTTATTGTCAGCCCATCCCATAAGTTGAGGAACTGCATGCCCGCCGTCAATGTGAAAGAGAATGAGCCCTTCGAGGTTGCCCTGCGTCGCTTTAAGCGTTCCTGCGAAAAAGCCGGTGTCCTGTCCGAGTTGCGCCGTCGCGAGTTTTACGAAAAACCCACCTCGATCCGCAAGCGCAAGGCTGCTGCGGCCGTCAAGCGTCAGATCAAGAAGTCCATGCGTGACGTTACCCGCCGCCAGCGTCTCTATTGAGTTCTATGCAATCTCCTCTTTCCGTGTCGGGCCCTGTGGTCGTCGGATAATCCGCGACGACTTCCGTTCCTCTTTTATTTATGATCTAAAGGGAGATCT
>CAUYUB010000436.1:0-1595 GCA_963575685.1 Gammaproteobacteria bacterium | reverse complement strand
CTCACCGGCAGCGGTAACAATACGCTAACGTTGGGGTTGCAGGATGTGCTTGACCTGACGGGATTCAATAGTTTCAATAATGCCAATGGTTGGTCCGATGGCACCTATGACCTCGCATCAGGCGGGGCAAACGGTGCTAATCCTGAGCAACGTCACCAATTGGTCATTGATGGTGATGCCACTGATGTAGTCAACTCCAACAACTGGGGTAGCTCGGTAGGCACGGTCACCCACGATGGCCATACCTATGATGTCTATAATCAGGGACTCTACGCGCAATTGCTAATCGAGCAAGCGATAACCCACAACGTATTATGACGGATGGACACAAATACAGCCGCGCGGAGCTGCGGCTGTATTTGTGTCAAGAATGGACGCTCATGTCTGCAACGAGATGGAATCAGTCTCGGCCAAAGAAACAGCACCGATTGCGTCCCTTTGCCTTTGCATTATAAAGGGCACTGTCGGCTGCGCTTAAGGTACGGTTGTAGTCGGGATGGCCATCATGCATGGCGATACCCATACTTACCGTCAAATGCAATACAAGATTATCGTCAATGGCAAATTTGTGCTCATCTACACGTTTTCGCACTTTTTCCGCCACCTTGATGGCTTGCTCTTCGTTAATGTGATTAAGAATGAGGAGAAACTCTTCTCCACCATAACGAAATACAAAATCTCCGGCCCGTACCACCGCAATGAGAATTTCCGCAATCTGGCTCAATACTAAATCTCCGGCGCCATGACCATAACGGTCATTAATTTTCTTGAAATGATCCACATCTACCAGGATCGCAGAAAATCGATGACCTGTTTTCATGAAGCTGGACACCTCCCGCTGTAGGATAGTGCGGAGGAAACGGCGATTAAATAGCTTAGTAAGAGGATCCCGTCCCGCCTCCATCGCCAGAGTCTGTTCCTTGATGGAAGAAAGCATGGCGGTGTCGGCGTATTTCGCGCCAACAATGAGATCGGCGAGGCCATCGCCGTTAATATCTCCAGCACTGCTAACACTCCAACCGCTTTGATCGCCCACGCACTGGCCATTAATGACAAAGCCACCCGAACCCGCGGCAATGCTGGAAAGGTCGATGGAGCCGCTGTTCGTCCGACCAAACACCACATAGCTACATCCGCCATCGATACCGATAGGGGGTTCTCCATAGCGAGCGCCAACGATGATGTCGGCAAGGCCGTCCCCATTGACGTCACCCGCGGCGGAAACATTCCAACCGCTCCAGTCATACGCGCATTGGCCGTTGATCACAATTCCGCCCGCGCCTAGGCTAGAAAGATTAACGGTGTTAGTCCCCGTCTTGCCGAATACAACGTAGCTGCGTCCTGCCCTATCGCCAGCGCTGGGATCACTCCATTTTGCGCCAATGATGAGGTCCGCGAGGCCATCGCCGTTGATATCCCCGGCGCCAGCGATACTCCAGCCACTTTCATCATCCGCGCACTGACCATTGATGACGAAACCGCCGGTGCCCGCCGTGATGTTAGAAAGATCAATGGATGTGGCGCCCGTTTGCCCGAATACTACATAACTGCTTCCGGCCTTGTTGGTCGGACGAACAGCGGCTCCATCGACCTTT
>CAUYUB010000435.1:0-1597 GCA_963575685.1 Gammaproteobacteria bacterium | reverse complement strand
AGAATTCCCCCGGAGACATGCAGGCGCCCGACACGACCGGGTCCAGGCCGAACCCTTTCATCCGGATCAACCGGACGCCGAAGAAAGACCAACTCCGCCCATCACCGCAAAGGCCAGCCCAATACCAATGAACGCTCGCAAGTTCGTGATGCTCGCTGCTGGCCGGGAGTTCAGGATACCCAACGGCGGCTGGTCGAGCGAGGACTTCAAAGCCAACGGCGTCCCCCTGATCAAGGCGTTCAACCGGGTGGCCAGCATCGTCAGGGCCAAGATAGGCTCGGCCATAGCGCAGAAGACCCGGACCCACATCGCTTCTTTCGCTGACAGGGTTTGCGCTGCCGTGGGAGACTGGAAGACTGGTGGCAAAGCGAAGCCAGCGGGGGCGTATGGCGGGCCGTCCGGTGAAGCGTCCAACCTGAAGGTCGAGTTCGACCGGGCCATCAACGAGGTTTACATGGGCATCTCGAAAGAATTCCGGGACTTGATCGAGAAGGATGTCAGGAGCGGGGTCGGGCAAGGCTACTCGAAAAGCAACCTGCTTCTTGGGAAGAAGGACCGGAAGAAGGACCTCAAGAAGCTTGACAAGAAAGCCAAGCGGATACTCAAGGCTTCCGACACGGTGACGGAGACGACCAAGAACGAGATGCACGCTTTCGTCGAGAAAATGCAGGACGAAGGTTACACGAAGAAAGAGGCCGTCTCGATCTTCCGGCAGAAGATGCACGAGCGCGCGCAGCGGCGGTCACTGCTATCTGGACGCTGCGTCTCGACCCGGTGCTGGCACGACGGGAGTTTCCTAGCCATGGCCAAGGCCGGAGTGCGTTCGGTCGATGTTATAGGGTGCATGAGCCGCGAGCAGGACAGGTGGGAGCAGCCGTCTTTCCAGCCCTACATGTTCGACGCGGACGGCCGGGAGCCCGAGGGGACGTGCAACATCAAGCGCGTGCCCATCGAATTCGCGGACGAGCTTGAATGGCACCCCAACCACACGGGTACGGCGGTCCCTTCGTCGTTCAGGAGGAAAGAGATCGGCGGGAAGGCATACGACCCCAGAGAGCCGCGCAACGACCAAGGCGAATGGACTTCGGCCAGCAACGCCACGTTGACCCGCCAGGAAAGGGCCAAGCTCCACCACAAACCTGCCACGCTTGAGAAGCAGCGCATCGCAGAAGCTCAAGAGCCCAAGGTGGCGAAGGCGGTCAGCGGGACGCAGACGGACGACAACGACCCCGTTGATGTAATCAAGTCGGGGCACGGCATCGAAGTGAAGAGCATCGTGGAAGGGAAGAATCCGAAGATCACGATGCACCCCGAATCGCTGGCCCGTAAGAAGAAGTTCGCTCGGAAGAACAAGGCGAAGCTCCACACCGTCGTTATCGACATGCGCGAAGGGAAGCCGGTCGTTTATTACCGAAAAGGCGTCGGGAGCTTCCGGCTGACCTCGATGGAGAAACTGGTGTCGTTCGCCGAGCTGAAAGGAAAGTTTGAATGAGCTACTGGATTGAAGACCAAGACGGGTTTGTCGGGGACGTGGCCAGCAACAACGGGCTGTCCATCATGCGCTCAGCGGCTGGGCCTGCGCTCAAGAAGTTTATTG
>CAUYUB010000434.1:0-1603 GCA_963575685.1 Gammaproteobacteria bacterium | reverse complement strand
TCTGCGTGAAGGACCATGCAGTTGTCGACATCACCAGTCCCGCCAGAATCTAGGGATTTGATATGATGGAACGTAGCGTGGTCCCAATAGAAACCAACAGCTTTTTGGCACACGCCGCAGCGACCTTCCGCGCGTTCATATGCTTGCTGTTTAACCCCGACAGTGAAGTCTTCCGGGTGGTCACGATCTGTCGCAAGCTTGATACGGCTGAACATATTAGAGAGCTCAGACGAGATATTTACGACAAATTTGGTGCGCGCCGCGGGGATCGAACCCGCACACCTCAAGGATACCGGGGTTTAAATCCGGGGCGTCTACCAGTTTCGCCAGGCGCGCATTAACTTAGAAATGGCGGTGGATAAAGGAATCGAACCCTCAGGACTTCCACCCTGGGACGGTTTTCAAGACCGCTTCCTCACCATGAGGCCTACCCACCATTAAGTTTTAGGACGTCCATTGGAGGATCAATTAAGCCGACCCCCAAGCAAGTCAACGGCTCCAGAATGGCGGTGTGCTGAGTACTCGAAACCCATACCTTGCGGTACCCTTCGTTTAGCAAACGAGTGCCGGCACCTACCGACTTAACACACCTTAAATGGCGGTGAGCAGAGAAATCGAATCCCATACCTTGCGGTACGCGTCGCTTTCCAAGCGGGCCTAGTCACCAAACTAGTTTACTCACCATATATTAGTGGGGTTTTAGCGAAACCTGAAAGGCTCCACCGCCATAAAGACCCCCAACAACTGAACGATCCCAAGATCGAACCTGGAGAAGGTTTCGTAACTCTTGTTCAATTTCAGCCAAAAGCCCTGAGATTTCTTCAACGTATGTTGCGCCAGGAAAAGAGACCACAATCGAGTCCTTGGCAAGACCGTGGCTAAATCTAAACTTTGAAAACTTTTTCTTCAAAGCGTCTAGAAGTTCAGCCGGTTTAGGCGCAGCCTCATACTCAAGAGCAACACGTTGGAACATGGCAATCTCCATTTCGTCGATAGACGCTATGAAGTGATTGCGAAATGGAGGAAGGCAGAGGTCTCGATCCCCACACCCCGAGAGGTGCATACTGCTTTCGAGGCAGCCCCGGCACGCCTGTCCGGTTTACCTTCCGTTGTTGGTGGAGCCACCGGGAATCAAACCCGGCGCAGCGATCTTGCAAAGATCACCCGCTTACTCAGAGCTAGCCCCGTTGTCTGTGCCCCGTCCTCTTACCCTTAGACAGACCCTAACCAGAGGTTAGCCGTCGGACCTACCGAAGTAGGCGTGGGACTTATGAATGGTGGAGAATACCGGATTCGAACCGGTCACCCTCTGCTTGCAAAGCAGACGCTCTACCGAATGAGCTAATTCCCCGTTGTTGGTGGAGATATTGAGAGTCGAACTCAACCTGCGTCACTGCCAGTGACGCGTGCGTACCACACGCTACCCCCGTAATCTTCCTCGACGATATTGCCCTTGCACTGCTAGGAATCGAACCAGACAGTTAACGGACTCGAACCGCGCTTCACGTCGACCACCCACCTAGGGTGTCAGTTCTAGACTGAAGAACTCTTCTTGACCCAGGTCATAAAATCTTTGCGTCGCCATCCTTGATCTAGGAAGCGT
>CAUYUB010000433.1:0-1607 GCA_963575685.1 Gammaproteobacteria bacterium | reverse complement strand
CACTTTCGTGAAGGAAGTGATGAGATTTCTCTCGGTATTGGTGATGACGAGTCGCAACCATGGATTGATACTATTGAGGAGGTCCTATGAGCGGTTTTCTGCTTATCCCGCGTATCGAGGTACATAATGCTAATGCACAACCAGCATTCTGGATTGTAGGCGCACCACCACCCACTGCTTTTCACGGATTTGCCTATGCGCTTGGTCTTGCTATAAATGCAAAACAAAATGGGGTTTGTATTATCCATCACGATATAGAATTTCTGGGTGAGGTATTCTATGGGCAGTTGCACCCGCACCAATTCCGAGCGGCAGGTCTAATTGATAAAGACGATTATTCCTCAAGAAATGCCCATGTGCTTTCATCTCAACCCACCGCCCGCTGCAATATTATTGCCTCTCTTGCTATCTGCTTTAATGATGAGGAGGTAGAAAAAGTATCGATGAATGCTGTTGAAAGATTCCTTAGTGGTGCACGTTTGGCAGGGGGAAGTATTATTGAACACGAAAAGATAGTGTTTGAAACCGATCCGGAAAAAATTAAACGCCATATTCACACCGGCTGGGCACTTCACGAACGTCAGGATCTTATGGTTCGGCAACCGGATGATAGAGATTATCTAGATGTAGTTTTGCGCGTTACCCGGAAAGAGAGGGAGCGTAATCCAGACCATGACTTTGTGATGCCGACAACCTTGGGCTATCGCACCATTACCCCCATTGAGCAGCGCGTCAATGCTCGAAAGGGCTTGCCTCACGCCTATGCCGAACCGTTGGTAGGGCTGGTTCAATATAAAGCTGTACGTGATGGTGGATTACCCGTGTGGATTGCTAAACACGATGCAGTAACCCAAATTTTTGTAGTAACTGCACCAACTGCCATGTAGACGGCTGATAAGATTCTCCAACCGAGGGTATTGAAATGAATGTTGCAGCAAAGATCGTAAAGAAGCTTCCGGGAGTTCTTGCTTTCCAGCGCCGGCATGTTGTGACGGATGCGTTGATGTACGCTGAAGTTAACGGTGACTTTGAAGCATATCCGTTACCAGTCATTCGCCATGGTATTCGCGGTACACAAAACGTCAATGAGGATAAATCCAATGCGACTACCGGCACTGCGGCTAGAGGTGGACAGCGGGAAATTTCGAATATTCAGATCACGGACAGCGCAAAACTCGATCCTCTTGCCGAGGCATTGGTTGTGCGCTTTGGGTTGCGCCTCCTTGATATTGCGGAGGGACTGGATTCCTGCGTAGCGGCAGACAAAGTGGATGGGCAAGTGTTACGTGAAAGCCTGACCAACTTCGTGATGCGTGCAAAATCTTCGGAGGGGATAATGGAGGTGGTGCGCCGCTATACACGCAATATCGCTAATGGTCGTTGGTTATTCCGCAATCGTACGATTGCTTCCAGCATCGAAATTTTGGTCGATCGCAATGAACAGCTGCTTGCGCGCTTTAATGCTCTTACGCTACCTATGAACCGCTTCGATAGTTATTCAGACGACGAATGTCGTGTGGCCGAGGCGTTGGTTCAAGGATTGCGCGGCGAGTCTACTGATGGTATCACGGTAACGGCCCGCATCACTTTTGGCTTCAGGGGTAGCA
>CAUYUB010000432.1:0-22297 GCA_963575685.1 Gammaproteobacteria bacterium | reverse complement strand
CAGGTCGAGGTATCGTATCGACCAAGGCAGAGATGAGCGCCTGCCACCACAGATTTGTAAGCGTCTGTAGTGGCAGGCGCTTTTCGCGTTTAAAGCGGGCAGATTGCGAACCTGCCCCTACGATAACCAGAAGGAGGAAAGAGTATGGCAAAGGTTTTGAAATGGTTGGGAATTGGGTTGGTGATCCTGGTGATCACTATTGCGGTTTTGCTGGTGATCAACACAGCCTTGCCGCCTGGCTGGAACCTGGGGCCAGAAGTAATGGTGGTCCTGGCCGCATCGGTTCTTTCGCTGTCCTTTACTTACCTACCGGTTTGGAGGACGCAATTTGCCGCGCTTAGCTCAGAGCAAAAAGTCTATGTGAACCTGGGACTGATGGTCGTGCTGGCGGCTTTTATGTTCATCGGGACGTGCACGACATGGCTGATCATCCCCGGAGTGGTCTGTACCCAGGTTGGGTTGAAGACCTTGCTTCTGTATATTTTCCTGGCAGCTGGCGGCAACCAACTCACTTATGTCACCAGTGCCCAGCCGATGGATGTGATCGTAGCCAAAGTCGAACGCGACGCGAGCCGATAAATGGATCCGACCACAGCAGCTCACATTCCAATGACCGCCTGGGAACAGGCGGTCATAGTGGTGCTTTTTATCTTCTTTTTAGGCGGTGTTTTCGCCTTCGTGCGCTGGGTGTTCACCTGGCAGTCAAAACAACAAGATAAGTGGCAGAAGTTCACCGAGACCAGGGATCAGAACTGGCGCGAGTGGATGGATGACCAGCGAGAACAGGATAGGACGATCCTCGGCAACATTGTGGAAGCAGTCAACGAGCTGAACAAGAAGATGGATTGCCACGATGGTAAGGTCGAGGATCGGATCAATAAGCTCACGGCAAAAAGGAAGTAGATCGGACTGGTTATGAAATTTGACCCAAACAATTTTGGTGGATCTCTACAGCAACTGGCGCTCAACATAAAGGTTGAGGAAGTTGATGCCGAAAACGCAGGACTGACTGACGTCGAGAAGGCACGGCGCAGTCAGGAAGCGTTGATGGTGCTCAAGGACTTGCTTAGCCAAGGGAACCCCCGCTCATTCACTGACGTGATTTCGCGGGGCGCCGCAAATAGCGCGGCGTGGGCGGATGAGTTCTATCAGTTGCTGGATTACGGCTGGCCGTGGCGGATCGCGGTGTATATCGCGTGGGCAAGTTCTCCGAAGGACAGCCGATATCCAAAGACGCAGGCGGAGCTGGCCACCAAGATGCTGGGGTTGACGAGCGACCGGGCGATATCTACCTGGAGAACGAACAATCCGGGGATCGATGAGGCGATCGGGTTGATGCAGGCGGCGCCGCTGCTGAATCACCGGCGCGAGGTATTTGAAGCGCTGGCGAAGGCGGCTTCGGATAAGAGTTTCCACGGGGCACAGGACCGCAAGACTTTCCTGACGATGACGAATGATTATGTGCCGCATCAGAAGGTGGAGTTCGAAAAGAAGCCAGGCAGTCCAGTGGAGATGAGCGATGCCGAACTGGATGATGAGATCAAAAAACTAGAAAGCCAAAAGAATGGTGATGGCGATATCGACAGCTAAAGTCCAGGTGATGGACAAAGAAACGGCCTTGAGGCTGGAAAAAAACCGACGCGAACAGGCCCGTCGGCATTATCGCTATTTCCGCAATTATATTGACCCGAAATTCGAGAACGGACGGCATAACCTTTTACTTGCGCAAGCGCTGGAAGAAATCGAGCTATTCATCCGCACACGTGGCAAGGAAGGAAACAACCGCCTGATCGTTGAGATGCCTCCCCAATATGGAAAAACAAAGGATGTGGCGCGTACATTTCCGGCGTTTGTCTTGGGGCGGAATCCGAACGCTCATGTGGGCATCATTTCGTATGGTGCTGACCTGGCTGATAAGCATTCGGCAGCAGTTCGAGATCTGGTAAAGACAGATCTCTATAAAAACCTCTTTGGGGATAGATCAGTCCTGGAAATTCCCCTTGAGCTTTCGGATACCAGCGCCTCGAAGAGCGATTGGAGCCTGGGAGCGCCTCATGAAGGTGGGTGCATCAGCCGCGGTACCGGGGGTGGCCTATCCGGAAATCCGGTAGATCTGCTGGTTATTGATGATCCAACAAAGGACATTGATGAGGCTAGGAGCCAGGCGCATCAAAGCAAGCTGGAAAACTGGTTCGATTCGGTGGCTGTACCACGCTTGAGTGAATGGGGCGCGATCGTGATCGTGCATACGCGCTGGGACCCGAATGATCTTATCGGACAACAGCTGAGAAAGATGGTTTCCGGGGATCCGAGGGCTACGCAATGGAAGGTGATCTACCTCCCGGCATTGGCGCTGGAAGAAGATCAATACCCAAAAACAGAAGAGGAATTCAAAGAAAATCTTTTACGCGGTTATTTCATTCCTATGGGCGGCGATCAATTGGGAAGAAAGCCAGGAGAAGCGTTGTGGCCGTGGCGTTACAGCCTGGATTATGTGCTTGAGCAAAAGGCGAATCGAGATCCTTATGTTTTTGCTTCTTTGCATCAGCAATTACCGCGCTCGTTCACGGGCGGTTTCTTCGACGAACAGGATATCAAGATCATCGAACCCTCAGAGGTTACCCCTGATCTGACCTGGTGCGCTTACGTTGACCTGGCGCTGGGGAACAGCAAAACTTCCGATCTGAACGCAGTTATGCCGCAAACACTGGATCCAAAAACAGGCATGCAAATCGGACGAGACCTGATCTATGAACGTGATCTAAACCGGTTCTTGTACCTGTTGAAACTGGAAATGCTTGAACCGCGAAATAAAAAAGTGATCTGGGGCATCGAGGGCGTGGCATTCCAAACGCTGGTGTTCGATAAATTCCGCAAGGACCCCACTTTGGCGATGGTGGCAATTGTGAAGATCATCCCACAAGAATCAAAAGAAGACAGGGCATCGATGGTCAGTTTGGCCGCCAAGCAAGGACTTTTTGGATTTATCCGGGCGCCATGGAATCAGATCGCAATTCGAGAAATGCTGGAGTTCCCGCATGGCCAGCATGACGATATTGTGGATACGGTCAGCGGCGGGCGATTGATGATAGCAAAAAACAGTCAAAAACGGGAGTCGAGGATCCTATGAATTTTATTGACAAGGTGAAAAGCTGGGCAGCGGGAGCCATTTTGGGAGCGGGAAAAACCTTCTCGTTCATTCCAGGATGGCTGAGAGCTTCCTGGATGGATATCAATTTCCACTCCCTTATCGAAAAAGGCTACAAAGCCAGTTCTGCGGTATCGGGATGCGTGCGGGCGCTGGCATTCTCGTTCCCAGAACCGGAACTGGTCGCCTACAAAGACACTGCGGAAGGCGAACAACCGGCTGGCGCGAAGGATGAGCTGCAAAAGCTGATCCGCAAGCCGAACCCTGATATGGGCGAAGCTGAATTTATGCAATTCGTGATCACTTACGCCTCCTGCGGCGGGAATGTGTATATCTGGAAAGAGCGCAGCAAGAATGGCAAAGTGATCTATTTATGGCCATTCTCAGATAAAGACGTGCTGCCGGTGCCAGGACGGAACAACCTGGAAGGAATGGTAGCCGGGTATCAGTTCGACTGCGGCAACGGTCAGAGGGTCTACCTGGATAAGAACGATGTGATCCACTGGAAATGGATGATCGATCCGATGCAGCCGTGGAAGGGCATCGGTGCTATTGAATTCGCGTCGAAAGATGTGGAGAGCGACACGGAAAGCAGCGCCTACGTTTACAAGATGTGGAAGAACAACGGCATCCCGCCAGTGGCGATCACACTCACTGAGGGCGATGAGCTGACCGATGCCAAGGCAGATCGTCTGCGCAAAGCGTGGATGCAGAAATACGGCGGCGAGAACCAGGGCGTCCCTGCGTTCCTGGAATCCGGCATGAAGATCGAGAAGGTCGGCTGGAACATGCAGGAGCTGAACCTCTCTGAATTGAAGAATATTCCTGAGAGCCGGATCTGCGCGGCCTTTGGCGTGCCTCCCACGATCGCGCTGCTGTATGTGGGTTTGAAGCGATCGGATTATGGGGATGGCAACGCGCGCAAGAGCTTCACGGAGACCACGCTGGTGGCTTTGTGGCGAACACTGGCATCGGAGTTCACGTCGAGCCTGTCGGATGAATTCGGCGGCGGGTATGTGCTGCGGTTCAACCTGAATGGGGTGAAGGCGCTGGCAGAGAACGTGAACGAGATGTGGACAAGGTTGATGAGTGCCGCTGATAAAGGACTAATCACGCGAGCGATGTTCCTGCGCGGGGTTGGTTTGCCTGCGACGGCTATGGATAACGTGTACCGGGCCAGTTTGATCAATAGTTGGGAACCGGCAGGGCAAGCGCCGAAGGCGCTAGATGCAGGTGGAGCGAATGGCAATAAATCCATCGCGGCGGAACGGGCGCAGCACGCTGCGCCCCTACAAGAACAAAAGAACGCGGTATATGGGCGGAGTTTGCAGCGGATACGGTTGACGGTGGGGATGTCGATGGCGAAGGATCTGGATACATATTTTGCGAGCCTGGCAGACCGGATCGTGAGCCGAACGGAAAAGGCGTTGCGTGTGGCCACCGAAACGAAGGAATTGCCGAACGCGGATGATTTGCTGACAGCGAAGGATGAAGCCGAGCTGGAGAAGGTGATCAAGCGCTGGTTTGTGGCTATTGCCGAGGCAAGCTGGGAAACGATCAATTTGTCACTGGGGATCACGGCGGCCTTCGATATGACGGATCCTGCGGTGACCTACGCACTCTCCAAGGCTGGCGGGGACGTGAAGGATATTACGGCCACAACCAGGGCGGCTTTGCAGGATGCCTTGAAATACGGCAATGAACAGGGCTGGAGCATCCAGCAGCTGGTGAAGGGTGATGAGACTCAGCCGGGTATCCAGTCCATTGTGGAAGAGACCTATAAAGGGCGCTCTGAGACTATTGCCAGGACTGAACTGGGCGACGCGCAGAACGATGTGACCTCTCAGCGATATAAAGCCAACGGGGTGAGCCTGGTGAGCATCCTGGACAACGGCGACAGCGACGATGACGATGAATGCAAGATCGCTGATGGCCAGGTGTGGACCATTGATTATTTTGAATCCAACCGATTGGAGCATCCGAACTGCACACGGTGTTCCTATCCCATTTTCGACGATGTAACGCCGGACAGGAGTTAAGATGCACAAAAATCAAGAAAATCCAGAATTCGAGTCAAAGAGCATCCAGTTCAAGGTGGATGAATTCGGCAAGGTGAGCGCCTCGATCGCCACCTTCGGCGTGGTTGACCATGACGATGACATCGTTGAAGCGACCGCGTTCAAGGATGGACAGGAAGTGGCGATGGTTTGGAGCCATAACTGGGACAAGCCGGTAGGCAAGGGTGTGATCCGGGTGATGCCCACAGAAGCGGTTTTTGAAGGCTCGTTCTTCATGGACACCATTGACGGGCAAGAAGCCTACAAGACCGTGAAGGCGATGGACAACCTGCAGGAATGGAGCTGGGGCTTTCGCACCATGAAATCAACCTGGGAACAGCGCGGCGACGCGATGATCCGCCATCTGATCGAGACCGAAGTTTATGAAGTTTCACCGGTGCTGAAAGGCGCTGGAATGGGAACGAGGACACTCGCGATCAAGGGCCGTTTGAGCCTGAAAGAACAGATCGAGTACGTTCAGGAGATCGTGGACTCACTGGGGGAGCGCGTGCGCTCACTCAAGGGGCTGCGGGAAGCTGACGGACGGGAGATCTCGGAAGAGAAGCGCGAGGAGATCCGACTGCTGGCAAAGAGTTTGCGGGATGCCGCCGAGGAACTTGAAGCGGGTACCGTAAAACTGGTGGATGCCAGCCAGGAGTACGCCAAATTCTTACTTTTGGAAGCACGCCGCAACGGCGTGGGAAAGGGTTGATGTAATGGCTACAAAACTTCAAGAAAAACAAGGGGCCTTAGACCTCAAACGCAAAGAGCTGGCGGAGATCTTCGCCGCTCATCCTGACATGAACATGGATGTCAAGACCGTTGAAGACATCCGCGCTCGCAACGATGAGCTGACCGCTCTCGGAGTAGAGTTCGATGAACTCAAGAACCTGTCCAGCATCGCCGATGCCAATCAGCGCTCCCTGGAAGAGGGAAAACAACGCCAGCCGATGAACTGGCAGGGTGAGGGAAAATCCCACGAAGTTCCTGCCGCCGAAGCCAAGAGCATCGGGCAGTTGTTCGTCGAATCAAAAGCCTTCACCGAATACAGCGGTTCGGCCAAACGCGGCCCCGCTGCCGATGTCGAACTCGAGCGCAAAACCCTCGATGAGACCGGTTACGTGCCACAGGCGATCCGCATCAACACGATGGTTCCAGGTGTGCTGCAGCGTCCTGTTGTGGCTGACCTGATCCCGCAGGGTGTGACCAACCAGTACGCAATTCCGTACATGGAAGAGACCACCACGACCAACAACGCCGCCGCCCGCCTTGAAAACGGTTCGGCTGGTGAGAGCGCCATTGCCTTCACTGAACGGACCGCAGCCGTCGTTGAAATTGCCACTTACCTGGCCATCTCTGAGCGGCTGATGGAAGACGCCCCTGCACTGGAATCCTACGTGAATGGCCGCCTGAACACCTTCATGCAGCTGGCTGAAGAAAACGAGCTGTTGAACGGTCTCGGCCAAGCACCCAGCATGTTCGGTCTTCTCCACGTTGTTGGTCTGCAAACCCAGGCCAAGGGTGCTGATCCTGTACCGGATGCCATCTACAAGGCGATTACCCTGGTCCAGGTGAACAGCATGCTTTCCGCAAGCGGGATCGTTATTCACCCGCTCGACTGGCAAGATATCCGCTTGCTGCGGACTGTTGACGGCGTGTATATCTGGGGCAGCCCCTCAGATGCCGGTCCGGAACGCGTGTGGGGTTTGCCGGTGGTAAAGACCACCAGCATCGCCCAGAACACCGCCTTAGTCGGTTCGTTCGACATGGCGGCCATGATCTTCCGCCGCAAGAACATCACCTTCGAGGTGAGCAACAGCCACAGCGACTTCTTCATCAAGGGCAAGCTGGCGATCCGCGCGACCGAACGCCTGGCGATGCCCGTCTTCCGCCCGAACGCGTTCTGCACGGTGACCGGGATCTAAGGAACCGCGGGGGTTGCTTCGCCGCCTTTGGCGGCTCGCAATGACAAAGAATTGGGGAGGGGAAACCCTCCCCGGATAGGAAGGTAAAAAATGCAAATCGAAGGATCACTTGGACCTTACCTGAACGCAGGCGTCCCGGTTGACGGTACCAATGAGGTGCAGACCATCACACCTTCAGCGGCTGTTGCCAGTGGCACCTGGAAGCTCAAGTTTGATGGGTTCACAACCGCAGTGTTGGCATGGAATATCACAGCCGCGGCTTTGAAGACCGCGCTTGAGTTGCTGCCGAGCATTGGCTCCGGCGGCTTGACGGTCACGTTGGATGCCGGCACGGGTATTTACACCATCACTTTCAGCGGCGCCAATGTAGCCAAACGTGATCAGTCACTGATCACCGTGGTTGAGAGCGCGTTGCTGGATGTGAATCCTGCCGCGGTCACCATGACCGTAGCTGTGGGCACCCCAGGCGTGAATGCGACCGCATTGGGCGCTTTGAAAGGCGCTTTGCTGATCGACACCACGAACGGCGTGCTGTACATCAACGTAGGAACCCCGGCAGCTCCTGACTTCAAAGCCTACTCGCCGAGCGATATCGTCTCGGTGGCTGAGCTGGAATTGCTGGACGGCGCCTCGATCGGCGTGGCTGTGGCCAGCAAGGTACTGGCGCTGGGCGCAAACAAGAACGTGGATGTGCTGGCTATTGCCGACTTGAAACTCGGCGCAGGCGCAGGTACCTCAGTTGTTCCCACGGCTGCCCAGATCAACCTGTTGACCCAGGGCGTTGCCACCGGTTACAAGATCGCACGCGGTGTGGCCTCTATCACCGGCTCCGGCACTGTCGTGACCGGGTTGGCCACGGTTGTGGCCGTGCTTGCGACTGCCCAGGATGACCTGGACGGAGACACGCTGGCGGGCGTCTCGGCCTCGATCGGGGACCAGAACGGCGCTCCGGCTGCCGGATCTGTGTACCTGAAGGCGTGGAAGATCACGGGCGATGCCGATGTGACCATGATCGCCGCAAACGCTGCCAAGAACATCAATTGGGTGGCGATCGGGACGTAAATTTTGAACGGGTGATTCGTGAATCACCCCTACTGGGCGGGTTTGGAACCCGCCCCTACGGAGGAAAAAATGTGGGTATGTGAACAGGAATTGTGGCGGACAAGCCATGGAAAGATCGTTGAAGCCAGCGATCCGCGCTGCACCAATGGTGCGGTGTTGATCGCCACGGTGGGAATGGTCTTCCAGGAGAAGCCTACCATCGAGAAGAACCCGAACAAAAAGGTTCTTCCGCAATCCGAGGACAAGGCTGTGAAGCCGTCTTCCAACAAGGGCGGGCACACTGTGCCCCTACTCGAGCCGGAAGGCCCGGACGAGGAGAAATAGGCTATGACTTCTCTGCTGACCATTGCTGAATGTAAAGCGCTGGTGAGATCTTCTGTCTCCGATACCGATCTGCAAGTTGTGATCGATCGGGTCGAGGGAATGATCACCAACAAGATCGGGGCGTACCAGGATGATTCTGGCGCTGTGACCATCACGAAGACCGTGAAGGGTGGCGGCGAGCGCCTGTTCCTGCCGGTGGCGTTCTCGGAGATCATCTCCATCACCGAAGACGATGACCTGCTGGACAGCGATGATTACCGAGCCTGGGGAGACCAGGGGATGGCGGAACGCCTTCCTGACGGAGCCGTGTTCGGTACTGTTTGCGTGGTGGTCTTCAAACCTGTGGATCAGCGCAATGAGCGCAAGCAGGCAACGATCGATCTGGTGCGGTTGTTCGTCGAGCGGACGGCAATGGTCAGCGAGAATGTGGCCGGGGAATACTCTTTCAGCGCGCCTGAATGGGATAAGGACATCAAGCGCGCAATTAAGAATCTTTGCTTTACGGAGGTCTAAGAAATGTCACTTACCACTATTACTGTGCAACAAATCGTTCGGACTGGACTGACCCCTGTACTCGCAGCCGCGAATACAGACGGAAGTTACGTGGCGAACGATGGGCGAATGTGGCTTGAGGTCGCAAACACCGGTGCTGAAATGACCGTCACGGTTGAGACCCCAAACACTGTTGACGGGTTGGCGATCGGAGATCTGGCTGTGGTCATCCCAGCAACAACCGGGAAGAAACACATCGGCCCGTTCCCACCCGGCACCTATAACCAGCCTGACGGGACCATCAAGGTAACGTTCACACGGGCCTCGGACGTGACAATCGGAGCGTTCCGAGCATGAGCATCGCCAGCCACTTTATCCACACCTGCACGGTGAAGCGCGCGCATCAGCAAGAAGAGAGCGTGCTGGGAAACCCAGTGGAAACATTGTTCGATGATGTTTACTCGGGTCCGTGCCGCCTGGTGGTGAAGGAAGACAAGATCTGGTCCAGTGAGACAAAGAGCCTGGAAAGGGCCACCAGTTACCAACTTCTTTTGCCGCCAGGCGCGGACGTGAAGGAACGGGATACGGTGGCTGT
The DNA here is from genome assembly GCA_963575685.1 of Gammaproteobacteria bacterium. Lineage (GTDB taxonomy): Bacteria > Pseudomonadota > Gammaproteobacteria > CAIRSR01 > CAIRSR01 > CAUYTW01. Next base: position 12,694 of record CAUYUB010000432.1, on the reverse strand, counting down.
GGTGGTGCTTGAGACGGGCGAAGAGCTGAAGGATGCGTTCACGATGAAGAGCATCTATCTGCGGCGGAGTTCGACCGTCAATCACATCAGCGTGACGCTGGAGCGGGTGGGATGAGCGAAAAACTGTACACCCTTGAATGGAACGGCGACCTGGTGATGCAAGCAACGGAAGAACAGTTGATGGAGATCATGCCTGAGTTCGCGCTGATCGCCGAGGGTGAAGCAAAGAAAGAGCTCACCAAAACAGGCGGTACAGCGAAAATCAGGTACGTCGGTGGAAAGAAGAAGACAATATTCAGCCATGGAAAAGTAACTGGGACATTGCAGCGCTCGATTCATGCGGCTTCACCGGACTACAGCTTCGGGGCTGATAATGTTGAACCTTCGTCTGGTTCACCCGAACGCGGTCGTAAGACCATCAAGGCGCAGAAAACCGAAGAGGGGATCTGCGTACTGCTTGGCAGCGGCTTGAGCTACGCGATGAAGATCCATCAGGGCTGGGGCAGCTTCAAAGGCTACCACTACCTCACAAATGGTGTGGAATCTGCCAAAAAGAAGCTCCCGGCAATCATTGAAAGGCATCCGGTGCGCGAATGATCAATGCCCTAGAAGCGGTGATCCAATACCTGAAACAAAGCGGCTTGAGCACGGCGCAGATCGCCAGCAAGAGCCATTACGGCAACGGCTGGGATGTTGGAAGCTCAGCGGTAGTGGTTAGGCTGGACGGCGGCGCAGAGGACAACGAGGTGCCGGTACAGGAACCGAGGCTGGAGATCCGTTGTTTTGCGGCGCAGGAAGAAGACGCGCTGGCGCTGATGAACGAGGTGCGCGCGCTGAGCCGGATGACGAACCGGGAAGATCAGACTACGGTGAATGGCAAGGCGCTGATCTACTGGCTACGGATGGAATCAGGTCCATCTTCGTTGTTCGATGATGGATTGAACATGCCCTTCGCGCTGCAATTCTTCAGCGCAAAGGTGAGCGAAGAAGTGGTGCAGTGAAACGAGGATATCCCCTGCTCGTTCACTGCGTGAAACTCGCGGGGCATTTTGGCTAATGAAACCTCTCCCACCCTTTCAGGGTGTTCGAGGTAAGGAGTAAATAAAATGGAGCCATACGAGATCTTAACCGGTGCAGGCGTGTGTTACATCGCTCCACTGGGAACCACTTTTCCGGCCGTGAACGCTGTGCCGGGAGCAAGCTGGCGCGACCTGGGCTATACCCAGGACGGCCTGACGGCAAAAAAGACCCAAAAGATCGACAAGGTAAGGGTTGACCAGGAAACCGGCCCGGTGAAGGCCGCACGCTCCGAAGAAGACCTGACCCTTGAAACCTCCCTGGCCGAGGGTACGCTGGAAAACATGGCTGACTACCTGGGCGGCACTGTGACCGACACGCCGGCAGGCGCAGGCACGATCGGAACACGGGCGCTGGGTATGTATGCCGGATCCGAGGTCAAACAGTTCGCAATGCTGTTCCGCGGCAAGAGTGCCTACGGTGCTTTCAACTCGCAGTTCCAGGTGCCGGTGTGCTTCATTGACGGCGATGCCGAGCTAAAGTTCGTCAAAGGCGGCGAGAATGCCAAGATCAAAATGGCGTTCACTGCGCTGGTGGACCCGAATGCTGTGAGTGACAGCGAGAAATTCGGCAAGCTGGTGATGCAAGACGCGGCGGCCCTCTAATGGGTGGCACAGTTCTCAACCTGGATGAGCTCTTCGGTCAGCAGCAACCGCTGGTCGTTGAGCTCAACGGCAAAGAGTTCAACCTGCGCAGGCAGGATACCTTCTCTCCGGAAGAGTATTACCACATGCAAAAGATGCGGACAAAGCTGAGCAAAGATACCGCAACTGGCGCTGACACCGAGGAAGGCGCTCATGCCATCGAAGTCGCGATGGATGAGATCGTCAAGATGCTGTGTCCAGAACTGGCAGCCGAAAAGCTGACCTTTATCAAAAAGGTGAAGATCCTGGACTGGTACGCGGCACAAATGGAACCTGCCGAAGACAGCACAGAAGACTCAAAAAACTCGACTGGGGCATGACATTCGCACGACTGACGGCAGTTTACGGACTGTCGTTCGGCGAGATCAGATATGGCATGCCCCTCGCGGCAATCAAGGCCTACATCGAGCGCATCCCGCAGGTACTGGCTGAACGAAAGATCATCGCAGGCAGCGGCGCCGCAGTGCCATTCATGGCAGACCCTGAAAAAACGATGGAAATGTGGTCTGAAACAGCTTACGGCGAGAATGTGGCAAGGGTGATCGCCACACCAGGGATGCTCAAAATGATCGGGATCGGAGTAGAACATGTCGGACCAAAGCCCCAGCCTGGGTAAGGCAGTCCTCAAACTCGTGGGTGATGACACTCAATTAGTCAAAGACACGAAAAAGGCAAAGACCACAGTTGAAGGTCTTCTCGGAAACATCGGAGAAGGCATGAAGCTGGCTGGCAAGGGATTGCTGGCGATCGGAACGTCGATCGCGGCCATTGGCGTTGCCATTGGGGCTCTGGTCCTGAAAGAAGCCGCGCGGGCGGATCAACTGGCGGAAACGGCAGCCAAGACCAACTTGAGCACACAAGCGCTGCAGGAATACGATTACATCGGTAAACAGATCGGGGTGGATACCGATACGATCGTGGCAGCCAACGCACGGCTGGTCGTTTCCATGTCAAACGGGCGGGATGGCGCCAGTGACCAGGGTGCTGCGTTCAAGGCGTTGGGCGTGGACGTGGAAGACGGCAACGGCAAACTGCGTGACAGTACGGTTGTATTTGACGAATCGCTGGCAGCGCTGCGCGACATGAAAGATGTGACTGAGCGGGAAGCCCTCTCAAACAAGTTATTCGGCAAGTCCTACCAGGAGCTGAACCCGCTGATCAGCACAAGCAAAGAGGAAATGGAAAGGCTGCGCAATGAAGCTCACACGGTAGGAGCGGTGATGTCGGATGAGACCGTGCAGGGGCTGGCGGGTGTCAACGATGTGGTGGATAGTTTGAAAAGCAGCTTATCGGGTACGGCGGGAGAGTTGGCTTTTACCTTCCTGCCCGCGTTCAAGCAACTGGGCGGCGGGATGCAAGGTTACATGACGTTATTGAGCAACATCGTCAAGAATTCAGACGGGGATTATGGCAAGATGGCGGAAGGAATCGGCGGGCTGGTGGTGAAGATCCTGACCGATCTGGCCAATCAAGCGCCGAAGATGGTCGAGGTGGGATTGAGCCTGATCATGGGTCTGGTAAATGCCCTGATCGCAGCCCTGCCCCAGCTTCTTCCCCTGGCAATTCAAATCATCATGACCCTGATCCAGGGGCTGGCCACTGCCATTCCACAATTATTGATCTCCATCGCCACGCTAATCCCAAAGCTGGTAATTTCACTTTTGCAGCAAATGCCGCTGATCATCAAAGGCGCGCTGGATCTCATTCTTGGGCTGGCCACAGGCTTGATCGCGGCAATTCCGATCCTCATCGAACAGGCACCGACGATCATGCTGGCACTGGTGAATGGCATTATCGACTCTTTGCCAGAGATCATCCTGGCAGGCGTGCAGCTGGTGATGGCGCTGGTGTTCGGGATCATCCAGAACATCCCCCTGCTTTTGGCAGCCACGCCAAAAATGATCCAGGCGATCATCGACCAGTTCAAGTCGAAGGAATTCAAGGACAAGATGGCCGAGAGCGGCAAGGCGCTGATCGATGGCCTTTCCTCCGGGTGGACAAAGTCCTGGACAGATTTCAAGAAAAATATCGTCAAAAACTTTGACGATATGGTGGCGGTGATCAAGAATTTGCTGGGGATCAAAAGCCCATCCAAAGTATTCGAGGAGATGGGCGGATTCTCGGCGGCTGGCTTCGGAGTGGGCTTCTTTGACCAGTTCGACAACATCCAGCGCGAGATCAATTCGGTGATGCAGCGCTCGTTCAACCTCAACCCGGCATACGCTGGGAGCGGCAGCGTGAACAATTCCGACTCCTACCAGTTCTACGCGCCGATCATCATTCAGGGCGGCCAAACCTTGAGACAATCTTTGAGAGTGCCGAGGTAAAAATGCCTTTGATCACAGTCAAGACCTTCAATGCCGCCGTGCTGAATAACAGCAATTTTGCTGCCTACGGCAACGGCCTGCGAAAACCAGCGGACGCGAACCCGGTATTTATTGAGCAAAGCCTGGCGGATCCACGATATTCGGGCACGTTCAACATTTCGGCACGATCAGTGCCGGTGATCGTGACGATCAAAGACTACGCGAACCGGCACGCGCTGGAATCGCAATTGAAGGAAACACTGCGACCCGGCAAACGCGGCACGCTGGTGGGCACGTTCGCGGACGATGGCGTTGATTACCAGCTCAATTGCGTGGTGCAGTCCATTACGCCGGATACCAGCAGGAACGGGGTGTTCACGGTCATTTTCCAGAGCGAGGACACGTGCTGGCGCAAGGTGACTGCCACGAGCGACAGCTGGGCAGTGACGGCCAGCGGTGATAAAAAGAACCTGACGGTCGGCGGATATTCACCGACCCGTTTGAGCCTTTCAATCACACCGACCCAATTACCGGCAGCCGGATATGCTTATGCCAGGCTATACCAGCTGGTGAACGCGCCGCTATATGCGTATGGGCTGAGGCCGTGGTGCGTGGCCATTGACACGGCCGCGCTGGTGAGCGGCGGCAAGATGCAGGCGGATGGAGACGATATCGTGGTGGTGGTGGATGGGGTGGTGGTCAACCGCTGGCTGGCAGATATCAATACCAACCACACGCACATCTGGTTCAATATCAACCTCTCGGCGGGGCAAAACCTGACCCTATTGACGCCTGTGTCCAACACAGGGACGATCAGCACGCTGGCTTTCCAAAAAACAACGAACAACAAGGCGGCTCTGTCAGCCATGCCCACGCGCGGTTACGTGCAGCACGGCACTGAATGGTTCGAATACACCGGCAAGGATCTGAGTAATTACAAATTGACGGGGATCACGCGCACGGCGCTGGGTACGGCCATCGCAGCACACGCGCTGGCGGACGTGTTCTCCTGGATCGAGCACAGCATTTTCATCCTGCACGGCAACAGCGCTGCCACGGCACCCTCCCTGGTGGACGCCGGCTATGATGCAACAAAGCCGGTGTTCGATCTTTCGGCGTCGGACAATACGACCTGGGTTTATACGGCTTCGACCAAGTTCTACGATCCGGAATCTCCCAACCGAACGGGGGCCTGGAAAGCCAGTATTACCAAAATTGGCAACGTTACCGATGTTTATAACAATTCCGGCAATGTGGAAGGCGCAGCGCCTGCCATGGGGATGCGCATCGGCACCTGGTACAAAACCGGCAAGGCGACGGCTGAAAAAGCAACCTTGACCTGGTTACTCAACAATCCGGGCGGGATCACGACGGTCTCGATGACGGGCAGGAAGTACCGCAATACCACGTTGTGGCCAGCAGTGGCGGCAGCGAAGCTGGAGCGGTCAAAGAATGGGTCCACATTTTACGAAGTGTGGAACGAAGCCACGCCGACGGCCTTGACGACCTGGGAAGCGATCACGCACGCCGGATCCGCGATCACGGGCAATATGGCGACGGTGCGGTTCAGCTTTATCGGTAATTTCGCGGCTCAGGCGGATACGGATGGGTATTACGAGGTGGTGACGGCAACGGTGGTGTTCGTCTCGGCCAACCAACCCACAGGAACGCTGGGGAGCGAGCGCGCCAATTACCTGCTGACGATCACGATCAAGAACAACACCAGCGGCGATGCGATCAGCCTGTTGTTCCCGATGCAGTTGAATGTGGCGCTGGTGCTGGATGGTGAAGCGTATACGGTTCTTTACGGCGGGGTGAACGCGGCCGCAGCGCTGAACCTGGATGATCCAAGCCGAGCGGCGTGGATAAGGTTGAACCCGAACGCGGTGAATGAATTGGAGATCAGCGGAGAGAATGTGGCGAGTTTGACCATTCTCCCTTCGTGGTATGAAAGGCGCATGTAATGTCCAGAATCCTCGTTTTCGATCTCGAAAATAAGATCGCTGGTGAAGTGCATGCCAACGTCAACCGGGGCTGGGCGATCAATGGCGGTGACAGCGCGGCATTTAACCTGGACAATGATGAGGCAGTGAAACCGTGGCTGCAAATCGGCAGGATGATCTTTATTGATGGCGGCAATAACGCGGATGGCAGCAAAAAGCTGTTGAACTGGGCAGGGATGATCGATACCCCCTGGAAGGCGATCACGCCCGTGGGGATCACAGCCTATGACCTGAATTATTTGATGGCGCGGCGCACACCCTGGGGTATTGACAGACGGACCGGGGATACCGGAACGATCGCATCAAGATTTATCGACCTGGCGAACCAGATCGGGGAACTGTATCTGCGTCCGGGAGAGATCTCGTTCGATGGCATCAGCCGCACGGTGGATGTGATCACGAGCGCTTCGGACTGGACCCAGTTATTGAATATGGCCACCTTGTACGCCTTGGAGATCCAGCTGCGCCCAGAGATCAACGAGGAAAACCGGCTGATCATTTATGTGGATATGAAGCCAAGGCTTGGACTGAACAGCGGATTGGTGCTGCAGGACGGCGAAGGGGCGAACATGCAGCTGGTGGAATTCACGGTGGACGGCGAGATCGTGAACATGGCCATGGGATTCAACGATGGATCGACCGAGACCGGAAAACTGTATTCGAGCATCGAGGTTGACCAGGCATCGGTGGATACTTACCGGGCGCGCAACCGGCTGACGCAATTCTCAACGCAAGCGCAATCCGAATTGCAGGAAATGACCAAGAATTACGTGACAGCCAACGGGAAACCGTACGTGAGCCTGAAAGTGGCTGTTCTGGACACGCCAGGAGTATTTTCTCAGCTGCGTTTGGGCAATTCTTTGCTGGTACGGACAACACAAGTGATCCTGCCGGGCGGCCAGGTGGGGTGGAGCGGGGCAGCGCGGATCACGGGGATGAGTTACGACGAACAAAACAATGTGATCACGCTTGGGTTGGTGGGGACGTTGTAATTAATCGGGGCGAATGCCATTCGCCCCTACGAGAAACCTACATGGAGGGTGCATGTCTGATTATTTGGAAAATATCAATCCAGCAAACGCGCTGCAGGTGTTGAAACGGGTGGTCCAGGATGTGGCGATGCTCAAAGGACGGACGTTGAATGTGTCCGAGCTGGATGAGATCACAAACGCGCTGGGGACGATCCTGGCGGGCGAGTTCCGCTCAGGCAACGGGGTGGAGCCGGACAGCGGCTTTTCTGGGACACGGATGGGGTACCCTGGCTTTGTGTATGGGGCGGATACCTACAACATTGTGGGGATCTTGCTGGACACGCTGCAATTTGGGCTACGGGCGAGCGATGGGGCGGGGGTGTTCGCGGCGGGCAAGGGGGTGATCGATGCGAGCGGGATCAACCTGAATGGAATTTTGTACGCGCTGAGGCATTACGCGACGGACGTGAACGGGGCAAACCCGCGCTACGGGCGGCTGGAGATGGTGTACCCGGACGGGCGGACGAACGCGGCGTTGCAGATGAGCTTTTTGGATGCGACGACGAGCGCGGAGCTGATGGGGACGAACCGCGGCTTTGAGCTGAACGATCTGAGCCAGTGGACAAAAACCACGGAAACGAATGGATCGTGGAGCATTATCAGCGGTCCACCTGCGTCAGCCGAGGGAACTTATAGGGCCGGATTCGCTCCCACGAGCGGTTCAAATTTGGGGGTGCTCACCTCACAACGGATAGCGGTCACTGGGAATCAGGATTATGTTATCCCTTATTACATACGGGATATTGCAACTCATGGAGGAGCAACCGGATCACGAAAGGTCGAGATAAAGTGGTATGACAATGCCAGCGCGGGAACTCTTTTGCGAACCGACACACTACATAATCAATCCTGCAATGGTAATTCGACCTGGACGAACGACATTAAATCAAAAAAAAGCCCGGCAGGGAGTTTGAGCTTCGAATTGGTGATCACGGCAACAAATCTGGTCAGGGGATTATCAATTGGAGTCTTGGAAATTGACGGATTTTCGGCGCAAGCGATCCCGATGCTGCGGACGTTGTCTTTTGAGCCGGACCTGATGTATCAGGATGCGGTGAGCAAGCGCAAGGTGCTCTCGGCGGATATGGACCTGCAGGTGCCGCGGGCGCCGGTGGCGGCTTTGGTGGCGACGGGAACAGGTAATTTGACCAATGGGGGCTATACCTACAAAATCACTTGTCTGGATGCTGAAGGGGAAACGATCCCCAGCGCAGCATCCAACTCAGTGACGATCGACGCTGGGCATAAGCAGGTGACGGTGACGCTGCCGCTGGGCGGGACGGGGACAACGAGCCGGAAGATCTATAGGACGGCGGCGAGCGGGACGGCTTACCTTTTGCTGGCCACGGTGGCGAATAACACCACCACGACGTACACGGATAACATCGCGGACGCCAACCTGGGCGCGGCGGCTCCGGGGGTGAACCTGACGGGGTCGAGCGCGCTGTTCCCGACGAAGGCGCTGGTGCGGTGGATGAGCGATGCCAGGTCAAATTTGAAGGCAGGGATCACAACGGCGTGGCCATATTCAGGGTCGGCAATGGCGCCGTATGGGTTCATCCCCTACGGGCATGACGCGGCGGCGGCGAACAACGCGGACTGGTTCGAGTTCGAGGTTTACCTGGCGCCGGGGACGTACACGATGCTGATCCATGTGTATAAAACGACGACCTCCGGGAAGGTGGATTTTTATGAGAATGACAACCAGACACCGTTCACCGCCGGGGTGGATCTGTATGCCGCATCCAGCGGAAACGCGGAGAAGGTGGTGACGGGCTGTTTGCTGGTGGGGAGCGGGGTGCATCACATCCGCGCGGTGGTGAATGGGAAGCACGCGAGTTCGTCCGATTACGCGGTGATCATCGCGGATATTGAGTTTGTGAGGGAGTAAATCGCCCTCACCCCTGGCCCCTCTCCCGTACGAAACCCCTGCTCGTCCATTTCATGGTCTCGCGGGGCGCACAAAAAACGTGCGGGAGAGGGGAGAAAGGCTAGAAAAATGTCTTACACAGATCCATTTGGAATTGACACGGCGGACTGTAATGGACCGGTGAACATCACGGCTCCGGGAGCGCCAAAGGTATATTATGGAGCGGCAAGGTGCGGGATCGGGTTCTGGTACAAGGATGCCGAATATCTTAACACCAGGCGGCAGTATGACAAGCTGGGTCTGCCGTTCGTGGCCTATCACGTGCTGGTGCCGGGGAAGCCGATCTTATCGCAGGCGAGAAGTTTCAAAGCCTGGGCGGGGTCGGATTGTTATGCCTACTCGTGGGATCTGGAAGTGGCCAACGGGTGCAGCCCGTCAAAGGTATCAGTTGACACCAGGGACGCGCTGGCAGCCACAGAGGATTTCGGCTGGAACCAGCTGCCGTACTCCTCGCCCGGATGGATCAACGAATATTTCCGCAACCCGGTCACGCATCAGCTGCCGGATTGGGTCAACCGTTATTGGTGGTGGCTATCTCAATATCTGTTGAGCGGGGTTGAACATCCGGGGCCGGTGGATATCCCGGCAGGGATGGACCCGAAGCGAGTGCTGATCCATCAAACCGGCAGCCAGATGCCCAATCTGTATGGCAGCAAGTATGACAGCCGCTTTGTGGATACCAATCGGGCGCGGATCTGGCCGTTCCCTGGGTTCAATGGGTCGCCAGTGATAGTTCCAGAGGTGCCGGTCATAGTGACTCCAACAGTGCCGACACGGGTGATGCACGTGGTCAACTGCAACGGGCTGTTCATCCGGCCGCAGCCAAAGAAGGCTGGAGCGACGCTGGGGTTGTTGCTGCGGGGCAGCGAGGTGAACGTGGTGAAGCGGTTCGAGGTCGGCAGCGATATCTGGTGGTCGAGGGTGGAAGGCGGGTATTGCGCTGAGGTGTATCAGGGGTTCAGGTATCTGCGATAAAGCAACAGACCGCCGAAAGGCGGTCTGATCTTTATATTGGCCAGACGAAGGGGAGTTCGTAGATTTTATGCGTATGGTCAGATTCGATCCGGTGGCTCACTGACATACGCATAAATCCGTCCTTCTCGAGATCCCGATCGCCACCACCGGGGATTTCATCGGGCGGACCATAGAAGTAGATGATGCCGCGAACAAATTTGCCGTCCTTTTCGACGGCGATTTTTTTTATCTGGGTGTGGAAGACCAGGCGCAGCTTCTCCGGGTCTTTGCTATCGAGCATCTTGAGCAGGCGCTGGGCGTTCTTGCTGGCCTGTTCGGCGGACACATATTGAGTGTCGGATAATTCCTTGTTGATGATCTCCATAAGCTGGTTCTTGATGTCTTTGGCCTGTTTTTCCAGCTCGGTGATGCGGTCCATGACGGAGACAGATTCCTTGCCACTGGCTTCGAGGGCATCGGTGAGGTTCTTGATCTTCAGCTGGATGGCACCGAGATTCCGGTTGAGGACGTTTTTCTCCTGGTTGGTGACGGTGGCCGCAGCGGACTGTTGATCCAGGAGGGCCGCCTGGCGCTGGTAGACCATCTGCGGGTCAAGCATGACCTCGGTGAGCTTTTCGAACACGGCAGCTTCGAGGACATTGCGGGGGACGCGCAGGGCGGGGCAGTCGTGGCGGCGTGGGGCGCGAGAACAAAAATAGTAGCTGTAAACCTTGGAGTCGGGATAGTCAACGACGTTACCATTGCAGGGAGCGCCGCATTTGGCACAGAAAACCAGACCTGAGAGCAAGAACGAGCTGCCGATACGGCGGGGATGATCGGGGTTATTGGGACCCGACAACTTGCGTTTCTCATTCATGGCCTGTACCTTGTCCCATGTTTCCTGATCGATCATCGGCTCGACGTAATCCTTGATGACGAGTTCGCCGTAAACCATCTCGCCCAGGTAGAGGCGATTGCGAAAAAAGGTGGTGTAGGTGTTTTTGGAGATATATAACTGCGTGGCTGCGAAGATCTCGCGATAGTTGGCGCCGCTGGCACGCATCTTCCAGGCGAGTTTGCAGGTGTCCCAGGTGTCGGGGTCGGGCACCCAACGGGCGGTGATGTGGGGAGTGCCATTGCGGCGGGAGCCGACCTGGACGGTCTCACGCTTGAAGCCACGGGGCGGGGTGCCTCCCAGGGTGCCGTGCTCGCGCATCATGTCATTGATGCCGCGGATGACGTTGAAAGAGAGATCCTCAAGGAATTTGGCGTCCTTCCAGGAGATCATGCCCTCAAAGAGGACGCCATCGATGCCATCGGGGACGTTGTCATTGATGGAAAAGACCTTGAAGCCGCGCCGCCTCAGATCGGCTTTGTAGAAGGACGCATCGTTGATATCACGGGAAAAGCGGGAGTAGGACCAGAGGACGACGCCTTGCTCGGTGACGATGGGCTGGCGGAAGTGGTTGATCATGCGGAGGAAGGAATCGCGTTTGGCCACTGAGGAGCCGGGGCGGGCCTCGTCGAAGTAAAAGTTGCTTATGGTCACTTTATTGTCATCGGCCCAGCGCTGTAGTGAGGCACGCTGTTGGGAGATGGATAATTCCTGCGAATCGCCGCCGGAATCGCGCAGGTAGGCGACCACAGAGGAGCCGGGAGGGAAGGGGGTGCTAGTTGAAGACATGGATCAACACCAGAAAGCCGATGAACAGGCCGCCAAGCAGGAACAAGAATAGCAGGCTGAGAAGTTCAGGGAGTGGGTCTTTGTGGGGATGGGCGGCATAGTAATCGTCAGAGTAATCGGCCAGGGGGTAGATGACGCGGACGGGGAGCTTGTCGATCTCTTCTTTAGTCATTGTATCGAGATCGATCCATTGGCCATTATGGTAACGATTCGCAGACATTCCCATCACCATCAGTGCCATCGAGTTTGGCAAAATTATAAGAGCTGGACCCACCGCAATAATTGAAACATCCCTGCGCAGACGCATGGGTTGTAAAGTAGGAACAATCGTAATCGCGGGTGCAATCGCAGGCGGCGGATGAGGCTGGCGCTTTTGTGATCACGATCGGAATGGGGGTATTTGTGAAGGTCAGGGAGGGCATCACTGTGAGTGTTGGCGTGCAGGTGCGCGTTGGGGTATTGGTTGAGGTTGATGTTGGCAGCGCCTGGAAGGTGAGTGTTGGCGCCAGGAGAGCCTGGGCGGTGGCTGTGGCTTTGTACTCCGGCGTGCTGGTCTGGATCAAGCCAATGATGCAGCAAATGACCATTAGTCCGATGGCGGCCAGGATGAGATATGCTTTCCATTTTGGTTTTTTGGATGGAGGCAATTGCCCAAAATAAACCTGATTGGGGTCAATTGGGGGAGGGTTTGTGCCGATGAGTTCTGATGGGATTGGGGGAGGCATTGCAGCGGAAAAAACATTCAAAGGCGGGGGAGTTTGTGCCGAGGGTTGTGTCCCAATATCCTTTGGTAAATCGCTCCAAAGGTCGCCAGAAGCGCCCGCGTTGTCCTTTACAAACAAAACCTTTAGCTCATTCCAACAAAATTTACCCAGGCGAAATAGCCCAATAAATAGCCACTTAAACATCCAGATTGCCCAGCCGATGGTCACCCAGTACAAGAGGGTGAAGCAACCTATGCCGCTGCCTTTGGGTTTTGGGATTCCGCCGATCTTTTTGGTGTAATAGACGCCTGTTCCGGGAATGCCGGTGGAAACCCGCTGGCCAGATGGTCCGGTAGAAACA
>CAUYUB010000431.1:0-1608 GCA_963575685.1 Gammaproteobacteria bacterium | reverse complement strand
AGCCTGCCTTGGAAATCTGCTGCAACCTTTTGCGCTGAGCGTCCGTCAGCGGCGGTGAACCACCTTCCAGCAACTGGGCAAAGCCGAGGATCGCGTTCAGCGGCGTGCGCAGTTCATGGCTCATGCTGGACAGGAAATTCGATTTGGCGAGGCTGGCTTTTTCCGCCATCAATCTGGCGTTCTCCAGTTCGGCGTTCCTTTGTTGCAACACCTGATCCAGGCGTTTGCGTTCGTTGCTCCCGGTCAGGTCGGTTGCCAGCAGGCAGAAAGCGTCGCCCAAGCCGTCAATGAGCAGTTTGCTTAGCGACAGATGCACCGGTACCTTGGCGCCGTTGCCAGCGATTAGGTCCAAGTCCAGCTCTTCACGGTAATTTTCGTCGGTGTCTTGGCTCAGCAATGTTTGGAAAATCCGACGGCTGTCCGGCGCAATCCAGGCATGGAGCACCGAGCCGATCACTTTTTCGAGCGGCGTCCCCAGCATCTTGGCAAAGCGCCGATTGGCGTACAGGATCAGACCTGCCGCCGTCATGGTCAGCGCGCCTTCGCTCATGGTTTCGATCAGTACCTGGTAAGAATGGTCCGCCCCCTTGAGCGTAAATACTTGATCGCCGCCTACGCCCTTGACCACCAACGCATCCACTTCGCCGTTACGAATGGCGCGCAAAGTACCCTCAGCTTCCGCAAGCCGGGCATGCAGGCTCTCCAGTTCCAGCCAGCGTTGCCGTCGGGTGAGACGATGGTTCGGCATTACGGCTGCTCGTACAGGTCCAGCCCCACCAGAATGCGCTCGATATCGGACAACTCGCCGATAATGCGCCGCAAGGGCAGTGGAAGTTTTTTGATCAGCGTCGGCACGGCGATGATCTGCTCGCCTTCCGCCAAGAGAGGTTGCTGGTAGAGGTCGATCACGTCCAGCGTGTAGCGCCCTTGCAGATATTCCTCGCAGAATTGTTTGACATTGGCGATGGCGCGCATGGAACGCGGCGTCGTGCCGGTCACGTACAATCGCAACACATAGGATGTCGGTTTTGCGCCGACCAGCGCATTTTCAAACGCTTGGGTCGTATCGAGTGTAGTATTTTCTTTTTTCATCAAGTACTTCTACGGATGGCGTGGCAAAATATCCAAGCCGATCAACACGCGCTCGGTATTGGAGAGATTGCCGATGATCTTGCGCACTGGCTTCGGCAGTTTTCGCACCAGCGTCGGCAGGGCCACGATCTGGTCGTACACCGCCAGTTGTGGTTTTTCCAGCAGGTCGATGACCTCGATCTGGTAATGGCCCGCCAGGTGTTCTTCGCAGATTTTTGTGAGATTGGTAAACGCCTTCATCGAATTTGGCGTATGTCCGGCGACGTACAGCCGCAGGATAAAACTGTCCGAGGCTGCTTTATCAGGCTCGACTTGGCGCGGGTCCGGCACGGCGGGTCTGGTTTTCATGATGGGTCTCCTTCACGCTTGTCCGGCTCGCCGTTCGCTTTGCGGCTCAACGCCATGTCCACGCGGTTTTGAGTCAGTTGTGCCGCCCGAGTTTGCTCCTGCCCGATGAGCACCCGCGACTCGGCGGCTTGCGCCTCAAGCTCGGCCTGTAGCGCCACGATCTGCGCT
>CAUYUB010000430.1:0-1611 GCA_963575685.1 Gammaproteobacteria bacterium | reverse complement strand
GTCAGACGCTCGCCGACTGGAAACCAGGGGATGGGATCCGTCCCTATACCGCCGTGGAACTCATGGGACGTACCGTATTTATCCGAGAGGGTTGCTATTTGTGCCACTCCCAGATGATCCGGCCCTTCCGTGATGAGAAAGATCGCTATGGTCATTATTCCTTGGCCTCGGAGTCGATGTACGACCATCCCTTCCAATGGGGTTCCAAGCGCACTGGTCCCGATCTGGCACGGGTTGGCAATAAGTATTCCAACGAGTGGCATATTAAGCATCTGATCGCACCCCGCTCAATGGTCCCGGAGTCGGTAATGCCTAATTACCCATGGCTCCAGAAAGCATCGCTGGTGGGAGAGACCACTGCTGCCACGATGAGAGCAATGCGCTTGGTTGGGGTACCTTACACCGATGCGGATATCCAGGGAGCTGCCAACGAGGTGAAGGGAAAAACCGAGTTGGATGCCATCGTTGCCTATCTCCAGGTACTGGGGACGATGGCTAAGCTTGATGACAGCGTAAACTACCGTGAATAGTAATAGTCTACTTGACTATTTCCATACCGACTGGGCGGCGTTAACGCTGCATGATTGGCTCGGCCTGATCATCACGATTACCGTATTTGTGGTGATGATTGTCCTTTATGTCTATGTCCTGCACCCGTCGAATAAACAGCGGATTGAAGCACAACGCTATCTTCCGCCAGACGACGATGGTGCAAATTAGGAGCGCACACTATGAGTGAGCAACACGGCGCCCAGGGTAATCCCTTCCCTGGTGAACCGAACACCGGCCATGTTTGGGATAATAATCTACGTGAATTGACCAATCCTCCTCCAAAATGGTGGATGTGGGGTCTACACGCGAGCTGGATATTTACCTTGGCCTATTTTCTGGCCTATCCCAGCATTCCCTTACTCTCCAGTCATACGAAGGGTTTCCTGCACTGGACCTCAATGAGTGAATACCGTGCTGATCTCAAAGAGATCGAACAGGTACGCCTTCCCTATGAAAAGCGCATCGCTGCCCTATCCGCAACCGATATCTTGAAGGACAAGGAATTGTCCGATTACAGCCAACGCACCGGCAAGGTCCTGTTTGGTGATAACTGTGCCGCTTGTCATGGTGCCAATGGGGCGGGCAATGTCGGGTTCCCGGTTTTAGCGGATGACGATTGGCTCTATGGCGGCACCATCGACAAGATCCAAGAAAGCATTACCGGAGGGCGAAGTGGAGTCATGCTCGCATTTGCCCAACAACTCTCCCCGCAAGATATTGACCGGCTCGCCCAGTATGTACTGGAATGGAGTGCAGGTACCCAGGCGGCCGATACGGAGGGTAAACGCCTATTCACCAGCGCGGGTTGTGTGGGTTGTCATGGTGCCGATGGTAAAGGGAATCAGTTGATGGGCTCAGCAAATCTAACGGACAAAGTCTGGCGCTTCTCCCATGAGAAAGAGGATATCAAGCGCATTATCGCTCATGGCGTCAACTTTGTTACCGATCCCGAGACCCGTCGTACGCAAATGCCGGCGTGGGGGCAGCGCCTCAGTGCCACGGATATTAAAAAGCTGGCCATCTTCGTCCACGAATTAGGTGGAGGAAAATAGCTATGAC
>CAUYUB010000429.1:0-1621 GCA_963575685.1 Gammaproteobacteria bacterium | reverse complement strand
CATGGAGACATTCGAAATAGGCCATCTCGGGGGCATAGCCGGCCTCGGTGAGGGTCTCGAAGCCCGCCTGTGCCAGAGCCGTGAGGCCGCCGCACAGCACCACCTGTTCGCCGAAGAGGTCGGTCTCGGTCTCTTCGCGGAAACTGGTTTCGATCACGCCGGCACGACAGCCGCCATTGGCAGCGGCATAGGACAGTGCAACATCGCGGGCACGACCGGAAGCGTTCTGATGGACGGCAATAAGGCTCGGCACCCCACCACCTTGGGTATAGGTCGAGCGCACCAAGTGGCCTGGGCCCTTGGGGGCAATCATGATCACATCAAGATCGGCGCGTGGTTCGATGCGACCGAAGTGGATGTTGAAACCATGGGCAAAGGCAAGTGCGGCTCCCCGGTTGAGGGAGGGTAGGATCTGTTCGTGATAAATGGCGGATTGGTGCTCATCGGGCGCGAGCATCATGATCAGGTCTGAAGCAGCCACGGCCTCGGGTACCGACTTTACGGTAAGCCCGGCCCCCTCGGCCTTATGCGCAGAACCGGAACCGGGACGTAGCCCCACCACCACTTCCACCCCCGAATCCTTCAGGTTGTTGGCGTGGGCATGGCCCTGGGAACCATAACCGACGATAGCCACTTTCATGCCGCGGATGATGGAAAGGTCCGCGTCCTTTTCATAATAAATATTCATGTCACCTCTCAAAGGTAGTTCTGGGGAGTCAACGTAAAAAGCTGAAAACGGAAAAAGCATAATTAAACTCCCCTACCTCCGGCCGCTCTCTTTAGATGAGGAAGGGCTGAGGATAGGGGAGCAAACGGATTACTTACAATTTTTGTTCAGTCCCACTCGTAGCTTTGTACCACGATTATCCCTTTGGCCTGCGCTTGGGCCAAGATCCTGGGATGGGCAAAATGGGTGACAATAATCGGAACCAGCGGGACATTTTGGTGGGCGCGCACCACTTCTATCTGTTTAAGGACTTGCTTTAATTTCCCGGCATCGTCCAGTCGCAACACTGATTCCCCGACCACCAGAACAGATTGCCCCTCCCGCTGAGCATGGGCGAAGAAATTGATTTCTTGGTCACCAACGAAGGTCCGAATCATTTGTTTCTCAATATTGATTCCACAGTGTTCACGTAGAAACGTTGGGAGCTTGCGGTACGCTTCATTCTCCATCGCATACGCCAGACTCCGTGACAGACCACCAACTTGACTGCGAGTATCGCCCATTTGGTGGTTCAGTTGCGCGATCTCTTGCTGGGTTTGGGTCTGCGCTTGGGAGAGTTCTTTTAGCGCTTGCTTGAGGTCTTGCTGCGCCTCGGCAAGTTTTTCCATACGATATTCAGTACGTTGCTGCGCCTCAGCAAGTTTTTCCATACGGTATTCAGTACGTTGCTGCGCCTCAGCAAGTTCCTTTACAATTCCTTTAATTTCATCAAATTCCCCCCTTGCAACCCCGTTCTCGCGGGGTTGCTCTACCTCGTAGGGGATAGTCATGTGCTCGATCTCGTCGATGAGGGTTACAAATACCTCCTTAATCGGCGGTTCGAGCACATTGATATTTTTCTTCAAGGCAACACTGAATGACATTTTGATTTCCTCCCTGCATCAAGGATATACA
>CAUYUB010000428.1:0-1623 GCA_963575685.1 Gammaproteobacteria bacterium | reverse complement strand
GCATGAACTTTACGGTGGCGGGACAAATGAAATTCGTGAGCGGGGTGCTTTATGGGAACACGGACGCCGACAGCGCACCGGAATTCGCGATCCAATTAACAGGCATTACCGCGATTACCACCAGTGATTTGGTTTTATAACGGAAAGCGCCGGCATTTTTCTGGGAGCGCCGCGTTGGAGGCGCGGCGCTCCTGGTTAGTTATTAATCAGTGAATCAGTGAATCAGTGAATCTTAAAAATATCCTCAACCTGATCCGCAAACAGGAGTCGCTCTGACCATTCCAGCAGTGTATCGGTATCAGCCTGTTCGAATTGTTCGCGATAATGGGCTACCGCTTCCGGGCCATATTTGCGCGTTACTTGTCGTAACAGTAATGCTGCTTCTCCTTCCTTCAGCCCTTCCATCCTGCCTTCCATCCTACCTTCCATTCGGCCCTCCATCCGGCCTTCATCTCTTCCCTTCTTTAGCCCAAAACGCTCCGCACTCGTTACATACGGCATGTTTTTCGCCTCCTCCAAGGTATAGACATCGTTCAGAAATTGCTGCTCCAGTGCATCCGGCAGTTGCATCATCCAATCGATGACCCGAAACAGCTCCAGAATGGTCGCTCGATCGTAGCCGCGATCATACAGAATTCTCATCAAATACATCTTCCAGCGCCGCCGTTCTTCACCCTTATAGCGTAGCGCCTTCAACTGTGCCATTACCACCAACGCGAAAAGGTTGCGACTCGCCTCCAACTCCGCCCAGCGTTCCTCGTAATCAATCAATTTACAGATCGGAAACTTAAAATCGATGCCACAACCCCAACGCTCCCACTGATATCCTTCCGGTTTGAAATCTTTACTCCGGTCAGTGAGCACACCCAGACTGACCACATCGACCGCATAGCGGTCA
Source organism: Gammaproteobacteria bacterium (assembly GCA_963575685.1). Classification (GTDB taxonomy): domain Bacteria; phylum Pseudomonadota; class Gammaproteobacteria; order CAIRSR01; family CAIRSR01; genus CAUYTW01. The sequence continues at coordinate 725 of CAUYUB010000428.1, read as the reverse complement.
CTCAGCCGGTAGTGGTAAATGTACATCCGCTGCGGAAATCGTTTTTCCTTCCGGCCCTGTACCTCGACATGGATCAGTAACCATGCCTCACTGCCGCCCAGCATCATTCTTTCCGAAGAATAGCTGAGCGCTAAAGAGTGATGAGGGGCGCGAGGGAGAAAAATAAGGGATAGTACTTATTCTAGTTAGGGTTTTCGTGCCCCCCCCCCCCCCGCAATACCCTTAGCTTACCCCCCATAGAACCCATCATATACAACATCATATTAGGGACTTATACTTAAAGGATTCTCGACGCGGATAATTGTTTGGTTCTATTTGATCATTGATCAGCGTGGAGAGAAAATAGCGGATTTCGCTATCAAGCCAACCGGGGATTCTTCCCTGAAGATACATAAAACTACTCGTTTTTCTATGAGGGATTTTTTATGACAGCTTCTACGACTTATCAATACAACGGGCATTCTTATCTGTTAAGCGATTACGGGTCATGGACGGAAGCACAAACCCAAGCACAAGCCATGGGCGGCAATTTGGTTACCATCAATAACCAAGCAGAACAAAATTGGTTGCTCTCAACATTCGGAGGGAGTGAACACTTTTGGATTGGATACACTGATTCACAAGTGGAAGGGGTGTGGCGGTGGATTAATGGTGAAGTATCTACTTATACCAATAGACATTATCGGAAACCCTTGCTATCTTCTGTGAAGCATTATTAACCACGC
>CAUYUB010000427.1:0-1627 GCA_963575685.1 Gammaproteobacteria bacterium | reverse complement strand
TCAAAGCGCTCCATCCGCGATTCCCGTTCAGGCCGCTCACTACGGTCTTGACGCTCGAATCGAGATTGGGTGGTACGTTCAGGGCGTTCCGAACGAGGCGGGCGCGGTTCCCCAAAACGGCCGCCTTCCGGACGCGGCTCCCGAGGTGGGCGTGGGATACCGGCCTCACGTCGCCCCTCGGAACGGCCTTCCTGTCGTTCGGGGCGTTCAGGACGAGTAAAGCGTTCCGGCCGTCCCTCCGGCCGTTCTACCCGCTCCGCACGAGTCCCCGTCGAGGGTAAGGGACGACGCGACTCACGGGGGGCGGAACGCATCTCGCGGGAGGGAACCGTGGGCAATGGGGTGGAGGCGGTCGTTTCCGGTGGTACGGATTCAGGGGCAGAGAGGGAGGGGGAAGGAGATGGCGTGGGAATAGGATCCGCGGAGGCGGAGGATAAGGTGGAAGTCCGCAGGGCCGACCAGAGGCGCTGGATGAAACCCGGACGTACCGGGGCGACATCGGTCGGCGTGGTGGTCGGTAGGGTAACGGTTACCGGTGTAGTCGTCGGTACGACGATGGGAACCGATACGACCACCGGCGCGGTTGGCGATGGCGGAGGGGGCGAAGTGGGTTCGGGAGGGGTCGGCGGGGGTACCGCCCGTACCGCGGGCTCCTCTCCCATTGGACGCGGCGATGTCGTCGGTACCTCGGTAAGCCGATCCGGCGCGGTCGTCATCTGGTAGCTGGGGCGGGCATCCTCGGGTAGCTCTTCGAGTCGAACGCGCTCCACGAGGTAGGCCGGGGTATCCATCTCGGGATTGGGGACCACCAACACCTGGATCCCATGCCGGGCTTCAATGGCGGCCACCGTCGGACGCTTTTCATTGAGCAGGAAGGTAGCCACGCTGACCGGTACTTGAGTCACTACGCGTCCGGTCTTTTCCTTGAGGGCCTCCTCTTCGATCAAACGCAGGACCGACAGTGCCAAGGACTCAATGCCGCGAATCGTCCCCTGGCCGTTGCAGCGCGGGCAGATGACCTGGCTGGACTCGCCCAGGGACGGACGCAGGCGCTGGCGCGACATCTCCAGCAATCCGAACCGGGAGATACGCCCGACCTGAACCCGGGCGCGGTCGAGTTTGAGTGACTCCTTGAGACGATTCTCCACCTCGCGCTGATTGCGCGCCGGCGTCATATCGATGAAATCAATGACGATCAGCCCACCGATATCACGCAGGCGGAGTTGGCGGGTGATCTCATCGGCCGCTTCCAGGTTGGTATTGAGGGCCGTCTCTTCGATATCTCCCCCCTTGGTAGCTCGCCCGGAGTTGATATCAATGGAGACCAAGGCCTCGGTGTGATCGATCACGATGGCCCCACCCGAGGGCAAACGAACCTCACGCTGGAAGGCGGTGGCGATCTGACTCTCGATCTGAAAACGCGAAAAGAGCGGAACGGTATCCTGGTAGAGCTTGACCTTGTTGAGGCTGGCCGGCATCACCTGCTGCATGAATTCGCGTGCCTGCAGGTAGACCTCATTGCTGTCGATCAAAATCTCGCCGATGTCATTGCGCAGGTAATCGCGAATAGCACGCACCACGATATTGCTTTCCTGGTAGACCAGGAAAGGCGCGGTGCGGTGTTTGG
>CAUYUB010000426.1:0-1642 GCA_963575685.1 Gammaproteobacteria bacterium | reverse complement strand
TGGCGGCGGCGTTCCCATTGGGATACTTTATAATTGGATGAACGAACCATGTCACCCCGCTCCCCCTTATCCGTTCCCGAAGGGCTGCCGCCGCTATCACCAGAAGCGTTCGCACGGGTAGAGGAGATGGTAACGCTACTGCGCAAACGTATTGTCAGCGCGGGCGGGACCATTTCTTTTGCCGATTATATGGATGCTGCTCTCTATGCCCCCGGTCTCGGCTACTACACTGGTGGATTGCATAAACTCGGAAAAGCGGGAGATTTCATTACCGCTCCAGAGGTCTCACCACTCTTTGGCCGTTGCCTAGCGCATCAAGTGGCGGAGCTGTTGGCAGCACTCGGAGAAGGAGAGGTACTGGAGGTAGGCGCGGGCAGTGGGGCGCTGGCGGCGGACCTACTGGAAACCCTGGAGACACTGGGAACTCCGCCACGTCGCTACTTAATTCTGGAACTTTCCGGCGAACTACGTACACGCCAAGCGGAAACCTTGGCCGCGCGTCTCCCCCACTGGGTCGGACGAGTGGAATGGTGTACGGATCTGCCTGATGTCGGATGGGAGGGGGTCGTGGTCGCCAACGAACTCCTGGATGCCCTCCCGGTTCATCGTTTCGAGCTGACCGAACAGGAGATTATGGAGCAGCGGGTGGGGTGGGACGAGACCGGTTTTGCGTGGCGGTTGATGCCGGCCGAAGGACACTTGGCGTCCGCCTTGGAAATCTGGCGGACCGATTACGGGAAAGATCTAGGGGTAGATTATGTCTCCGAACTAGCGCTAGCAGCTTCCGCTTGGTTGACTACCCTGGCTGGTCGTTTAGGGCGGGGAGGCGTATTGCTAATCGATTACGGTTACTCCGGCCGCGAGTATTACCACCCGCAGCGCTACACCGGGACCCTCGCCTGCCACTATCATCACCGCCGCCATGATGACCCCTTGGTCCTTTCCGGTCTGCAAGATATTACCGCTCACGTAAATTTTACCGCCATGGCCGAAGCAGCCGTGGCGGCAGATTTGACGGTGGCGGGATACACCACTCAGGCCTATTTTCTGATCGCCACCGGGATTGGTGAAGCCTTCTCGCAATCGATACCGACCGATGCACGGGCGCAATTGTCGCTGGCAAATCAAGTGCGACGCCTCACCCTTCCCCAAGAAATGGGGGAAATTTTCAAGGTAATGGCGGTCACGAGGGAATTGGAGGAGATGGAACTGTTGGGATTTCGGAACTATGACCTGCGCAGCCGGCTTTAGGGAAGCGTGGGGTCAAGAGGAAGCGTGGGTCAGATCTTTCTTTTTGACAGGCAAAAAGAAGGACCTGACCCCACGCTTCTCGGTTAGTTCGTCGATGTCGACTGAATGATGAGACCCACCGATTCGGCTTGCTCTTTGGCAAGACGCAGTTCCAGGGTGCGCTCTTCCACCTGCCGTTCCAACTCATCTCGGGTGCGTTCCAACGCCTGTGCCTGGTTGAGGTTCTCTAGGCCGAAAGAGATATCGAGGGCCATCTCGTCAAGGAGTTGCACCATATCGGGGTCGAAATAATCGGCATTCGGGGCATAAACCAGCAACGCATAGGTGATATGTCCCGCTTCGCGCAACGGGAACATCGCAAAGGAATAAATGCCGTAGCGGTGGAAAAGAT
>CAUYUB010000425.1:0-1645 GCA_963575685.1 Gammaproteobacteria bacterium | reverse complement strand
CATGGGCCACCACTTCGGCTAGGGCCTGTTGACGCGTGGCCATCACCGCAAAGGAAACCGACGATGGGGCCTCGGAAAATCCCTGGAGGAGGCCGGTATCTTGGACCGGCAGGAAACCCTTGGGCACGACCCAGTACAAGGCCACACTCAGTGCCAGCGTGACCAGGGCGACCGTAAGGGTCACGCCTTGGTGGTCGAGGACCCGACGCAAGGCGTATCCATAGCCCGCGACCACGGCATCGAAGATACGTCCGCCGACGCGCGAAAAATAGCTTTCGGTCGCGCTCGAGGGACGGCGCAGGAGTCGGGCGCACATCATCGGGGTTAGGGTGAGAGAGACCACGGCGGAGATCAGGATCGACACCGCCAGGGTGATGGCAAATTCGCGGAATAAGCGGCCAACCACGTCGCCCATGAAGAGGAGAGGAATCAGCACTGCGACCAGTGAGAAGGTCAGGGAGAGGATGGTGAACCCAATCTGTCCGGCGCCGTCGAGCGCCGCCTGGCGCGGCGGGACGCCTTGCTCGATATGGCGCGCGATGTTTTCGACCATCACGATGGCATCATCCACCACGAAGCCGGTGCCGATGGTCAGCGCCATCAGGGTGAGGTTGTTGATGCTGAAACCGGCAAGGTATAGGACGGAAAAGGTACCGACCAGCGATACCGGCACCGCTATGGCCGGAATCACGGTGGCCGAGAGATTGCGCAGGAACAGGAAGATCACCGCTACCACCAGGGCTACGGCGATCAACAGGGCGCGCTGTACATCGTCCACCGAGGCGCGGATGGTCACGGTACGGTCAGTGAGCAGGCGCACGTCGATATCGCCGGGTAGGGCAGTGCGCAGTTGGGGAAGCAGGCGTTTGACTCGGTCTACCACCTCAATGACGTTGGCCCCAGGCTGGCGTTGAACATTCACCAGCAGGGCAGGGGTAGTATCGGCCCAGGCCTTGATCCGCACGTTTTCGGCGTCTTCCACGACCGAGGCGACTTCACCGAGCCGTAAGGGTGCGCCGTTGCGGTAGGCGACGACCAGGTGTCGATAGTCATCGGCGGAATGGAGTTGGTCGTTGGCATCAATGGTAGAGGCTTGGGTCGGGCCGTCGAATCCACCTTTAGATTGGTTGACGTTGGCAGTGGCAATGGCGGTGCGCAAGTCTTCCAGACCCAATCCAGTTGCGGCCAGGGCCGGTGGATTGACCTGAATCCGTACCGCCGGCCGCTGTCCGCCGCTCAGGCTGACCAGTCCCACGCCGGTGAGTTGGGCGATCCGTTGGGCGACGCGGGTATCCACCAGATCCTGAACCTTGGCGAGGGGTAGGGTGGTAGAGGTGACTGCGAGCGTCAGGATCGGGGCATCCGCCGGATTAACCTTGTTGTAGAGGGGCGGAGCAGGGAGATCCGTGGGCAGGAAGGTAGCGGCGGCGTTGATTGCGGCCTGGACCTCTTGTTCCGCCACATCCAATGCCAGCGTTAAACTAAATTGAAGGGTGATGACCGATGCCCCGCCCGAACTGGTGGAGGACATCCGGTTAAGTCCCGGCATCTGGCCGAATTGACGCTCCAATGGGGCAGTGATGGAAGAGGTCATCACCTCGGGACTGGCACCTGGATAGAGGGTAACCACCTGAATGGTCGGATA
>CAUYUB010000424.1:0-1661 GCA_963575685.1 Gammaproteobacteria bacterium | reverse complement strand
ATCTTCACCTTGACCGGCGAGAAGCGCGCCATTACGGTGGAATCGAGCAAAAACCTCATCGTTTCCAAACAGGATACCGATTCCCTTGCGCTCGGCTATCAGGCCAAGGTTGGGGATCATTCCTTTCAGGCCAGTGGTAGGCATGATTATATTTCCCGGTTGGGCGGTCACAACAGCAGTTTCCTTGGTTACGGCTATCGACTGGGCATGGGTTGGACGGTGCGCGCCGCCTACGGTATGGCATTCCATGCCCCTTCCTTCAACGATCTCTACTGGCCATTGGATACCATCAATTTTTATCAGGGGAACCCTAACCTGAAACCGGAAAAGGCCAGAAATCGGGAGATCGGTCTAACCTATTCCGCACCTGGGGTCAGCGCGGGCCTTACCCTCTACCACAACCAAGTCACCAACCTGATCGATTACGTGGTGGATCCTACTACCCGGATTAGTAGCGTGGAGAACGTCAATTCCGCAACCATTAAGGGTGCTTCCCTGGAGTACGCTGCTAAAAAAGACGCCTGGTTATGGAAGGGTAGCATCGACTTCTTAAATGCAAAAGACGATTTGACCAACAAGACCTTGCAACGCCGGGCGCCACGCACCGCAAACATTGAACTGCGTCGCGATTTCATGCAATTTGATGTAGGTGCGCGCGTACAGGCCACCAGCGGTAGGTTCAATGATCGGAATAATACACAGGAGTTGTCGGGGTACGCCACTGTCGATCTTGATGCCAATTACCGTATTACTCCATCCTGGAGACTGGAAGCCCGGATCAATAATCTGTTCGATAAGGATTACACCCTGGTGCGTAATACCTTTCCTCCCTACAACGACTATGCCGTGCCGGGCCGCATATTTTTTGCTGGTCTGCGTTACGCACCGAAGTAATGTTGCACCGTCACCGCGTCCTCTTTGTCCTCGTATTACTTAGCCTCGCGGCACTGGCCAGCCTGCTGCTGGCCCTGGCGGTAGGCAGCATGGACCTGACGCCGGAAGCAGCGTGGCGGGCATTGGTAGGGGAGGGGGACGCATCGGCGATTGAGGTTGTGCGCGGTCTGCGCCTGCCGCGGGCACTTGCCGCCTTCGCCTGCGGCGGTCTGCTGGCTTTGGCCGGAGGGTTGATGCAGGTGTTGCTGCGCAATCCACTGGCCGACCCTTACGTGCTCGGCATCTCCGGTGGCGCGGCAATAGGCGCCCTCGGGGCGATGTCATTGGGGGTGGTTGCCAACCTCGGCCTGCAAGCGGCGGCCGGTGTCGGGGCGCTTGGCGCGATGTGGCTGGTATTCGGCTTGGCACGTGGTGATGGTAGTTGGACCCAGGCCCGCCTGCTGCTCACTGGTGTCATCGTCGCTGCCGGTTGTGGCGCGGTGGTAGCCCTGCTGCTGACGCTGGCACCGGAATCGGCGTTGCGTGGCATGTTGTTCTGGCTGATGGGCGATGCCGGCCAAGCCGGCGACCCGTGGCCGGCATTGGCGACCCTGGTACTGGGCCTTGCTGTCGCGTTGTTCTATGCCCGTGAACTCAACCTGCTGGCACATGGTCCCCTGCTTGCCGCCAGTCTCGGTGCCGATGTTGGTCGGTTGCGCCGGGTGTTGTATTTCCTCGCTTCCCTGCCGAGCGGCAATTGTTGCGGTGCGATGTTGCTCCGCGCCAGA
>CAUYUB010000423.1:0-1664 GCA_963575685.1 Gammaproteobacteria bacterium | reverse complement strand
TCTCATTTTGCGAGCCACATTTAATTCGCGGGTATATCGAATTTAGGTTGACAGCCACACTGGCTGCCTGTCTCTGAGTTGCAGCGGCCTAAAGTCGCTGGCAAGGCACGCCAACAATGTGTTGGCACATATCAGCCCGAGACAATATGCTCCAGGTTTGAACCATCCCTGAAACCCACAGGCAAAAAACAGATGCGCCTCATTTCTAACCGAGATGGGGAATTTTTGTATCCGCAAGGGTGCGATTATCTTTTTGGTAACTCTATCCTGTTTCCGGTTTTGATGGCGGGGCATCAAAACTGTTCAGCATGAAATCCATCAATGCATCCCAACCACTAAAATACAAATAGCTGGTCAGTGTTCGAATATCATTAAAAAAACGCCTACGAGAGGATAGCTTCTGACGCAGTAGACAGTATTTACTATCCATCCACTCCAACACGGTATGGACCAGGAAGGCTAGAATAATCAAACAGGCCAATAAGGATGACAAATATTCCTGGCCGTGGCCGTAGTTATGCTCGAAATGATAGCCTTTGGTCTTCAGGATATTATTATTTTCATTCTCGATTTTCCAACGGCTACGTCCCGCCTCGACAATCTCCGCCACATTTCTGTCGTTGATCGTGAGCAAAGTCGCAAAAGTATTGTGGTACAACACTTTACCGTCTTCAGTTGTGGTGGTAATTTCACACCAGTTAACCATTAGCGCATCATCCGCGTCGCGTAGAGGAACCGCTTCGGCATATCGGTACGTATCTATCTCATGCCGTTTTCCGGTCCAGCACGTGCGGGATATAGTGCGAACAGCTCCGTTGCGCTGGAGGTCTTCCAGCCATTCATACGTGGTGGGATGAGAATCTGGTTTGCATACCAGGATAAAACCGAGCCCAAGCCCTTGCAATTCTTGGCAGAATGGTTCGTGGCAATAAAGATCATCGCCGAGAATGATCGTGTTGCGTTGCGCGTATTCCTTTCCATGCGTGGCCAACCAACGCTTGGCGGCATTAAGCTCGCAATCCTGTTTCTTCGCGCCATCCTGAGGTTGGACGAATTCCGGGACCAACGGAATGACTTTGTCGCCGCCAGGTTTAACTAATACCGGAGTCAGGACGCTATGGAAATACGTCACCTTTCCATTGGCGTGCTTTCGTGTCGAACAGGCATCGCAATGGATAGTTTGTGACGAGAAGTACTCCGTCCCATCGAAGGCAACCAGCAGCGCTCCTCCCACGGAACGCTGGGCGTCCACTATTCCTGCCTGCTCCAACGCATTGAAAAGATAGAAAAACATAGGCGTAACCGCACTTGGCGGGGTAGCATCCAGAAGGGTTCGAATCTGATTGTCCGATGGGATCTCATGCGCGCCAAACAGCGTCCGAGCGTTGTTTTCCCCGTGTATCTGCTCCAGGCTGCGTTGGTATTCTAAAAACGATGGGCTCTGCATGTAGAACACGGAAAAGGCGCTCAATGCCGCATCAACCATCGTGTACATCTTGTTCTTGCCCGTCCTCGGATCGGTGAAGGTCTCGAACGTATCGCGCATCTTCTTCGTGATGTCATCCAGGGTCAGAGCAAAAGGGCCAAAGGGTACGCTCACTGAGGGATCTCTGCGTGGGGTGTGCGGCTACTTTAGGTGGTCTCTGTCAAAATGAGAATTGCTG
>CAUYUB010000422.1:0-1667 GCA_963575685.1 Gammaproteobacteria bacterium | reverse complement strand
CACCATCGACGATACTGCCCTGCTCGGAATCTTGGAGAAGATGATTAAGCAGCGTCGCGACTCCGTCGTCCAGTACCAAAACGGCGGACGCGAGGACTTGGCGCAACAGGAGACCTACGAAATCGAAGTCATCCAGGGCTACCTGCCCCGCCCTCTGACTGCTGCGGAATTGGATGCACTCGTTGGTGTCGCCGTCCAACAAACGGGGGCAAGTTCCGTCAAGGACATGGGCAAGGTAATGGCCGTCTTGCGCGCCCAGGTCCAAGGAAAGGCGGACATGGGAGAGGTCGGCGCCCGCGTTAAGGGACGTCTGTCTGCTCGGTAATGTCTTTGGCTTTTGGTTGTATATCCAACCAATGATTGATCAAAACTGATCGAGGTAGGTGCGGATCTTTCGCACCTACCGGTATTATCCCCTCGTATCCCCAGTTGCTATCTCCCTCAGGTTTCAACGTGCCGGATAACATGACTATCTTGGTCGCCGGGGTGGACGAGGCAGGACGCGGCCCTCTGGCCGGCCCAGTCTATGCCGCGGCGGTCATTCTCGATCCGGCACGTCCAATTACGGGACTCGCGGATTCAAAAAAGCTCTCACCGCTCCGCCGGGAAGTTTTGGCGGCAACCATCCGCGAGCGTGCGCTCGCTTATGCCGTGGCCCGCGCCGAGGTGGAGGAGATCGATCGACTGAATATCCTCCAAGCGTCCCTACTCGCAATGCACCGTGCGGTTGCGGAACTATCCGTCGCACCACAGCTCATCTTGGTGGACGGCAATCGCTGCCCCGCTGGGCTACCTTGTCCGGCGCGTGCCATCGTAAAAGGGGATGCCACCGAGCCGGCCATTAGCGCTGCATCGATTCTCGCCAAGGTGGCTCGGGACATCGTAATGTTGGAGTTGGAGGCTGTTTGGCCCGGCTATGGCTTTGCCCGCCACAAGGGTTATCCCACCGCCGATCACATGGAAGCCCTGGTGCGACTGGGTCCCTGCCCGGAACATCGCCGCTCTTTTGCGCCGGTGCGGAAGGTGCTATAGAACGTCGAGCGGGAGACGAGTACTCAAGCCCCGGAATTTTTAAACAGATACTATCCAGGGAAAATAATCAATGGCTAACCTAAGTATCCGAGAGCTGGATGACGACACAATTACTCGTTTAGGCATCCGTGCTGCCCATCACCACGTATCAATGGAAGAGGAGGCGCGGCGAATTATTCGTCAATCGGTTGCGCCCCCTAAACGACTGGGCGACCTTGCTTTGCAGTTGTTTGGCTCCAGGTCCGGGGTTGAATTAGAACTTCCCCAACGTGCTCCACACGACCCTCTGAATTTTTCCTCATGATCGTCGTTGACACCAATGTAATTTCAGAGGTCATGCGTCCGCAGCCTTCCTCATTGGTCCTAGATTGGTTTAACGCTCAAGATAATAACCAGTTATTCGTCACCGCCGTGACCTTGGCGGAAATCGGTTATGGTCTGCTCATTTTGCCTGAGGGGCAGCGCCGTTGGAAATTACACAGTCGTGTCGATCAATTGTGAACTGATCAACCCATTTGAGTATGGTACAAAGCAAGGCGCCGTTTTCCAAATTAATCCGAATTAATCCCCAAGATTATTGGCAGGCAGTCCTTTAGGTAGGCCCCCGTTGCAAACCACGAACAAGACCATCCGCC
>CAUYUB010000421.1:0-22399 GCA_963575685.1 Gammaproteobacteria bacterium | reverse complement strand
GCAGGTTGTAATACAGGGCATTGCAGATGCTGGAATGGACCGATGCCCAGGGAGCAGGGTTTGACCTAATAATAATGGATTGGCAGATGCCGGGGTTAAACGGATTAGAAACTATCCGGGCAATCCGACAAGAAATTGAACTTACGGAGATACCTAAAATTATCTTGATTACTGCCTATGGCCGTGAAGAGGCCATGGATCAGGCGAAAGATTTGGGTATCTCGGCCTTTCTGGCCAAACCGACAAGTCAGGCGGCACTCCTTGAAGCAGTAGCTACCGTGTGTGGGGCGATGGAGTTACCGTCACCAGATATTTTGTCAATGCCGGTTACCGAAACGGTCCAACCGTCCCATCTTCGGGGAGCACGAATTCTTTTGGTGGAAGATAATCCAATCAACCAACAGATTGCGATCGAATTATTGTCGGATTTTGGCGTTTCTATTGATCTCGCCGAAAACGGCCGGAAGGCCGTCGAATGGATGCAAGACCGAAAAGGGGTATACGATGCCATTCTGATGGATATTCAGATGCCCGAGATGGACGGTTTGACCGCAACGCGGCTGATTCGCAAACAATTGGGGACACAACCCCTCCCGATTATCGCCATGACGGCCCACGCGTTAGATCAAGAACGGCAGCGCTGTCGGGAAGCGGGCATGGATGACCATATTACCAAGCCCATCGATTCAAAAGTATTGGTTGCTACCCTGGCCCGTTGGATAAAACCACGGGAGATTGCGCCAGTTTCTCCTACGGTGGTACCGAGCGTTTCGTCCTCCGCTGAACTCCTGCCGGAGACGCTTCCTCCCTTTGATATTCCCGTTGCGTTACAGCGTGTGGGAGGAGATCAGGACTTGCTCCACATGTTGATTATAAAGTTTTATGAATCTTTCTCGGACACCGCCGATAAACTTGACCGGTTAGTCGAAGTGGAAAGCTTTGATGAAGCCTGTCGGCTCGCCCATACCCTCAAGGGCCTCGCCGGCACCTTTGGCGCAGAATCGCTGGCGATGGCCTCCCAAGTCCTGGAAGAAGCCTTGCGCAATCGGCAAATGGAGGGCTTGTCGGAAAAAATTGATGCGTTCAAAACCGAGTTGGTGCCAACTTTGGCCGCAGCCGCGACGCTTACTGATTCTTCTACGGTTATGGAGCCACAGATTGGTCAGTAACCAAAAAAATCGAACCTATTCACACCGAAATGCAAAACTACCATGCACTGATTCCCGCCGCCGGCAGCGGAACGAGAATGGGTGGGATGACCCCCAAACAGTATCTGCCGATTAATGAAAAACCGATGATCTATTACGCGGTAGCCCGGCTATGCGCCCATCCGCGAATTTCTACGGTTTATGTCGTGCTCGCCCCCAGCGACGAATGGTGGGAATACTGTGATTGGCACGCATTTTCTGCAAAACTTCGGGTATTGCGTTGTGGCGGGAAGGAGCGTTTCGAATCGGTACGTAATGGGTTGGATGCGATCCGTAGCAACGTCAATGACGAAGATTGGGTACTGGTGCATGACGCGGCGCGCCCTTGCTTGAGTGGTGAGCTGCTTGAGCAGTTGATCGTAGAAGTGAGCGATGAAACCTCCGGCGGTCTGCTTGCGATGCCGGTAGCCGATACCCTAAAACGCGCTGATGGCAATCAACGTGTGCTGTGTACCGAACCACGCGAGCATCTGTGGCAGGCGCAAACCCCGCAGATGTTCCGCTATGTTTTGTTGCAGCGCGCGCTATCGTTGCTCGCCGGTGAAACCGTTACCGATGAAGCGCAGGCGGTAGAGAAACTCGGCTTCCAGGCCAAATTGGTGGTAAGTGACGGCACCAATTTCAAGGTCACCTATCCGCGCGACCTCACGTTGGCGGAAGCACTCTTACGGGAAAAATCATGAGAATCGGTCAGGGTTTCGATGTCCATCCACTGGTCGCGGGGCGAAAATTGATTGTAGGCGGGGTGGAGATTCCCTATCCGCTTGGCTTGCTTGGCCACTCCGATGCCGATGTGCTACTCCATGCGATTTGCGATGCACTGCTCGGTGCCGCGGCATTGGGCGATATCGGCCGCCATTTCCCCGACAGTGATCCGCGCTACCAGGGCATCGACAGCCGCAAACTACTGCGCGAGGTGATGCATCTGGTGCGCGAACAAGGCTACGATTTGGTCAACCTCGACGCCACCATCATCGCCCAGGCGCCCAAAATGGCACCACACATTTCCACCATGGTGAGCCATATCGCCGCGGATTTAGGCGTCGCAACCGATCGCATCAACATCAAAGCTACCACCACCGAAAAACTCGGTTTCACTGGACGCGGCGAAGGTATCGCGGCGCAGGCGGTCTGTTTATTCACCAATGGTGGCAGTACAAAGTAGCCTACAGCCCCAACCACCGGGCGGTCTGATAAAAGACAAAAGACACCACCCATGCCAATCCCACCGACCAAGCCAGCGATAGCGCAGTATAGGAAAAGCTACGGGATTCACTCCGCAGGGTAGCGAGCGTAGAAAGGCAGGGGACATAGAGCAGGGTAAAGAGCATAAAACTTACCCCTTGCACCCAATCAATCTGGCTCGCCATCACTCCGGCCAGGGCGTCGCCCGAAGCACCATAGATGACGGCCAGGGAGCCAATCACAATCTCCTTGGCGACAAAACCGAAAATCAAGGCGAGTGCGAGGTGCAGGTCAATACCGATGGGATTGAGTACCGGGGCAAGGGCGGCACCGATGTGGCCAGCCCAGGTAGCGGGGCTGGCCGGGATGGCATCCGACGGCAGATGGGTGAGCAGCCATACCATCACCACCCCGAGCACGATAAAAGAGGTCGCGCGGCGCAGAAAGTGGCGGATCTCCAACCAACCGCGCAGCCACATCTGACGAAAGGTGGGTAGACGATAGGGCGGCAACTCCAGGGCCAAGGGTTCCTGGCTACGAAAAGCCCCACGGAACAGCAGGGCAGTAAGAAAAGCAGCGGCAAAGCTCATCAGGTATAGACCGAACAAAACCAAGGGGGCTTGAGTCGGACCAAACAACGCTGCCGTTAAAAAGATGAAGACCTGGAGCCGCGCCGAGCACAGCGAGAACGGGATGACTAGCATACTGAGCAGGCGCAATGGGCGCGAACGCATCACCCGGGTCCCCATCAGGGCCGGGACATTGCAACCGAATCCCATGAGCAACATCACGAAACTGCGTCCATCCAACCCCAGACGGGCCATCAACGCATCGGTCAGGAAGGCGGCCCGAGAGAGATAGCCGCTGTCTTCCACCAAGGCCATGAACAGAAAAAATAAGACGATGAGCGGGACGAAGGAGGCCACGGTTCCCACGCCGTCGTAAATTCCATCCGACAGCAAGCCCTGGAGCAGAGAGGGCAGACCGCTACCATTGAGCAGCGGGGTAAGGACCGCCCCTTTGAAACCTTGAAGAAGCGTGGCAATGGCATCTTGAAGGGGTTTGCCCAGGGTAAAAACTCCCTGGAACACCAAATACATCAGCCCGAAGAAGAGGGGTGGGCCAAAGACCGGATGGAGGGCGAAATGGTCAATACGGTCGGTAACGCTGTCGGGTAGCTGGTGGGGGATGTCTACCGTCGCCCGCAGTACCTGATCCATCTCGGCCTCGATCTGGCGGTTGATACCAAAACCCGCGCACAGGTCATCAAGAGGCAGGGAGTGGCTTTGGGTCAGAGCGCGACGGACGGCCTCCTGGGCGGTTGCATAGCCTTCACCATATTTGGCGGAGATCATCACCACCGGCATCTCCAACAACTGCGCCATCTCGGTGGTGTTTACGTGGATACCGAGACGGCGCGCCTCATCCGCCATATTAAGGAGTACCACCGCCGGTAGCCCCAAATGTTTAATTTGGAGGGCGAGGCTGAGTTGGCGTTCGATCTGGGTAGTGTTGAGGATGATAAGAACGAGGTCGAGGGGATTGTGCTCCAGGAAATGGCGCACCAACATCTCATCGTCGGTAAAGCCATGGAGGTCGTAGACCCCAGGTAGGTCTACCAATTCGACCATTTCGGCGCCCAGCAACAGCCGCGCACCCAACAGTTCCACAGTAACTCCGGGCCAATTACCGACACGGGCAGAGGCCCCGGTCATACGGTTGAACAGGGTAGACTTGCCCGTATTGGGCATACCCAGCAGGGCGACATGTTTCATGGGGGGTTGATTCAGGTGTGGTTGATGGCGGTGCTGGGGCTGTGGCCAATCTCGGACCAACCGACCCCGTCTACCGTTCAGATGGGACTGATGTCGATACGATCGGCTTCGGTGCGGCGCAGCATCACATCGGTAGTACCCAAACGAATTTGGATGGGACCTCCGAGGGGGGCGCAACGTATCACGGTTACCGATCGGCCCACGCGAAAACCGAGGGCAGCCAATCGATAGGCAAAGCCATCAACCGCGTGAAGACCCCGTACCACCCCTCCCTGTCCCGGCGTGAGAGCGGACAAGGAAATGGTGGCAGGAGGAGAGGGTAAGTGTATGGACATGGTGATACCTCAATCTGAAAATTCGCCAAAAAGTTCTATCCGACGCGGCGGCACCATCCCCAACCACAGATTATTAATGAAGTTTAATCTTTTTTGAGGGACTGCCGAATGAATTCTCGATGTCCTTGACACACTGTCCGCAACCATTGCAATTACTACAGTCTCCGGTTTGTATCCGATCCAGCGCTTGACTCAAGCTCACCGTGCTCCGCCGACAGGCGACGAAGGGAAGACCGTGATCCTTCGCCATCTGCTTGAAGTTCCTGGCCACATTGTGACCGATGAAATCGGTGAACAGTACCATCAGCTTGGCTTTGCCCAAGGCGCCCGCTACCTTGCGCTGAGCCCCAGGGTTACGCCCGGCAATGTGCATAGCATCGTTATAGCCGCGGTCTTTCAGGAGTTGTTCGATATTGCCTAGGCGATCTGCCCCTACGAGGATGACCATTGTCGCCTCCAGTGATTTGTTGAGCATCGTGGTATTGTATTTGATGATAAGGATTCTCATTTTCGATGTCAACATCTGGAGACAATGTGTGTTGGGAGTGTTGGCAACAAATAAATCTGTCCATTTTCTACACATTGGAAGTGGTATCTTGTGCCTCTCGCACGAGCCCACCTGTGGGGTGTAACCAACGAGACCACATATGACCACGATCACATTTGATACCTTGGCCTACGTCAGAACGCTACGGCAGGCTGGCGTCAGCGAGCCCCAAGCGGAAGCAGACGCCCTAGCAAAGAGTTAATGAGCATTATGGAAATAACAAACGAAATCATAAAAACTATCACGAAAGTGAATCTCCGGGATCAATTAAGCGATTTTAATTACTGGAGTTCACTACCATACTCTTCGCGGCTTAATGCCCTTGAGCAAATTCGGAAAGAGTATCATCAATGGAGGTACCATGCTGAACCGAGACTTCAAAGAGTTTTTTCAATTATTAAACGACAATAACGTCAAATATCTGGTTGTTGGAGGCTATGCCGTAGCATTTCACGGTCATCCTCGCTACACCAAGGATATTGATGTTTGGATTGAAATGAGTCAGGAGAACGCGGAAAATGTAATAAAATCCCTGGCTCAATTTGGATTTGGCACTCTTGGGCTAGAGAAAGAAGACTTTCTTGTTCCAGATCAAATCATTCAACTAGGATACCCTCCAAGCCGCATTGATCTTATAAGTACTCTTTCTGGTATCGATTTTTCTGAATGTTATATGTCCCGTGTGCAAGTCGAGATAGAAGGCACATTCCTAAACTTTATTGATCTAGAGAATCTCAGGAAGAATAAGCAAGCATCAGGTCGGCATCAAGACTTAGCTGACCTTGATAATCTGAAATAACTTTTAGTTAGAAACTTTATTCTGCTTCAGGTTCGCTCTCAGCATCCTCGGTCGCTTGAGACAACCGCACAAGTTAAAAATTATACTTTAGTCATCGTTTCGTCAGTTTACTACCCCGAAGGGGTCACGTACTTAGCCAGGGGCGACGTAGTCGCTACCCTGGGGAAAAGAGGAAATAACGTGATGGTGATGCGCCGAACCAGCCCAGACCCAGCCCAGGGTAGCTACGTCGCAACCCTGGGCTAAATTACGTAACCCCTTCGGGGTAACTGACGAAACGGTGACCAAGCCCGCAGCCCTCAACTCATCACCATATATGCGGCAGACGCAACACGGCAATCAGAACGCCTACGGCGGCGGCAATCATTGCGCCCACCTTGATAACGATACGTTGCTCAAGAGCGGTGAGCCGATTGTCCATATCCTCCTTCGTAACGAGTTGCGACAGTGCGTCGCGACTAGCGTCCACGATGACCTCGGCCTGCTCCTCGGTGAAACCGGTAGAGCGCAAGCGCTTAACGAAGGGGTGCGAATCAAACACGATGGTAGCCATTCGGGCTTTTCTCCTCAGGGCATCACCATCTTATCTTAGCCTCTCTGTTAGCTGATAAGTTATTGTATAAAAAGTGATTATTTTCTTCTGTCCGGAGCTAGGGACGAGAGACGGAGAAACCAAGAGTAGTCAGGAGATCAAAAAGGCCGTTGACAGCAATCGTGTACTTTCTGCTACACTATGTTGGTAATACGCAACGCCATACGGACAAAATGCTACAAGCGCTTGTCTAGCATCATTGGAGATGCCGCCCTTGCAGGATTTATCCTGGATAAATATATGGATTCTATAGGGCGGCTGTGCCAAAAATACAACAGATTTTCGGGTTTGTAGCTTTTTAGAAAAATTTGTCGTTTTTTTGAAAAAATGTGTTGCGTACGGACACGGACTGTTGTAAGCTTTCATCCATGTCGAGTTTGAACCTAATTTCAGACAACTTTTAACCACAACCACAACGTAGTAAGGAGTTCATCATGAATAAAAAGCTTCTCACCGTCGCCATCGCCGCGGCCCTAGTCGCCCCGACCGCCGTCCTCGCCGAAGTGACCGTCTATGGTCAGCTGCATATGTCGGTGGACTATACCAACAGCGATTCTACTGTCGCTGTTGGCAATGTAGCGAGAAAGTCGAACCTTGGCGTTTCCAGCAACTCCAGCCGTATCGGCTTCAAGGGGTCTGAGGACCTGGGCGGTGGCATGAAGGCGGTATGGCAGATCGAGTCCCAGGTGAGTATGGATGAGGGACAGGGAACCGGTCCTGCTCTTGACAACACGACGGCCAAAGGCATGAACACTAAGTCCTCCAGTCTTGGGAGCCGCAACACCTATCTGGGGTTAGCGGGAGGCTTCGGTACCGCTTTGGTAGGGAAGCATGACACCCCCTTCAAGATGTTGGGCCGTAGCCTTGACCCGTTTGCTGATAGCATCGCCGATACTCGGCAAATCCTGGGTAATGAAGGAAGCACTGCAAGCACGTGGGATCTGCGTCCGTCGAATGTTATTGCTTATATCACGCCAAATTTCAGCGGATTTAATGCGGTGCTCGCCTATGTATCTGGTTTGACCGATAATACCGGTACCCCCGGTACCGTTACCGCTGGTGCCGACAATAACAAGCTCCATGCCTTCAGCTTGAATGCCACCTATACCAATGGCCCAATCTATGCTGGCTTGGCTTACGAGAACCATGGCGTTAAAGATACCGTCGGTGGTGCAGGCGCGAAGAATCCCTCCGCATGGCGCCTTGGTGGTAGCTATGCCTTTGGTCCAGCTAAGGTTGGCGGGATGTGGGAACAGCTGAATGATACTGCGATAGTGGGTGATGTTAAGCGTAGTGGTGCGACCCTATTCGGTACCTATTCCTTCGGTATGGAGACTGCCAAGTTAGCTTACACTATGGCCAATAAGTGGAAGGCAAGTGGTGCTACTCTCAACGACACCCAGGCCAATCTATTAGCCCTTGGTGTAGACCATAACTTCAGTAAGCGTACTATGGCCTACGCTCAGTACACCAAACTAACCAATAAGAGTGCTGCTGACTACAGCCTGGGTGGTGGCGGTGGTTATGGTGACGCTGTTACCCCCGGCGTGGGCAAAGACCCCAACGCCTTCTCCGTAGGCCTGATCCACAAGTTCTAAGCCTAATCCCTAACCAAGCCTGAACACCTGACCAGGTATAACTGCCTGGTCAGGCGGAAATAAAGCAAGGCCAAAACAAGTTAAGTATTTTTGATCTTCACAACCTGGCCGCGCTCTGATCGCAAGGGATATCATTAATGGGTTTGGTTCGCACCAAAATCACTTTGATAAACCCCAGGATTGGAACTGAAATGACGGTCAATGCCATGGCCGACAGCGGTGCGTTACTGCTCTGTCTTCCTGAGCATGTTGTCCTGCAACTCCAACTTGAAGAGCTGGAAAAGCGCGAGGTCACCCTCGCCGATGGAAAGCGGCATTTGGTTCCCTATGTGGGTCCGATACAGGTGCAGTTTGCCAATCGTCGCTGTTTTACGGGCGCGTTGGTGCTGGGAGACGAACCTTTGCTGGGTGCGGTACCAATGGAGGATATGGACGTACTCATCGACATAGCTCGTCAACAGCTAATCGTCAACCCAGAAAGTCCGAATATCGCGGTAGCACCAGTAAAATAATGAGAGCAAAAACTTCATAGTGAAGCTGGTCAAATCTTCCCAACCCTGATCGCGTTCACGCGGTCAATCCCTCAACGGGCACCCTCGGGTGCCCGTTTTTTTGTCCTGGTGTTTGCGTGTTCTCCTCCGTATTTTTGCGGTATGTGCTATAACTACGCAATAGCAATGCTAATCCCAGGAGTCAACCATGATACCTTTACATGAACAGGATTTTTATGCATGGACACAACAACAAAAAGTGCTCTTACAATCCGGGCAGCTCACTAAGTTGGACACCTCATTATTTAATTGAGGAACTGGAAAGTATGGGCTCAACAGAAAGACGCGAGCTGGTTAGTCGCTTGGAAATTTTATTAATGCATTTGTTAAAATGGCAGCATCAGCCATCCTTACAAAGCAGGAGTTGGCTCCTACCCATTGAAGAACAACGTTTACAACTTGAGGATCACTTACAAGATAATCCCAGTCTGAAAAACAAGAAATTCTTGCAGGATTCTATTGATAATAGCATATCGAAGAGCGTTAATTCAAGCTGAAAAAGAAACGGGGCTGGTTCGTTCGATTTTTCCGAAAAGCTGTCAATACAGTTTTGAACAAATAATGGAGCGAGCGTCTTGTCGACGGCAAGCCGTTAACCGAAATTTTTGGACCCGAACCAATACACTGACCATAACGCGTTTTATTCGTCTGGTAAGAGTTTTGGAAATTAATTGTCGCTAGAATTGAGATTAACGGGTTGTCATGCAAATCCCACGGGGAAGTATGCTGATGGCCGAGTCAGCTTTACTTTACAAGAGCCTGGTCAATAGCTGCGCTTGCCATGTTGCCAATACCTTCACGGGTTTGACTTTGTCGGTAGCGGCGGGCGTGTTTGGCAACTACGGCCGTCATCTGGGCCACGCTGAATGGTTTGCCGATATGGTCATTCATACCGGCGGTTAGGCAATGCTCACGATCAGAGTCCAACGCATTGGCTGTCATGGCAATGATCGGCAGATCCAGCAGGGTAAGGTCGTTCCGAATGGCTCGGGTTGCGTCATAGCCATCCATTCCCGGCATCTGGATATCCATCAGCACGGCATCGAACTGGGCGTGACCGGCACTTAGTACTGCCAATGCCTCAATACCGTTATCCGCCATCGCCACCTGGGCACCCGCCGTTTCCAGGATGCGACGCGCCACGGTTTGATTAATGAAATTATCTTCGACCACCAGCAACGACAGGCCAGCCAGCGGATCGCATGGAGTGGTGCCGGCAGGGGCCGGCAAGGTTCCGGCGTCGGCAAGCGGAACCACCGGACAGACGATGGCAACGGCATTCAACAAGGCCGAAGGGGTGATCGGTTTAGTCAATATCGCCCGGATCAATGGTTCGTCAGTGGCTTCGTGCCTTACTCGATCATCTTCAAACGCCGTAACCAGCAAGAGCAGAGGAATCATTGACCATTGGGAGGTCTTGAGGTGGCGGACAATTTCATGCCCTCCAATCTCCGGCAGGCACCAATCGAGCAACAGCAGATCGAATGGCTTGGTTAGTGAGGCACGCTCAATTTCCTCCAGCACCTGGCGACCGGACGATGCCACTACCACCGTCCAGCCAAACGGTTTCATCATCGCCGATAGGGCTTGGCGAGCGGTCGGATTATCTTCGGCAATCAATACTTTCAGCTTTCTCGGTAGCGGTTGGTTGGCGAGAGCGGTAGACGGGCTTCTACCCAAACGAAGGCTGACACGGAAAGTGCTACCCCGACCGGGTTCACTTTCGACAGTGATGTGACCACCCGCCAATTCAATGAGGCGGCGGCAAATCGCAAGACCGAGACCGGTACCACCGAAACGGCGGCTGGTGGTACTGTCTTCCTGGGAAAAGGCATCGAAGATGATTCGCTGATGTTCGGGCGCGATACCAATGCCAGTATCACGTACACTAAACAGGAGATCGGTGCCATCACTATCCGTCGCCAATGCTTCAACCGACAACACTACCTCGCCCCGCTCCGTAAATTTGATCGCGTTGCCGACAAGATTGGTCAGCACCTGTCGAAGGCGTAACGAGTCGCCAACCAGCATTAACGGGGTACCCGGTCGGATCTCGAAAATAATCTCAAGATCCTTCTCGCGGGAATTAGCCGCGGCAATGGTGGCAAGGGTGGTCATCATTTCGTCGAGGGAAAACGGTTCTTTGTTCAGTTCCATCTTGCCTGCCTCGACTTTGGAAATATCGAGAATGTCGTTGAGAATTCCAAGGAGGGACTGTGCCGAGACCATGGTCTTTTGGACATAGTCTTTTTGCGTTGCATTGAGTTCGGTCTGCTCCAACAGATAGGCAAGTCCAAGAATTGCATTCATCGGCGTACGAATCTCATGACTCATATTGGCCAGGAATGAACTCTTAGCACGGTTGGCCGTTTCGGCAACTTCCTTCGACACTACCAGTGTTGCCGTCATTTCTTGGATACGATCGAGCATATGGTCGAAGGCCCGGGCCAACTGACCAAATTCCCCAGGAGTGAGGGTACGCAACCGAACATCTTGATTGCCCGCACTAACTGCCTGGACTGCTTCGTCCAAGATCGCAAGCGGTCGTAACACCGCCCGTCGCAACAGTACGATGGCTACTGCCGGTAGCCCGAGCAGGATGAGAATGGAGGTGATGTCAATAACCTGATGTAACTGGCGGATCTGTTGTTCCTTGATAATAATCGGTCGCATCAGCCCTTCAACGGCAGTTGCCAGTGCGGCACCGCGTAACAGAAATAGACTCGTCATCTGGCGTTCCCGCTCCTGCTGTAGCGGACTAAGGACCGATCTGGTGAATAGCGCCAGAAACGTCTCGCAGTCGCCAAGCCGGTTGAAAGCGTTCTGCCACAACGCCATTGGTTGTTCTGTTTGGAATAGGCGGGAGGTTCTGAGTTGCTCAAACAGCGGGTGGAGCGCCCGCAATACTACTTCCACCTGGATTCGGGGCCGTTCCTCGCGAAACAGCGCATATTCGAATCCTACGGTTCGGAGTTCGCTGACTTTTATCCGGATAGCAATGACGGTATCCAGATCATGCATCACCTCATTGTCCGTACGATTAGTGAAAATGATATGTGCCGACAGTACCAAACTCAGCGCAATGAACAGGACAGCGATGCGGTATGCGCGTTTTTGAAGACTCATAGCCTTAAGGCAACTCCCGGCTAAAGAACTACCAGATCGGTCAATGCCGCGTAGCGGCGTAATGAATTTAGCCGTGGGTTTTAACCCACGGTTGAATCGGGAGATTTTCATCGTCGCGTAGCGACGACTGAATGAACGTGATAATTTTATACGTAAATTTCAACCGTGGGTTGAAACCCACGGCTAAATTCATTACGCCGCTACGCGGCGGTTAGCTCTTGGTAGTTTTTTAACCGGAACTTGCCTAACCACGACGACACAAGGAAGGGTTGAGAAATCCCCGGTAGACGCCCACCGCGTTATACCACTTCAACAGGAGAATCCATGGAAGATGGAGCCATACGCTCGGCTTTCGACGTGTGTACTTGAAAAGTACCAGCAACGTATTGAGGGCGGCAATGATGGGAACCAGGCTGGCAAGGATCAGCGGATTTCTGATCCGGGTTAGCCTTGAATAGTATCCGCCCTGCGCCTGCACCGATAAGGTATAGGAATGCAGGCCCCAACGATAATGATGCCGCTTCGCCTCATGCCGCTGGTCGCGATCCAGGTGCGTCACGATGATGTCGGATTGGAACCAGAGAACACCACCACTCTGCCGCACCTTCCGACAAAAAACGACATCCTCGCCAGTATTCAGCGATTCGTCGAAGAATCCGGCGCGTGCGATCACCGCGGACTTGAAGCTCATATTCGTCGTAGGCAAATGTAGCGCTTTCACTTCTCCGCTCCGCGTATACGGGACGGAGGTAAACCAGGAACAAAAACCATCCGCCCTACCGATCCATGATTGGGCTATCCCGTTCATAGCGCCCCCCATCACGTCGATATCCGGCCGTTGTCGATGAAATGCCACATGGCGTTGGATCCAATCATCCGCGACGCGACAATCCGCATCCAAAATCAGGATGAGTTCCGCCCCGTCCTCAACCGCTTGACGGATGGCACCATTGCGCACGGCCGCGGGACCGGAATTCTTTACGAGATGCGTTAGTGAAAAAGGAACGGAGAGTTTGCTGACCGCTGCTGTAAGCAACGCCGGGGTTCGATCGGTAGAGGCATCATCCACCAGATAAAGCTTGAATGGGGAATAGTGTTGCCCCGCCACCCCGGAAACCCAGGGCTCGACATGCTCTTCCGCATTGAAAAACGGACCGATCACCGCAACGCGTAGATTATTGCTCAAGTGTAACTCCTGTAATCAAACCTGGATAACTAGCCGGTCGATAAAGGATACTGTCGAGCATTGCGCAGTTGTGGGTACAATAGCATTCCTTATTTCGGATCGAACGGCGTTGGACCTCCAGGGTCGGTTCTTCCCAAATCTGCCGCCAACCCAACTGGTTCAAGTTCCCTATCGGCGGCAACATCTCGCAGGAACTCACATCGCCATTGCTCATAATCACTGCGTGCGCCTGTCCGGCCAGACAAGGGATGACCTGCGTGTGTTGCGACAAGGTTGCTAAACTCACATTCCAGAGGTAGCGGTGGTAGTTCCGTAACAGGTGGCTCGTCACGAAATTTTGACCATAATGATAGCGCCCCAAAATCTCAAAGATCGGACCCTGCATCGCATGCAATTCCTCCATGGTCGGCAGGCCGAAGCTAGGATCCATCGGGCTGCCGCGTAACAGAATAATGGAATGAAAATCCGGGCGCTGTTGGTAGACGTACTCCATGAGGGGCAAAATTTCCGATTTATTTTCGTTGCACAACACGGTATTGATTTTAACGTGCAGTCCTTTAATCTTGCGAAGCTGTCCATATGTCGTCCAGAGCCGGTCCCAACTGCCCGCCTTGCGAATTCGATCATGGGTCTCCTTGAGTCCGTCGACACTGATCGCGATCGTCAGTTCACTTTTGATCGCCTCTTTAAGGCGCATGGCCATTGCTACAGTCCGTTCCACCATGAAGGCATTGGTCGGGATGGTGACGACTTCAGCTTGAAAAGACGAAATAATATCGATGAGATCTTTACGAAGAAACGGCTCGCCCCCTGCAATATCTAACCAGAATAGCGGCCCGACCTCTCGCCCAATCTCCTGATATTTTTCCAAGTCGAGCTCGCGTTTTTTCGAGAAGTCGATAAAACAATGTTTGCAACGAAAATTACAATGATTTGTCACGTTTACAATCAGGTGTTGCAGTGACGGACTCAATTGGTATCTGGCAAAATGGGTTAAGAACATGACACATCCTAATTGTTCCCGATCGATTGTTTTCATTCTAAACAGCACCATCCCGGAAGTCAATTCATGTGCGCGCCCAACAACGGCACCCGAACAATCTTGTCACACTGAGGCTCGCAAAGGTGAGTAACACCATCAAACCAATACCTGACCAAAAAACAGGTAAAGCCCAATCAAATAACGTTCGAGATTGACGCGCCGACCCTATCTGTCATATCCTTCAACTGCTTGAGAAATTTTCGCCAACTGTCTGTGCCGATATTTTCAGCAATCGTTCTCGTCATAGAATCTAATCCGTACACTTTTTATCTTTCTGACATAATAAAAACAATTCCCGGTCACTACTGCAAAAGATTCCGCGCCGTGCGACCAAAAAACATGAAAGAGGTATAACCATATATGATGGGTTTAACGCGTACCACCATCGTAATTCGTCTCTTGATTGGATTCTCACTGGTCCTATTGCTGACCATGGCGATGGGTGGATTCGCCGTCCGTACCATGGTGGAGCTGTCCAGTCTGGCTGGCAATCTCTACGATCATCCGTTTACCGTCACCGCGGCGATTCAGGACTTACGTGTTGATGTCCTGACCATCGAACGATTGGTAGTCAATCTAGTTCACACCACAAAATCCACCGATATCGATATCGATGTGGGTGACATCGCCGCCGCCGAGGCCGATGCACAGAATCGTCTGGCGATTGTGCGCGATCGCTTCCTCGGCCAACAGGATGAGGTCATTGCGGTCGCTCGCGCCCTGGCACAATGGAAAGCGGCGCGCGACGTAACGGTTGCCCTGGTCCGCGCCGGTCGCATGGAGGAAGCCTTGGCACGTTATAAATCCACGGATGCCGCACTCGCCGATACCGCAGAAAAAACCCTGGGGTTGATTCGTACCTTCGCCGCCAATAAAGCGATCGCCTTCCGCCAGATGGCCGACCAGGAGGGTACAGATGCGATCCGTAATTCCCTTTTTGCACTGTTGGGCCTGGTCATCCTCGGCATGATCGCCGCTCGGATGATTACCAGGAGTATTGTCCAGCCGCTCAGCCAACTCCGTGACTGTATGACGCAACTTTCCGCAGGTGAGTTGACGATAGCAATCCCCAATCGCGAAGGAAATAATGAAATCGCCGCCATGGCCAAGGCATTGGAGGTATTTAAAAAATCCGCGGCAAATCTTGATGCCCAGCGTTGGGTCAAGGAAGGCGTTGCTACGGTCTCGCTGGCGATCCAGAAAGCGGAAGGCTTGGCAAGTTTCGCCCGTTATACCGTCGGCAGTCTGATACCACTGTTGGAGGCCGGTATCGGCATACTCCATGTCTGGAACGAAGAGCGCGGCTGTTTCGAACTGATGGGGAGTTACGGACATTCTGAGCGGCGAAGCGCCCAGACCTCCTTCAAGATCGGTGAAGGGCTGGCCGGCCAGAGTGCGCTAGAACAGACCCCAATCCTGCTTGACGAGATACCCGCTGATTTCATCCGCATCACTTCCGGTATCGGCGAAGCCGTGCCGCGGGTATTGCTGGCCGCACCAATTGTCTCGCGCGGAAAGGTGATTGCGGTTCTCGAAATTGGCACCTTCAAACCATTTCGACCAACGCAACGCGCCTTGTTGGACGAAGTAATACCGGTCATCGCCGCTAATTTGGAGATCCTCACGCGCAACCTACGTACCCAGGCGCTCCTGGAGAAAACGCAACAGCAGACCGAGGAATTGCGGGTATCGGAAGAGGAATTGCGGGCACAGAGTGATGCCCTCCAGGCCGCCAACGAGGAACTACGCCAGAAAGGCCATGCCCTGGAAGTGCAAGCGGAAGAACTGCGCGCCTCGGAGGAGGAATTGCATGTTCAGCACGATACCATCCAAGCGGCCAATAAAGAATTGCGGCAGAAGACCACAGCCTTGGAGGAACGCGGCGCAGCATTGGAAATAGCGCGCGCCGAGGCCGACCGCCGCGCCGTCGAACTCGATACTGCCAGCCGCTACAAATCCGAATTCCTGGCCAACATGAGCCATGAGTTACGTACGCCCCTAAACAGCTTGCTGATTTTGGCCAAGGTGCTGGCCGACAACGAAGAAGGTAATCTCACCGCGGATCAGGTGGAATCCGCCACGGTCGTCTATGACAGCGGCAATCATCTCCTGCGCCTGATCAACGATATTCTCGATCTGACCAAAGTAGAAGCAGGCAAGATGCAGGTAGTCGCCAGCGAGATCCCCCTTGATAGCCTGACCGGAGAATTACAACGCCGTTTCAACCCGCTGGCCGCGAACCGGGGGCTTGCCTTGCGAATCGAGATGGGGGAAGGGATGCCGCACCACCTCCATACCGACCGTAGCAAACTGGAACAGATCCTAAACAACCTCATCGGTAATGCGATCAAATTTACTTCGCAGGGAGGAGTAACAGTGCGGATGTCCCATCCGCGCCCATCGCCGCAACTAGCCAATCTTGGTCTTGATCCGGCCAAGACTATTGCAATTGCCGTCATCGACACCGGTATTGGTATTGCGCCCGCGGATATCGAGCGGGTATTCCGTGCCTTCGAACAGGTAGATGGCAGCGCCAGCCGCGAATATGGCGGTACCGGACTCGGTCTCACTATTTCCCAAAAGCTCGCGCGTTTACTAACCTGCGCGTTGGTTAGGGGACAGGTGCTAATGGCGCTTTGCTGCTCTCCTGCCAGCTCGCAACGAACTTGGAGCACAAACCAAGCAAGATCAATTAGTTGACGTATTGCAAGCAAGGGGTGGGGAATCGGAGGCCTGGGGTCGGGAGGGTGCTATTTAGCACCTGTCCCCTAACCAACGCGCAGGTTAGTAATGGGTGGTGATATCACCGTGGAAAGCGTACAGGGCCAGGGGACCGCATTCATCCTGTACCTGCCACAATCGCAGCCGCAATTACCGTCACAGACCATCGATAATCCGCCGCGGATGCGGAGCCGAACCCCACCGCCGCCCGTAGTAGCTATCCCTACCAAACCCCCCGTCACGGTAGAACCGCATCCGGTTGAAGCACCGGCACCAACGGCAGCGGAACGAACAATCGCAGTTCCTCCGCCCACATCGGTACGCCGTAGCGAGAACAATACCATCCTCATTGTTGAAGACGACCCGGCCTTTGCCCGTATCGTTGGCGATCTGGCAAAAAAACGGGGCTTCAAAACCCTGGTTGCCTCCAATGGCCGAATGGGTCTGGAATTGGCACAGCAATATTGCCCGACCGGGATCATCCTCGATATCGGTCTACCGGAAATTGACGGTTGGACGGTGATGGAACGACTGAAGGCCGCGCCCGAGACGCACCATATTCCAGTCCATGTCATGTCGGCCGACGACGATAAACTGCGCGGACTCAAGATGGGGGCCATCGGCTTTGACACCAAACCGACCACCAAGGAACAGATCAACAAGGCATTTGAACGTCTGATCCAATCCGCATCGACTGCCGAGCGTCGCATCCTATTGGTCGATGACGATCCAGGGACTCGCAAGGCGGTGAGTGATCTTTTAAAGGGTCTCAACGCCGAAATCGTTTACGCCACTGATGGTAAAACGGCCCTGAATTCCTTACAGACCCAGGAATTCGACTGCGTGATCCTCGATCTCACTTTGCCGGGGATGTCCGGGTTTGAGATCCTGGACCAAATGGGCCGCGAGCAGGTACGCCTGCCACCGGTGGTGATCTGCACCGGCCGCGACCTTTCAGAAGAGGAGAATATCAAACTCCTCGAATATACCGACAGCATCGTCATCAAGGGTGCCCATTCGCCGGCGCGGTTGCTGGACGAGGTAACGCTATTCCTACACAGCGTCCATGCCACTGCCGCAGGTGGACTGAAACCGGTACCACCGATGGTGGACACCACCGAAGAAAAACTCACCGGACGCACCGTATTGGTGGTGGACGATGATATGCGCAACGCCTTTGCCCTCTCGAAGGTATTGCGTGCTAAAGGGATCAACGTCCTGATGGCCCAGGACGGCTACAAGGCACTCGCCCATCTCGAAGAAGGCAAGAAGATCGATATTGTCCTGATGGATATTATGATGCCAGGTATGGATGGCTATCAGACCATGCGCGAAATTCGCAAACAGCCACGCCATGCGAACCTGCCGATTATCGCACTCACCGCCAAGGCCATGATTGGCGACCGCGAGAAGTGTATGGAGTGCGGGGCGTCCGATTATCTTTCAAAGCCGATCGATATTGATCGTTTGTTCGAGCGGATGCGCATCCTGATGCAGAAAAAGTAACCATTATCTCTCACCTAACGCGCGGAAATGAGGAGCTTCCCCTCGACTACCTCACCAAGTGCAAAATTAATCAACTAATCTAAAATTTCGCCCGTAGGAAATGTTATGCCCGCATTTGTGCAATCCAAGATTTTGATTGTCGATGATATGCCTGCCAATATCCGGGTACTGGCGGAGGCATTGTATCAGGAGTACCGAATCAAAGTGGCCACCAGCGGCAAGATGGCCATGAGCATTCTTGAGGAAGAGGAGGAAAAACCTGATATCATTCTTCTTGATATCATGATGCCGGATCTGGATGGCTACGAGGTTTGCCGTCGAATCAAAAACAACGAATTCATTCGCAACATCCCGGTTATTTTTGTTACCGCCCGCGGAGAAGTAGAAGATGAGGAAATGGGGCTAAATCTCGGCGCCGTGGATTATATCACCAAACCATTTCACATCCCCATCGCCAAGGCACGTATTCGTAACCATATTACCTCGAAACGTCGTGCTGACATGTTGGAAGCCATGGCCAATATTGACGGATTAACCAGCATTTCCAACCGACGTTGCTTTGAAGGCACGCTGGAACAGGAGTTGCGACGGGTCTCCCGCACCGGGGAGATGCTGTCATTGCTGATGATCGATATCGATTTTTTTAAAAGCTATAATGACCATTACGGCCACGGGGCCGGCGACGAATGCCTGCGACAGGTCGCGTTGGTATTGTCACGTACCTTATCGCGGGCCGGGGACAGCCTGTTCCGGTATGGAGGAGAAGAGTTTGTCGCCATTTTGCCGAAAACCGATCATGTCGGGGCACTCGCCATCGCAGAACGGTTTCAACAACAAATCGGCTCGTTAAATGTCCCCACCATTCATTCCCCGGTGGCGGACCGGGTCACCATCAGCATCGGTTGCGCCACGGCCATTCCGGAACGGGAAGGAGGACGCGCCCTGCTCCTCTCCGCTGCGGACCGCATGCTCTATCAGGCAAAAGAGCAGGGACGCAATCGGGTGTGTGCGGTAAATTTGGTAACCGAGGTTTCCCCATGATGACCAATAGGTGGCGCGGCCTAGCGAGCGGATTGGCCATGATGGTTGGTATGCTGTCCCCTCCCCTCCCGCTTTGGGCGACAGATCGGATCACCATCGCCTATACGCCCATCCTCCTCACCGGTCTAATCCCCATCGCGCAACAAAATGGTTATTTCAAGGATGAGGATCTGGAGGTAGTGCTGAAAACTTATCCTACCGGGGCGAATGCCCTAGACGCCATGCTTTCCGGCCAGACCGATATGGCAACGGTAGCAGATATCCCCTTCATGCTTGCCAGTTTCACCGAGAAGGATCTCCACCTCATTGCCACCATCGGCACTTCGGACAACGATGAGAAACTGGTAACCAGGCAGGATCGAGGGATACGGAAAGCAAGCGAGCTACGCGGGCACACGATTGGCGTGCAGTCCATGACCTCATTCCATTATTTTCTGTATCTGCTGCTGCAGAAATATGGGATAGAAGAATCGGAGGTACGCTTTATTTACAAAAAGGCCAATGAATTACCCATTGCACTGGCTAATGGAGAGATTGACGCCTTTACCTGTCGGGAACCTATCATCAGTCAGACCAAACAACTCTTGGGAGACCAGATGCTGATTCTGGAAGAACCAGGATTATACCAAAAAAGTTCAAATCTGGTAGCACGGCAGAGTTTTCTGGATAAATCCGGCAACCCTTCCGAAAAATTCTTGCGTGCCCTCTACAACGCTGAAGTATTTGCCTACCAGTCCCAGGAGCGGGCCAGCATCATGATTGCCAATACGATCAATGTTCCCCTCTCAACCATTACCTTGGGTCTGCAATCGACACACCTCCGCCTCACCTTGACCCAGGTGCTGCTGTTTATCTTAGAAAATGAGGCGGAATGGGCTATCGCACAAGGATGGAGCAAAGGAAATCCCATGCCCAATTTTCTTGATCATATGGATAACCGGGCCATGACCACCGCCAAGCCGTTTGGAATCACCCTGATCCAATAGATCAAAGAAATGAAATTAATCTTAAAACTCCATTTAGTTGGCATCTTACCCTTTATTGCAGGATGTCTGATTGCGATCACTTACTTATTTGGACAAAATGACCTCAATGCCGCCCGCGAAAAGGCGATGCTCATGGATGACCTCTACAAATCAACCGCCAATCTAATCTTGATGAGCCATGAGTATGCAAATCTTCCTAATGAGCGGCGAGAGAACCAATGGCGGAAACAATTTAGGATTACGACCGGATATCTACACCAAATAGAGAACTCCGTATCGTCATCAACGGAACAGATACTGTTTGACGAGACTCACGATTATCTAAAGCAGGCATTGCCACTCTTTGAAGAGTACGCGAATATTCGGAGCAATGGTCGTAAATCCACCCCAACCGTTGATAACACCACCTATAACAAAAATTTGGAAATACGCCTGGCCCTTACGTTAAAGGGAGCCTTGCCGGTAGAGGAACGGCTGCATCAAATATCTCACGAACGCGCGCTGGCGTTGGTGAAACGCCAAAACATGATTGGCTTGGGCCTCTTGGCCGCCCTCGCCCTGATGCTCCCGTTGCTGACCATGACCATCGTGAGAAATATCTCAAAGTCTTTTTGGCTCCTCCGTCAATCCATGGCCGAAGTTGCCAGTGGGAATTTCTCAAAACGTATCACCTTCACCGCCAAAGATGAACTCGGCGATCTTTCCAATCATTTCAATGAAATGGCGGAACAACTGGAATCCACGACCACCTCGCGCGATGCCCTGTGGGCGGAGATCGACGAACGGGAGCGCTCCGAGGCCGCTTTGGCCACCAACCGTCAGATGTTACAAAACGTTCTTACCGAAGCGATCCAACAAAAAGAAGCCCTTCAGGAAAGCGAACAACGATTGGAGGAATTACTGAACTTCAACCAGAAGATCATCTCCGAATCCGCTACCGGCATTGTTGTCTACCGGGAGGACGGCGCTTGTGTCCTCGCCAACGAGACTACCGCAAAAATTGTAGGGGCCACGGTAGCGCAGGTCCGCGCACAAAACTTTTTCAATATTCCGTCCTGGAAAAAATCAGGATTATTGGAAACTGCCATGCGCGCCATGGAAACCAAAAACAACCAGCACCATGAGGTCCATCTCACCACCTCCTTTGGCAAGGAAGTTTGGTTGGAATGTAATGTATCTTCCATCCTGAGAGGGGGCGAGCCTCATCTGATGCTGATTCTGAACGATATTAGCCAGTATCGACAAGCGGAACGGATCCTCATCGAAGCCAAACAGAGTGCCGAAAAAGGCAATCGCGCCAAAAGCGAATTTTTGGCCAACATGAGCCACGAAATCCGCACGCCCATGAACGCAATCATTGGCCTAACCCAGTTGGCGATGGGCATGGATCTGACGCCTAAGCTGCGCGACTATCTGACCAAGGTGCATGCCTCCTCCCGTTCTTTATTAGGGATTATCAATGATATCCTGGATTTTTCCAAAATCGAGGCCGGGCGCCTGGAATTAGAGGCAGTGGATTTCGATATGGAGCAGGTCCTGGAGACCACTACCACCCTTCTTGCCGCCAAGGCGCTGGAAAAAAACATTGAAATTTTCGTGGAGGTCAAACCTACCGTTCCCTGCGTTTTAAATGGAGACCCACTACGTTTTGGTCAGATCATCAACAACCTGGTGGGCAATGCCGTCAAATTTACCAACGCGGGAGAAGTACGGATCGTAGTTGACTGCACCAACCGCCAAACGGATCGCGTTGAATTGAATGTCTTGGTCGAGGATACCGGCATCGGCATGACCGGAGAACAGATTAGCCAACTCTTCCGCCCCTTCCATCAGGCCGATGGTTCCATCACTAGGCGTTATGGCGGTACCGGACTAGGTTTGGCCATCACCCGATCTCTGGTAAGTAAAATGGAGGGTCAGATCGGGGTAGAGAGCATTCCCGGCAAAGGCTCCCAATTTCGCTTTAATGTCTGGATGAAGGAACCCATCGGTAGCTCTCCATTACCCCATCCCTGCCAAAATCTCCACTTCAAAACTGTCCTGGTGGTGGATGACAGCACCACCGCTCGGGAGATCTTACGTTACACTCTGGAGAAATGGGGTTTGGAGGTGGAAGAGGCCTCCTCTGGGGAGAAGGCGTTACATCTATTAGACATTATCGGAAACCTGTTTTTTGTTAGAAACATCAGTTTATGGTATAA
>CAUYUB010000420.1:0-1671 GCA_963575685.1 Gammaproteobacteria bacterium | reverse complement strand
TTGGGTGGTCGGGAGATCAATGAAGTATTGTTGGAAACTGGGGCTATTCTGAGTGGGGCCATGCTCAAGGAGGGACTTATCGATGAGCTGATAATTTATGTGGCGCCACTGCTGTTGGGTGATGGGGCTCGAGGTCTATTTCACCTTCCGGGTTTGGAACGGCTGGCGGATGCCTACCGTCTTGAGATCCGTGATCTACGGGCGGTGGGACGGGATTGGCGAATTGAGGCGACTGTACAGTACCGTTAAAAATCAAAAATACTTCCGTTAATTAATTGTTATGTTCACAGGCATCATTCAGGCGATCGATGAAGTTGCCTCTCTGGAACCGCGGGGAGGTGATCTCCGCTTGCGTGTTCGTACCGGTAGCCTTGACCTCAGCGATGTTGCAGTAGGCGACAGTATCGCCACGAATGGGGTTTGCCTGACCGTAGTAGACTTACAGGGAGATGGTTTTTGGGCGGATGTTTCAGCGGAAACCCTTTCCCGCTCCTTCCTCAAAAATCTTAACCGGGGCAGCCGGGTCAATTTGGAAAAAGCGCTGATTCCCACCACCCGTTTGGGCGGTCATTTGGTAAGCGGCCATGTGGACGGGGTAGGAAAGATTATTTCGCGTCGTCCTGAAGCCCGTTCGATACGCTTTGTTATTGCGGCTCCTGCGACACTTGCCCGTTATATCGCCGAGAAGGGTTCAATCTGCGTGGATGGGGCGAGTCTGACCGTCAATAGCGTAAATGGGGCGCAGTTCGACCTCAATATCGTGCCGCATACCCTGGTTGAGACCATCATCGGCGAATATACCCCAGGACGGGAGGTTAACCTGGAAGTGGATATCATTGCTCGTTATCTGGAACGCCTGCTGTTGGGAGAACGTGCCGCCCAGCCTCAGGCTGGAATTACCCGGGAGCTGTTGGCGGAAGCCGGGTTTATCGATACCAGGTAAAGGTTAAAAATAAAAAGACAGAACATTAAAAATTTTTCTTTTAAAATTAAAAGAAAGATCTTTAATGTTTTGTTTTTTATCTTTTGGTGATTAGTTTTAACGTATTGACGTTGGTTACTCTTAAACAGGTTCAGCCATGCCACTGAGTACTATTCCTGAGATTATTGACGATATCCGCCAGGGGCGCATGGTCATCTTGATGGATGATGAAAATCGGGAGAATGAAGGCGATCTCATCATGTCCGCCTCTCTGGTCCAGCCCGAGGATATCAATTTCATGGCCCGCTATGGACGTGGCCTCATCTGCCTCACTCTCACCGAGGAGCGTTGCCGGCAGTTACGTTTGCCGCTGATGGTGAGAGATACCAACGACAAACACGCCACCAATTTCACAGTGTCCATTGAGGCGGCTCACGGTGTGACTACCGGTATCTCTGCCGCTGATCGTGCCCATACTGTGCGTACGGCAGTAGCCCCCGATGCTCGACCCGAAGATCTGGTTCATCCCGGCCATATTTTTCCCCTCATGGCCCAACCGGGGGGAGTGTTAACCCGTGCCGGTCATACCGAGGCAGGTTGTGATTTAGCACGCTTGGCAGGGTTGGTATCGGCCACAGTAATTGTCGAGATCCTCAATGAGGACGGTACCATGGCACGCCGTCCCGACTTGGAGATATTTGCCGCTCGCCATGGATTGAAGATGGGCACCATTGCCGATCTCATCCACT
>CAUYUB010000419.1:0-1675 GCA_963575685.1 Gammaproteobacteria bacterium | reverse complement strand
AGGTTTTCATGAAGAATCTGCATAAGCGCGGGAGTGTATGGTACCTGGTGGCGCAAGTCAATGGGGAGAGGTTGAGTCAGAGTCTGGACACTGGGGACCAGGAGGAGGCTGCGAAGATTGCCAGGGGCATCCTGAAGGAGGCGCGGGCCGGGCGCTGGGCTGAGCTGAAGGACAAGGTGGCTCTGCGGCGCACAAAGGCGCTGGCGACTATTGGGGAGGTGGTTAAGGCATATCGAACAGAGGCGGCGATACAGGAGCTGAGGGAAGGATCGCCACGCCCGGCTACGGTTGATGCGAATGTGCGCATGCTGCACCTGGTGGTGGGTTCGGATAGGGAAGACGTTTGCACGTCTGTTTTGACGCGGCAGCGTGCGGAGGATTTTTGCGATAAGATGCTGGCGGATGGGGATGGGGATGCGATCGACCGGAAGCGAGCACGGGAGTCGGCGTATTCCAGCCTGAACCAAGCGAAGAGTGTGTTTGCTCGCTGGGCAAGAGATGCCTATGCGAAGGCTGGACTTGTTCTTCCTGATTTGCATGAGTTCCTGGAGGCAATTCCAGTGAAGAGGCCGAAGCGAAATTATAAGTGGCCGGGTGATGAGTTTGTGAATGGAACCGAGCAGAAAGCGCTGGATTTGAAGGGTAAGCCTCTGCGCGCTGCTTGGTTGCTGTGTCATGACTTGGGGATGAGGGCTGGAGAGGCTGAAATGGCCTGCTGGGACTGGATTGTTGTGGAGAATGGGGCGGCTTACATGGTGATTTGTGAGCGTCCCGGTTTTCGACCGAAATCGAGAGATCATAAGGTTAGAATCCCTGCTGCGACTCTTCAAGAACTTATGGCGCTAAAACGCAAGAATGATCCCTACATACTGGAGGGTGGTCGACCTACGTACAGACGAGATCTGGTGCAGAGGGATCTGGCCGCGTGGATGCGGGACAACGGCTGGGATGCGCACCGATTCCCGAAGGGTGCGCATGAGCTGCGGAAGCTGGCGGGCAGCCGGTGGTATACGCGGCACGGCCTTGAGGTGGCGGCGGAGTGGCTGGGGGATAATCCTTCGACGGTGTTCAAGTTCTACGCGGACCTGGAGCGGCACCCGGATCCGGTTGCGGAGGTTCCCGGCCGAACCTTGGGTGTGGCCGGGTGAGTAGACGAGTTCGGCCGAACCTTGCGGATGGAGAAATGCAAGGGCCCCGGAGTGACCCGGGGCCCTTGTGAGGGCGGAAGTGGACGGTAGGCTATGCCTTTTCCTCCGGTCGAACCTTGCGCGGCCGGCCGCCCTTGGCGCCGTTCAGCCGCACGGCGGCTTTCTTGGCGTCACTCCTGGAGGATCCGCCACGCTTTCCGATCTTGGCCAGGTATCGCTTGATTGCTGATGTGGTCATGACGACTTACCCTTGATGCTGCGCAGATGCTCCGGCACCAGCTCCATGACCTCGGGCGGAGCCATCAGGTCGCCCCCCTCCTCGTTGCTCTGAGCGTACTCCAGCATGTACCGAGCTGCGGTCGCTGCCGCATCGTAGGGAGTCAATCCAGCCCGCGACCCGGAGTGCCCACCCCCGAACTTACCCTTGACTGTGCTAATGTACCCGTCTCCCCGTTTAGTGATGATAACTGTCGTCCTCATTGCTTAACCTCCTGTTTTCACATTTCGTGCGCTTTGCGGACGCAATC
>CAUYUB010000418.1:0-1678 GCA_963575685.1 Gammaproteobacteria bacterium | reverse complement strand
AGATCCAGACCCGGTAGGGAGTAGGGTTGCACTGCCAAGGCAGGTCGTGACGACCGTGATCGTCATACCAGGCCAACAGACGTTGGGCAAAGGATACGGTCGCCGTAGGCATCAACCACCGGTTTTTTTCCGACGTTCCAGCATCTGCTCAATGAGCGGGGTGAGGATAAGTTCCATGGCCATCCCCATCTTGCCGCCGGGCACCACGAGGTTGTTGGGTCGGGACATGAAGGAGTCGTGGATCATTGCCAGCAGGTAGGGGAAATTCTGGTTCCTCAGATTCTGACGATGGAAACGGATGATCACCATGCTTTCGTCCGGGGTGGGGATGTCCCGGCTGATGAAAGGATTGGAGGTATCCACCAACGGCACCCGCTGGAAATTGATATCGGTAAGGGAGAATTGCGGAGTGATGTAGTGGACGTAGTCAGGCATACGCCGCAAGATGGTATGGGTCACGGCCTCAGCAGAGTAACCACGCTCGGCAGTGTCGCGGTGGATCTTTTGGATCCACTCCAGGTTGACGATCGGGACCACGCCGACCTTGAGATCGACATGCTTGGCGACATCTACGCCATCGGCAACGATAGCCCCGTGTAACCCCTCGTAGAACAACAGATCGGTACCCACCGGGATCTGCTCCCAGTCGGTGAACTCGCCCGGCTTCTTGCCCCAGGGGGCCGCCTCCTCCACGCTGTGGAGGTAGTAACGGCGCAGACAGCTACCCGTCTCGCCATACTGTCTGAATTGCTGTTCCAGTTCCGCGAAAAGGTTGGCCTCGGAACCGAAATGGCTGAAATTCCTGCCCGCCTGTTCCGCATCGGTCGTAATCTTCTTCATCTCGACGCGGTCGTAGCGGTGGAAGCTATCGCCTTCGACAATGAGCGGGGAAACATCCATCCGGTGGAAGATGTGCTCGAAGGCGCGTTTCACAGTGCTGGTGCCGGCACCGGAAGAACCGGTGACCGCGATAATCGGGTGCTGGACGGACATTCAAAAGATCTCCTGATACCGGGGGGATCCGCGAGGGAAATGGAAATAACTTGGGTTATCATCACACAGCGTGACGCCCGCGGCAACGCGACGAGACCCCGCGAGCGGATTCCTACCTCTCTTCCGCCTCCTCTATATCTAAAGGGCGGGACAAAAACAGCCAGTTAGTCCCAAACGGGAGGAGGAGAAATCAATCCTGCGCATAACCCGAGGTTTCGAGACGGGATGTGTTATAGTGCCCGCTCTACGTTCGCAACGAGGCATAGCAATGGATATTGCCATCCGCCAACACCTCAGCGCCGGCGTTGACCATCCCTAAGATAATGAGGTCTCCGCCGGGGGCGTAAACCTGTTGCCCGGAACGTACCGGTTGGGTCCAGAGTTTGGGTTTAGCCCGAGACTCCGACGGCGGGGGGCGGGATTCATCCTTCCTCACCGCAGGGAAGATGGCAAGTCCAAGGGCGCGGGCTTCGGTCTGCTGGAAGACATCGCCATGGCGTATCCCGAGGGGATGGGTACCATGGCTACGTAAGGTATCGAGTAACGCCCGAAGGTCCAGAGGCTGACCATCAATGGCCTGAAGGTCGAGAACAACGGCAGTATCCTGGAAAAAAGCAGGGGCTTGGGCCACCTTGGCCGTCAATTCACGGTCTACCCGTTCCAGATCGGAAGTGGTTAGATGAGC
>CAUYUB010000417.1:0-1685 GCA_963575685.1 Gammaproteobacteria bacterium | reverse complement strand
GGCATTTGCTGACGTCGATCTTTTATATGCTGACGGACGATAGCCCGATTGGTTATTTCCATAAAAACGCCTCCGACATTATTCATTATTATCACGCCGGCGCACCACTGACTTATCTGATAATCCACCCCAATGGGGACCTGCACAGCTATCGACTAGGCCCGGAGTTGCGTAGCGGTCAGGTAATGCAATTATTGGTCAAGGGCGGCTGTTGGAAAGCCAGCGTATTGGAACAGGGTGAATATGGCTTACTCTCCGAAGCCGTTGCGCCTGGGTTTGATTATCGTGATATGCAACTGGCCAATGCTGCCGAAATGCAGCAACGGTTTCCTCGCTTGTGGCCGCGCATTGCGCCCTATATAAAGAACTAAAAAAATGCCGAAAGACAAGGATATCAACCTCCTCGACCTCGACTTTCGCATCCTGCCGATGAGCCGCGGCAATGCCGGGTCGCCACCTCCCCAAACAGAAATCACACCGACAGCCGCACTAACCGCGAGCGAAAAAGGGAAAAGAAATGCGCAAACAGCAGCCGATCCGCCGCCTTCCCCAAACCCACTGACCCACACCGGCGGGCTTTTTCCCGATGCCCAGGCGGTGCTTGGATTCCTGGCGGCAGTGAAAGGCGCACGCCTCACGGAAGAAGTACGCGTCCGACGCGGACCCAACGGATATTGGTGGGCAGAAGCGGCAACTCCCTGGCAGGCCGCCGCCGCCTTGGTCGCGACCACACGCGGCCGTCCCTATGCCGGCCAAGCTCCCTTGTGGAGTGCCGTCCCGACAGACGCTACCCCTCCGCACGCACCCGTCGCCCGCCCGCCCCGAGACGGAACGGTCCTACTGGAGAACCGGGATCGCACCAAACGCCTGATACCTGGGGAATGGTCTGAGGCTGGCCTGCTCGACCTGATACCGGCAATTTCGCTATATCCCGCTACGTCCTACTCGGTGGACGAAGTGGCCATCATCACCACGGGAAACCTGGGTCGTGCCATCCTGCACCGGATATTGCAATTCGGTTTCGAGGTCGAGGTAACCGCAACCGCAGTGGAGTGGGAATCTCTGACGGGTAGCGACGATGCCGACCTTGTCTCTACCGGCGCGCTGTTGTTACGCCTGCGTTGTCGCAAGGGACCACTGCCCGTAGCCTACTTGGCCTACCTACGAGGACTATTTCAGTTGCCGGCTACGATCGTGGCCCGGTCGATAGGTCTGGACGGGGACAGCACCATCGGCGAAGACAAGATGACCCATGGTGGCCTACTAATGGATTTACGCTACCGTAACTCGCTCACGGTGTCTTTAGTCGCTTCCCTGGTCCCGGCGGGAGAGTGGTGGCTGCTGGGCGGACCGGAATTAGGTCACCGGCGCCTACGCATCATTGGAATTCCCGTAACGGGGGCAGATCTGATCACCCTCCCCTCCCCTCCCGACGAGATTACCCTTTCCCCTCGAATTCCCGGAAACGGTGTCGTTCCCTTCCCCTCGCCCATTTCCATCAGATTAAAGTATCGGCCTGTGGTCGTGGTCCCCAATCGACCCAACGCCGTGCTCTTGGACGATACCGAACTCGGGTGGCTACGTAGTTACCTCGCCAATCGATCCAGCAGCGGAGAGTCTCAAACCATACCGAATCGAGAGAAAGCCTCATCGGCCAGCCCAATCGAGACTTCTTGGCTTTTCCC
>CAUYUB010000416.1:0-1686 GCA_963575685.1 Gammaproteobacteria bacterium | reverse complement strand
GCTGCTCACCGCCAAGCGTTCCACACCGGGGAGATTACGATCCAACCACTCCCGACATTGGGCCATGGTCTGTTGATGGGTATATACCCGCCGCACCGCTCCGAGATCCGTCATCGCCCCAATTCGCTGATCGTGGATACGCAGTTGTACTTCACCGCAGATTTTAAGCGGTGAGCGCATAAACATATCCTGAGTGGGTAACGACCCCTTCGAATTTTCTACCGGCACTACCCCGAAATGCACGTCGTCTGATTCTACCTCGCGGAATACCTCGTCAATAGTTCCGAAGGGCAGGGTAATTACTGAATTACCAAAGTACCGCAGCTGCGGCCTGGAGAAAGTTCCCCTGGTCCCAAAAAGCGATTTTTTAGAGTGCTGCAATGCCAGGCAGGCCGACATCACCTCCCGGAACAACCGCGCCATTTCTTCTGCTGCAAGTGGGCCAGTATTTCGCGCTATGACCCGGCGCAGGATTTCCGCCTCCCGTTCGGGACGGTAACCAATCGTACCGGCAGCACGGTACGCGCGCCACTTCCTGAGCACAACTGGCGCGTTCGCTGATTAGGGCCTGAATGCGCTCATCAATCATATCGATTTGAGCGCGAATCTCCAGCAATTGGGCATCTTCGTTCATTCGTCCGCGTGATTAAGGAATTATTCGTACCGCCAGAATCCCCGATGGATGAAATCTCCGCAATCACTGAATCAGCAATCGAGTTTCCACATTCACCAGAGTATAAGCCGATCACCACGCGATTTGTTGATCATGTCCAGATATTGAGATCAACTCGGGCCAGAGCCGTGGAAATTTGTGCCACCATATTAGGAACATTGGCGTTGGCGACTCCAAGGAAACCTTGCAGGAGGCATGACTACTTTGAAAAATTAACGGAATTAGTAATATTGCCATGCTCTAAATAGTCACGAATTTGATCAGCCACCATGACCGCACAATTATCCTCAGCCTCGGCGGTAGACGCCCCAAATGCGGCACGTATAACGCGCTCATGGCCCCGAGTAAATTTCCAGGAAAATCGCAGACATAAGCCCAAAGTCGACCTTCGTGAATTGCCTGCATATCGCAACATCGTCCACGATCCCTCGCGCGCGAAATTGAGCACAATGCCCCTTGGTCGCATCAGTCGTAATCGACCAGCATTCAAGAGACCGCGCGTATCCTTGGTAAGCGGTACATGAACCGTAATGAAATCGGAACGGCCTACCAGGTCATCCACAGATAGGGCCTGCTTAACCCGCGATGACAGTTGCCAGGCACGCTGGACGGTGATTAATGGATCGTAGCCGAGACGTTCATCCC
This sequence comes from Gammaproteobacteria bacterium, assembly GCA_963575685.1. GTDB lineage: Bacteria > Pseudomonadota > Gammaproteobacteria > CAIRSR01 > CAIRSR01 > CAUYTW01. The sequence continues at coordinate 368 of CAUYUB010000416.1, read as the reverse complement.
AGATCGATGGCCACATTGGCTACCCGACGCCAATCGCGCCCAGCCCAATTATCCCAAGGGTACGTCCCGGCAATTCGAAACCGGCAAAGCGTTTCTTACCTTCCTCTGTTTTCTTGCTGAGAGCGGCATCGTCTCCTTCCAAGTTACGGGTAAAGTCCCAGGCTGGGCAGAGGTTACGTGCGGCAAGCAACATCCCTGCTACCACTAATTCCTTGACGGCGTTGGCATTTGCCCCCGGAGCATTGAAGACGGGGATGCCGCGTTTACTCATCTCCTCCACTGGAATATTGTTTACCCCAGCACCCGCGCGACCGATGGCCTTAAGCGTGGGTGGAATTTCCATTCCATGCATTTTAAACGAGCGTACC
>CAUYUB010000415.1:0-1686 GCA_963575685.1 Gammaproteobacteria bacterium | reverse complement strand
CAACAGTCAGCAGCTTTACTACCTTTACGTTTCATCGGACGTGAGCAAAATCGTGCTGATTAAAAACCTGCAAATTGCCGAGACGGTTCACTATGAAGACGCGGCGGCATACACAAAGCACGTTTCCAACTTCGTCCAGTGGACCGGAACTCTTGGAATCGGCGGGGCAGCTGCTGAACAGGACGGCGACAAGCTTACCATAAACAGCGAGACGCTGACAGCACAGCTTTTCGATTACAGCGCGAAGGATGTGGTGAACGGAATGTCCGGCTTCACCGGAGAAAAGGGCTTGTTCCTGCTTCCCGGCGCGAACACCCTGAAATACACGGACGACCGGACCGGAGAAACAAACCCTGACACGCATGCGGGAGTAGTCGAAGCTGTGATTTCGTACCGCGAAAGGTATTTGTAAAATGGCCATTGTCGTAGAAATCTTGAACGCGGCCGGCACGAAGGTCGCGCAGTTGGGCGAGCGGGAATGCGGGTGCTCTACGCGCCGGGTCATCAATGCTGAGTGGATGGTCACGCTGTCCTATCCGGTTCCCCCCGCCGATGCTGGTGACGACAAAAGCATCTATTTCCTCCAGGGCTATAAAATCCGGTTGCTGGACACCGCGGACTCGACGACCCGCACCTTTATCATTTCTAAGCCGGTTTCAGAGCGCAAAGAGTCCGGCGCCATTATTAAAACGGTTTCCGGTGATCACGCCTCAATCGTGGAATTCAACAGCCGGGTAATGACCGCCTGCAAGCGCGGTGTCACCCCGTCGACTGTTCTGGCGTACCTCTTGGGGTTCACGACGGGGTACACGTCTGGAACGGTTGAACCCACGGCAAAGATGGACATCCGGTATTTGGGATGGGAGACTATTCAATCGGCCATTCAAAAGGTCCTTGTTGCTACGGGCGCGGAGATGGACGTCACGTCGGCCGGGGCGGTCTCCCTTTATACCCGGCTTGGCTCGGATAATGGTGTCTGTGTCCTTGTCGGGAAAAACATCGACGCCATTAAAAACACGCTTTATTTCAATAAAATCGTGAACAAGGTTTATGGTGTGGGCGGTGGTCAGCCGGTTCTCACCATTGCAGGAGCTCGGCATGTGGTCGGGTCCATCACTGGCGGAGTCATCACAGTCCTGGGAAACAAGGTGGTTCCAGAGAATGACAGTTGGAACACGTACAAGGTGAAATTCCAGACTGGCGCGCAGACCGGAAACAGCTTCACGATAAACGATTGCGCACACGGCACAACATCGGACAGTATCACGCTTGCAAGTACCCCATCTCCGGCGGTGGTGGCTGGCGATAAATTCTCTATCACGGATTCAGGCGGCGTCGAGGTGAATTTTATAAGGGCTGGTGCATCCATAGCGACTACCGGCACTATTGAAGGCGTGTTCACGGATTCTAAATATACGAACGCGACAAATCTTGTCGAATGTCCCGCATTGGATGGCACTTATGACGGAAGTGGGCTTTGTGAAAAATGGACGCAGGAGGGCGGCGGGACGGTTCTCGCAGCAGAAACAAACCCCGCTTATGTTCAATATGGCACGAAAAGCCAAAAGGTAACTGGAAGCGCAAATGCTCAAGGACTAAGTCAGATACTTGGCGTTACATCCGGCAATTACTATTCATGTTCTGCGTGGGTCTATATTGCGAGCGGTACCGTTAAGTTTCAAATAA
>CAUYUB010000414.1:0-1691 GCA_963575685.1 Gammaproteobacteria bacterium | reverse complement strand
GTTCGTGAGTACATCAACGACCTGTTGCATCGGCTTACCATACTACTGGTGTAAAATCGGCGTCATTGCGAATCGTCAGATGCTCACCACTTTGGCCGAGCACATATAAACCCTGGCGATAGGCATATTTGGCGACATTCTCCGGGATGACCATCGCAGCAACCGCACCCAATAGGTGTTTGTCTGCATAGGTCGGCAACAGCCTTTTCAGTTTCGCCAGACGCTTCACATGGCTCTTAACATCATCCAAGGTCAGGTTACTTTTGCATTCGATGGCAACTGCATCCGTGTCGTTGACCACCAATAAATCAACCTCGATACCTTCGTCACCACGCTGAGCTTCTATATTTTGATGGACCTCATGAACTTCAATACTCCGCTCGCGAAATAATCGTACCGCCGAAGGGCGTACTGCGTCCTCAATGAAATCACCCAATCGATTACCAAGTCTGCCGATGGCCTCGCTGACTTTCTCAATCTTACGATCAGTTTCCTGAAACCTACGATCTGTTTCCTGAAACCTGCGATCCGTCTCCTGAAATAATCGCCAAACATCGTCAAAGGTGGGTTGTGCCGTGGACATGATTCACCTCAAAAACATACATCATATTTGGCAGGAAGCCAGAATATACCACACCCCAGTGGGTGTATCGCAGAGAATCCATGAAATCATGGCCTAGGGTGATCGTCCGCATCGACAAAGATTTATGATGGAGTCGGTCTTTGCCCGCATCCGCGACGTCAACCCGTCGATCACACTTCCGACATCATGATATGAATGACAAAATCTCCGATGACCAACAACGCATCCTTGAAGCGCGTCATCACGACCCATTCGCCGTCCTTGGTTTACATCCCCAGGAGACTGGGGAGGTAGTACGCGTTTTCCTGCCGCCGGCAGTGGCCGTGGAACTCCTCAACGGGGTAGAGGTGCTGCCGATGACGCGGCTGCAAGATACCGATCTGTTTGAGTGGTACGGCTCTCAGGGGCAGGTGACCCCCCATTATCAGGTGCGTTGGCGCGACCAGGAAGGCCATCTCCACACGCAACACGACCCCTACCGTTTCTTACCCCAACTTGCCGATTTCGACTTACACCTCTTTGGCGAGGGTCACCATTGGCACGCCTATCGTTTCTTCGGTGCCCACCCCTGGGCGGTAGAAGGGATCGAAGGGGTGTTGTTCGTCACCTGGGCACCCAACGCGGCCCGGGTGAGTGTGGTGGGAGATTTCAATCGTTGGGATGGGCGTGTCCATCCCATGCGGGTACGGGGTGGAAGCGGGGTGTGGGAGTTATTCATCCCCGGTCTCGGTGCCGGGACTTTGTATAAACTCGAGATTCGCAACCGCGAGCACGGTAGTCTGCACCTAAAAGCCGATCCTTACGCCCAACAATTTGAACTGCGCCCCGCGACGGCCTGTATGGTTGCTGCCCCGAGCCACTACGCCTGGGGCGATGAGGGGTGGCTGGCTCGCCGTCCTGAAGAACATTGGCGCCATGGCCCGGTGGCGATCTACGAAATGCATCTCGGCTCCTGGCAACAGGATGCCGAGGGGCGCTTCCTGAATTATCGCGAATTGGCCCATCGGGTGGTGGAGAATGTGGGCGCGCTGGGTTTTACCCACGTTGAGCTGCTACCTATCACCGAGTATCCTTTCGATGGCTCCTGGGGCTACCAGAGCCTCGGCTA
>CAUYUB010000413.1:0-1696 GCA_963575685.1 Gammaproteobacteria bacterium | reverse complement strand
GAATCCGCGAGCAGCTCCTGGTAGAACCGCGGATCGACAAACGGCAGCGGTTCGAAACCCGTAGCAGAGCCGAGGGCGTGCTTTCGACCGGGTAGCCAGCTACGCGCAAGCCACCCCGCCAGGTCACGGGACCAGTGGTGCGCGCGGCGGGGAGCATGACGCCGCGCCTCCCGCCAGGCCGTCAGCCAATTGCCCTGGCGCACTAAATCGAACCAAGCCGCCCAGCGGCGCGAGGTGACGACCTCATCGCCCCCCCACCCGGACAGCATCACCCCCACACCGTCTTCTTGCGCCTGTCGCAAGATGTTGCGCTCGTACAGCAGCATGTGTACTGGCCGACGGGTGAAGTCCTCGGTAACCACGGCGATCCAGTCGTCGACCGAGAAGATGCAGTCGCGCAATGGCAGCCCCTCCTGCTCGGCAATACGCGCCACCACCGGATAGAGGTCCTGACCTTGTGGAAATTCGTCGTCGGGCGGGGCGAACCAGGTGTAAAGCGCCGCCAATGCCTCGCCTCGCCGGCGTAGCGCGCCTTGTGCCAGCATGGCCACGGAAGAGCAATCGACCCCGCCGCTCAGGTGTGCTCCGACGCGGGCGCCGCTGGTCAGGCAGCGGGCCACCGCACGCTCGACTCGTTCCCCAAGGGCATCCGCGTAGTCGGCATCGTGCCGCAGACGTACCGGAAGGGCATCTTCCCAGCAATGCCAGCGGGCGTGACGCACGCCGCCAGCGTTGACTACTAGCGTATGACCGGCCCGCAGCTTGCCGATACCCCGCCAGAAGGTCCGTTCGGACAATCCCGGAAAGTAGTCGTTCGGTCTCAGCAGAAAGGCACCCAGCAAGTACTCGTCGAGGCGTCGAGGAATGGCCGAAGTAGTGAGCAGGCGTTCCAGATCGCCGGCAAAGGCGAGTACGTCCTGATCCACATAGTAGTGGAGGGGCCTCGCGCCAATAGGATCACGGACCAACAGCAGGCGGCCGGCGGTACCATCCCACAAGGCAAAGGCAAAGTCGCCGAGCAAGTGACGTGGGCAATCCTCACCCCAGCGTCGGTAGGCGTGGGCGATGAGCTCGACGTCGCGGACGCCTGCATCGACGCCGAGGGCGACGGCGAGTTCCCGGCGGTTGTCGAGCCAGCAATCAGCCATGACCCGCAACGCACCCGCCGAGTACGACGAAGTCCTGCCGTTGGTGGCCGGATACTCCTCCGGGGTCATCCAGGGGAGGGGAAGGCCGTCGATGCGGTTGCAGAGGCCAAATATCATGGTTGTCCTTCGCCTGCCGTCTGCCGAGGCGACCGGTTATGGTCATTCATCCAAGGGGCATTTATGACTCCAGCCCGCACCAACGCCTCGGCGTAAACCAGGTCCAATGGCGTATCGATATCCACGGAACGTTCGGCAGGCATGACGCAGGCACGCGTCCGCTCGGTGTAGAAGTGGCGATTGTCCCGAAACCACTCCACCGCGGCGACATAGACCGTACCGTTGGGCACATAGGCGATGGGGAGGTCCTGGCGTCGGGTGACCGCGGTAAACTCGGGAAACAAGGGGCTCATGTGGGCCTGCTCATCCAAGCGATACATAAGATAGGGCGATTTGCTCGACTCCGTCACCGAGACACAGACAGGCGCATTGCTCTTGGCACAGCGTTCGAGGCAGCGTTCGATATCTTCCGGTGAACGGAAGGGCGAGGT
>CAUYUB010000412.1:0-1709 GCA_963575685.1 Gammaproteobacteria bacterium | reverse complement strand
CCGGAAAATAGCCTTTGGGACGATCGATGACAGCGTCCGGTAATAGCCCACGGGCAATACGCTTAAGGACATGTTTGCCGGCACTGCCCAGCTTGAATTCAGGAGGCAAGCTGGCTGCCAGCTCCACCAAATGCTGATCGAGGAACGGGACGCGGGCCTCTACCCCCCAGGCCATGGTCATATTGTCTACGCGTTTAACCGGATCGTCGACGATGAGCGTGGTCACATCCAAGCGTAACACCTGGTCGATAAAGGTATCGGCGCCGGATTCTTCCAGGCGTGCGGCAATATATTCGGCGGTGTAGTCAGTACCGTGGAAAATAGGCGCAACGGTCTCCAGATACTCGGCGTGATCACGGTCGAAATAATGGGCACGGAAACGCTCCAACACCGGACCGTCAGCAACCGCCATCCGTGGATACCAGAAATAACCGCCGAAGACCTCATCCGCTCCCTGGCCACTCTGGACCACCTTGACCTCTCGGGATACCCGCTCGGCTAGCAGATAGAAGGCCACCGCGTCCTGACCGAACATGGGTTCGCCCATCTGCGCCACGGCTTCGGGCAAGCGCTCAAGGACCTCAGTATTGGGGATGATGATTCGATGATGGTGGGTTTGAAAACGTGCCGCGACTGGGTCGGAATACTCGAACTCGCTGCCCCGTTCCTCAGGCGTATCCTCAAAGCCGATGGAGAAGGTGAGCAGACGCTCTACTCCCGCCTCCGCCAGCAGTCCCACCAACAGGCTGGAATCCAATCCCCCGGAGAGCAACACCCCGACCGGTACGTCCGCGACTACCAGACGTCGCCTCACGGCCTCGCGCAGTGCGGTGTGAATGTCCTCGATCCATTCCGGTTCGGAACGCGACACAACCGGACGCTGGGCGTTCAGAGTCCAGTAACGACGCTCACGTAGGGTTCCGTCGGCCGCCACGGTCAGGGTGTGGGCGGGGCGGAGTTTACGCACGCCGGTGAGGATCGTGCGTGGTGCTGGTACTACCGCATGAAGGGTGAAAAGGTGATGTAGGGCTATCGGATCGATAGAAGTATCCACACCTCCGGCGGCAAGTAGGGCCTGCGAACTGGAGGCAAAGCGCAGGTAGCCCCGCCCGGAAGTCCAATACAGCGGCTTGATACCCATCCGATCACGGGCCAAAAATAGGCGATGGGCGCCCTCTACTCTCCTGTCCCACAGCGCAAAGGCGAACATGCCGTGAAATCGCTCGACGCAGGCTTCACCCCAGCGGTGATACGCCTTGAGGATGACCTCGGTATCACCGTGGGAGAAAAAATGGTAGCCCGCTCCGTGCAGTTCCTGACGTAGTTCAGGGTAGTTGTAGATGGTACCGTTGAAGACCAGGGCAAGCCCCAGTTCGGCGTCTACCATCGGTTGGTTGGCAGCGTTGGAAAGGTCGATGACCGCCAAACGCCGCTGGCCGAAGGCCACAGCACCGTCGAGCCATACCCCTTCGTGATCGGGACCACGTCGACGCAAGGCATCGGTCATTCGCCCAAGGGCGGAAAGGTCAGGCCGGAGGCCGTCGAAACGCAATTCTCCACAGATGCCGCACATGGGGATTATTATTCATTGTTGGAAACGGCCAGCTCGTCAATTCAGAACCAAAACATAGGTTAGCATTTGCTAAGACACATATTCACGAGCACGGTAATACAACAAACTGAGCCAGGTCACTATGAACAAACTCCCC
>CAUYUB010000411.1:0-1714 GCA_963575685.1 Gammaproteobacteria bacterium | reverse complement strand
GCGATTACCCTCAATCCCAATACGTTAGTGGTAGGGGAAGCTACGACGGCAAACGCCACGGCGAATTCCGGATTAGCGGTAAGTTTCACATCAACAACTCCCACTATTTGCACAGTGAACGGAACCACGGTGAGCGGTGTTAGCGCCGGAACATGCACAATCGCGGCGAATCAAGTCGGGAATGACAATTATCTTGCCGCAGCGCAGGTAACGAAGGATATTGTGGTCGGTAAAGGCAATCAGAGTATTGGTGCGATTATCCTCAATCCCAATACGTTAGTGGTAGGGGGAGCTACGAGGGCAAACGCTACGGCGAGTTCCGGATTAGCGGTAAGTTTTACATCAACAACTCCCATTATTTGCACAGTGAACGGAACTACGCTGACTGGTGTCAGCGTCGGAACCTGTAGAATCGTAGCAAGTCAAGTCGGTAATAATAATTATTTTGCTGCCGCGCAGGTAACGAAGGATATTGTGGTCGGTAAAGGTAATCAGAGTATTGGGGCGATTACCCTCAATCCCAATACGTTAGTGGTAGGGGAAGCTACGACGGCAAACGCCACGGCGAATTCCGGATTAGCGGTAAGTTTCACATCAACAACTCCCACTATTTGCACAGTGAACGGAACCACGGTGAGCGGTGTTAGCGCCGGAACATGCACAATCGCGGCGAATCAAGTCGGGAATGACAATTATCTTGCCGCAGCGCAGGTAACGAAGGATATTGTGGTCGGTAAAGGCAATCAGAGTATTGGTGCGATTATCCTCAATCCCAATACGTTAGTGGTAGGGGGAGCTACGAGGGCAAACGCTACGGCGAGTTCCGGATTAGCGGTAAGTTTTACATCAACAACTCCCATTATTTGCACAGTGAACGGAACTACGCTGACTGGTGTCAGCGTCGGAACCTGTAGAATCGTAGCAAGTCAAGTCGGTAATAATAATTATTTTGCTGCCGCGCAGGTAACGAAGGATATTGTGGTCGGTAAAGGTAATCAGAGTATTGGGGCGATTACCCTCAATCCCAATACGTTAGTGGTAGGGGAAGCTACGACGGCAAACGCCACGGCGAATTCCGGATTAGCGGTAAGTTTCACATCAACAACTCCCACTATTTGCACAGTGAACGGAACCACGGTGAGCGGTGTTAGCGCCGGAACATGCACAATCGCGGCGAATCAAGTCGGGAATGACAATTATCTTGCCGCAGCGCAGGTAACGAAGGATATTGTGGTCGGTAAAGGCAATCAGAGTATTGGTGCGATTATCCTCAATCCCAATACGTTAGTGGTAGGGGGAGCTACGAGGGCAAACGCTACGGCGAGTTCCGGATTAGCGGTAAGTTTTACATCAACAACTCCCATTATTTGCACAGTGAACGGAACTACGCTGACTGGTGTCAGCGTCGGAACCTGTAGAATCGTAGCAAGTCAAGTCGGTAATAATAATTATTTTGCTGCCGCGCAGGTAACGAAGGATATTGTGGTCGGTAAAGGTAATCAGAGTATTGGGGCGATTACCCTCAATCCCAATACGTTAGTGGTAGGGGAAGCTACGACGGCAAACGCCACGGCGAATTCCGGATTAGCGGTAAGTTTCACATCAACAACTCCCACTATTTGCACAGTGAACGGAACCACGGTGAGCGGTGTTAGCGCCGGAACATGCACAATCGCGGCGAATCAAGTCGGGAATGACAATTATCTTGCCGCAG
>CAUYUB010000410.1:0-22573 GCA_963575685.1 Gammaproteobacteria bacterium | reverse complement strand
GGTCAATCTCGAGCTTGCTTTCACAAGCCCCGCCCTTTAGGGCGAGGTGATTGACATCACTACCTTCAGCCCAAAACCCGCCACCTCCTCCACCTCGAATCCCACCACGGATCGGCCTCTTGCGGGTCATGATGGCCCCCACTTTACTTCCGAGGGTATTCGAGTTGCAGTACGAGCGGCTCTTCCTCGTTGAGGAGAACGCAATCGCAGAATGTAGCGATGGATTTCTCATCGGCATCGTGCATAATGCGGTCATCGTAGTTCGGTGCCACGGAAAGAATAAGATTTTCCATTTCCACTCCTACAAGTTTAGTATGTCTCTTTCCTAACAATCTGCCGCATCAGGCGCTATGCGTATCAGGCTTGGGTCAGTTTGTTAGGTTTATCGTACAGCGCTTTGGTGCTGTGACCTCCGTGTGCCAGTCGGGAATTTTAGGTGATTATGTCCGGAAAACAATCTCCGTACCTGCATGATGTGCATGGCTTTCGCGGTGTTGCAATTCTCTTTATCGTAGCGGCACATATCAGCGGTACCTACCTCTACCATCATCATCAGGTGGTAGGAGAATACGAGCCAGAGCGGCTTCTAACCGCCATCAATGAAGTGCTGTGGCACAATACAACGATATATTTCTCGCTGATATCGGGTTTATTGTTTTCCATCGTTTCTGCATCGCACGGCTGGGTAGTGTTTTTCTACCATAGAGTGAAGAACGTACTATTTCCCTATCTCGTGATGTCAGCCTTGTTTACTTTTGTAGACTATCATATTGCAGTTGCGAATGGATTTTTCTACATCTACCGGGATGGACCGGTTTCGTACCTGAAAACGTTGCTCAAAAATATTTTACTGGGTAGTGCTGCTCTTCCATACTGGTACATCCCCGTATTATTCATATTATTCTTACTCACGCCAGTGGTTTGGTTTCTGGTCCGCAAGGCATGGCCGGTAATACTGATTGTGGCGCTGTTGCCATTATTATTTTCCAGAACATCGATCTTGTTGTCGGTACAATCAATCATATTCTTTCTTGGTGCTTATGTCATCGGGATGTACCTTGGTGTTGACTACAACAAAAGCATTTACTATTTGCGATCAAGAATAGGCCTGTTTGCGGCAATTGCCATCATCACGACAGCTATATTGTTGGTATGGTATGTAACTGATTGGCCAACCGATGAGTTTGTATCCATTGCGGAATCGATTTTTTATTTGCAGAAACTCGCTTTTGCGGCACTGCTTCTGGTATTTTTGAATTATTATCAGGAACGACTACCAAAACAGTTGGGGATATTCGCAAACTATGCCTTTACTATATATTTTGTCCATACGTTCTTCTTGCATATACTAACAGTCCTTGCCTTGAAATTGGTGCCGCCGCCAGTACCAATGACGGGGCTTGTGATTATCATTGTTGTAATGTTGGTTGCGGTGATGTTGATTTGCGTAGGCGTGAGTGTTGTGCTGAAGCGTATTTTTGGGCGCTATTCTCGCATAATTATCGGCGCCTGAACGACGTGCCGCTACTATCCCTCCATAAAGCCTAAATGAATGATCGCGGGGGATGGCCGATGGCTGTGGGATCACTTCGCAGATTCATTCATCCGCATGGATTTGGCAAGAGGGGCCTCGTACCAGCCACGAGTATTGTTCACCACCTTGACCACCCCCAACATAACCGGCACCTCAATGAGCACACCTACCACCGTGGCCAGTGCCGCGCCCGATTTAAAACCGAATAGAGAAATGGCGGTAGCTACCGCCAACTCAAAGAAGTTGGAGGCGCCAATCAGCGCGGAGGGGCCAGCGACGCAATGGGCGACACCCAATTGTCAATTGAGCCAATAGGCCAGGCTGGAGTTAAAGAAGACCTGCACCAGAATAGGCACGGCCAAGAGGGCGATTATCAATGGTTGGGCAATGATGGCCTTGCCTTGAAAAGCGAACAACAACACCAGGGTCAACAATAGGGCGGCAAGCGATGCGGGGTGAAGGCGGGCGAGGGTTTGTTCCAGGGCATCGGTGCCACGTCGCAGCAGCCAGGTACGGGCGGTTTGGGCAATGATGACGGGAAGGAGGATGTAGAGCACCACCGACAACAATAGGGTCGCCCAAGGAACGGTGATTGAGGAGAGGCCCAACAGCAGCCCCACCAGCGGGGCAAAAGCGAATACCATGATGGTATCGTTCAGGGCTACCTGGGTAAGCGTGAAGAGCGGTTCGCCCTTGGTCAGGTGACTCCAGACGAAGACCATGGCGGTACAGGGCGCGGCGGCGAGCAGGATGAGGCCGGCGACATAGCTGTCAATCTGCTCGGCAGGAAGCCAGGGGGCAAAAAGTTGGCGGATGAAGAACCACGCCAGCAGCGCCATGGAAAAGGGTTTCACCGCCCAATTGACGAATAGGGTCACGCCAATACCACGAGCGTGGCGGCGTACCTCGTGGAGTGTGGCGAAATCGATCTTCATAAGCATGGGTACGATCATCACCCAGATGAGCACCCCCACCGGAAGGTTGACCTGCGCTATCTCTAGAGCCCCTAGGAATTGGAAGGGGGCAGGCAGCACCTGACCCAGGGTAATGCCGATGCCGATGCAGGAAAAAACCCATAGGGTGAGCCAACGCTCGAAGAATCCCAGATCTGCCCCGGTAGCGGCACGAACGGTAATCTCGCATTGAGTTGTCATGGCTAAGTAAGGCTCCAAATTCCAAGTTAGGGTATTTTGTTGGGAAAATTCTGTTTCTTTTATCTTCCATCTTATACCCATAGCCTATCACCCATCATCAAAGGACAGTGAATACCATGAATGATGAGCTAACTAAATTATTAAACCAATCAGAGACCATGACCAACCTGGGGCATGAACTGTCACGGGGGCTGGCGGAAGACGGAACCATTATCGGGATGAGTGTGTGGGGCATCTTTGCGTCGATTGTGTTTAGCGTGATCGGTCTTGTCTATATTAGATACGGGAAAAAACGTGGACCATTGAGCACCATGATCTATGGTTTTATTCTTCTTCTTTTTCCCTATTTTGTTTCTGATACGGCGACCATGATTGCGATTGGGACGATTATTTCCGCAATGCCGCTATTTTTTGGGTTCGGTTAGGCTACCCATTTCACTTTGGTTTTTTAGTCCGTAATAATGCTCGCGTTTCCCGGACAGGAAACATAATGGGGCCGTGGTGAGCCATCCAGACGTAGGGCGGTAAGTCGTCCCCCCCATACGCAGCCGCTATCAAGGGCGTAGATACCGGATTGGTGGTGGTAGCCCAAGGCGGACCAATGGCCAAAGACGATAGTATCTTTCGCACTGCGGCGACCTGGTGCGAGAAACCAGGGAACATAGAGGGGCGGTTGGGTACCTGGTCGACCTTTGTACTCCAAATTGAGCTGTCCATCTGGAGTGCAGAAACGTAACCGGGTAAAGCAATTGGAGATAAAACGCAGGCGTTCCCAGCCCTCCAAATGTTCGGACCACTGATTCGGGTGATTGCCGTACATATGACCAAAGAATGCCTTTCTCTCCTTCCCCCGCAATACCTTCTGAAGTTCGGCGGCGCAGACACTGGCCTGCGCCAAATCCCACTGAGGGGGTAGCCCGGCATGGACCATCGTCATCCGCAGTTGCGGGTCGTGGTGCAACAAGGGACGCTGACAGAGCCATTCCAACAACTCATCACGATCTGGGGCACGGAGCACATCATGGAAGGTGTCCTTGTGGCGCTGATGGTCTCGATGGTGGGCCACGGCTAAAAGGTGCAGATCGTGGTTGCCGAGTACCGTGATCGCGGCCTCTCCCAGACCCCGTACCAGGCGTAGGACTGCCGCCGAGGCTGGGCCGCGATTGACCAAATCGCCGACCAACCACAAGCGGTCACGCGATGGGTCAAAGGCGAGATAGTCGAGGAGCCGCCGCAGAGGGTCATAGCAGCCCTGAAGGTCACCAATGGCGTAGACAGCCAAAACCAGTCCTTTAATGAAGAGTATGGGGGATAGACATACCAAACGGCGGGATATTGGCGTCAAATTCTACCCCATCGTCCGCCATAAAGTGATAGCTTCCGTGCATACTTCCCACGGAGGTCTCAAGCAATGTGCCGCTGGTGTACTGGAAACTTTCTCCCGGTCGGAGGTAGGGCTGCTCCCCCACGACCCCCTGGCCGCGTACCTCTTGGACCTTACCGGTAGCATCGGTAATGAGCCAGTGACGAGCCAGCAGTCGGGCGGACACGCTGCCCTCGTTGCGGATAGTCACGGTGTAGGCAAAGACAAAGCGCGATATCGCAGGAAAGGATTGCTCTGGAAGGTAGGCGCTCTGAACCTCGATATGGATGTTGTAGCGTGACTGCTCGTTCATAGAGGGGAACCCTGTGGGGTGATGTCTGGTATGAAGACGGAAGCATAGTAGGAAAGTCTTGCAGCGAAGCGCATATCTAAACTAAGATAGTCAACTACTTTATCATTGCATGAGGTGAACGTATGGGCAGCCTGATTTTTATGGCTTGGCGGGAGACCTTTGAGGCCGTTTTATTCGCGCTGCTCTCCCTCTCCCCGGTAAGCTATGCCGCTGATATTCCTACCTATACCATGGTAGCACAGGCAGGACAACTCACTCCTGCTACTTTAGAGGTAGCCGCCGAACAAAGGTTTAAGGTGGTCATTCGCAACCAGGGTAGCGACGATATTAAGTTCGAGAGTTTGCAGTTGCGGAGGAAGGAGATAGTTGGCGTGGGTAAAGAGTCTTCCCTCATTATCGCCTCACTCACACCCGGAGAATATAATTTCTTCGATGAGTTTCATATCACTAGCAGCCAGGGACGGATTATTGCCAAGTAGCCGCTCTCCGGCGGGTTGATAAAAAAAGCGGGCGCCTTACGGCGCCCGTTTTTTGTTGCGACGACCTCTCCGTCATTAATCGTCGCTACCTAGAACCCCTAGGATCTGCAACAGGCTGGTGAACAGATTGTAGATACTCACATACAATCCAATGGTGGCCATGATGTAGTTATTCTCACCGCCGTGGACCATCTCGCTGGTCTGATACAAAATGAGACCGGACATTAGCAGGACAAACATAGCGGATACGGCCAGCGAAAGTGCCGGGATCTGGAACAAAATGGCACCAATTCCGGCGAGGAACGCCACCAAAATACCCACCATCAGAAATCCACCCATGAAGCTGAAATCCTTGCGGCTACTAAGCGCATAGGCCGATAGACCAAGGAAGATCGCACCGGTACCCCCCATCGCCATCCCTACGATCTGAGGTCCGTTGTGCAGGTGTAGATAATGCCCGATGATGGGTCCGAGGGTGTAACCCATGAAGCCGGTCAGGGCAAAGATTGAGATCAGGCCGGCAGCACTGTTGCGCAGAGATTGGGTAATGAACAGCAGACCCCAATAACCGATCAATACCATCCACCACGGCAACAAGGGTGCTCGGGTGACTACGGCGAAGGCCGCAATGGCGGCGCTGAACAACAGCGTCATCGACAACAACATATAGGTATTGCGGATCAGCTTGTTGGTAGCAAGCGCGGACTGCGGGGTACCGCTGACTGCATAGAGGTCGTTATACATAGGCTTGAGAGCCTCCTTCCTTTGTGGTTTTGCCGAATTTGTCGGATATTGCTACAAGATGGGGATGAGGGAAGATCAAAACAAGGATCTGCGGTCTTGGGTCCCACGTCAAGCACGTCAAGCATGGTCGTATCGGCGATTCTGCGGTATGCTGTATCTGTCTCATGACGCTTCCCTCCCGTCCCGCTTCACTTCTTAAGGGGAAAAAACAATCGGTTACGGAAATTTCCCGCAGGATTCATAAGGAGCTGGAGTGGGATCAAAGATCATCATGATATGTCCATTCGGAGAGGTGGCTGAGCGGTCTAAAGCGACGGTCTTGAAAACCGTTGAGGCGCGAGTCTCCGGGGGTTCGAATCCCTCCCTCTCCGCCATACAAGCGTTTATTTCTCATATACATCAAATAATTAAAAACCTGCAACAAAAGCCAATCCCCTAATCACAGCGGTTATCTTGATGTAACCGCTGCACATGGGGCGCAAGACTACGGACAAGCCCCCCCTATCAATACATCTACAAACGAGTCCCGAGTAGAAGATACTAAATGGCTCCGCTTAATTATTCTCAAACCACATAGAGTAATCCTTAATCAACTGATAGTTTTTCGATTGATCGTCACCAGATTCTAGATCTGATAAGGGCAATCTGAAAATCTTACCATCAAGCAATCTCTTCGCCATGGCTATGACGCCAGATTCCACGCCAACTTTATCGTCAAATCTAATTATTTCATACATATCAGTGTAAGATGCGCGAACCTTTTTAAGCTCCTTATATTCATCGACATTTCCAAATCCAAGAACATAAGGTTCTTCCCAGCTAAAACAACCTACATCCTCAACACCACTAACATAACACGGATAGTCTATGTTATTTTTTAGGTATTCCTTGTATCTCCTAATCGTTTCCTTATTTACCTCCGGAACTTCCCCAACCCTAAATATCTTACAAATCCTCTTGTCTTGTTCATCGAGAACATAGGTATCATCTTCAATTTTACCGGGCTCATCTTCGGTATTTGATATGTTTAATTTTGACATAAGAATCTTTACTTTATCGTCAATATTACTGATATCCTTGGTTGATGGGCGAGATAGTTCTTTATTAATAAGATCTTCAAACACAAGAATAGTCCTTTCTTTACCTAACTTTCCTACACCAAAACCTGCTTTTTTCATGTTTCTCTTTATCCTCCACGCAATAATCCATGCAATAATCCTTATAATTAAAGATTTCATATTGGTTCTCCTAAAGAAAGGTGATGTAACTATCGTAGCGCTCCATTACTTCGTGTGCAACGTGCTCATCGCCTTATTTGATGCGGATCACATCCACCACGAACGAGCGCACCATATGACGCCGTACATGTAGACTTCATGCTGAAAGCGGCGTAATCAATGGCTTTGTGTAAAAGCTGGTACCCTGCCCATGTTTTTCGGCAGATTGTAGCAAAAAAACCGGAACGTATTGGAATCTCATTTTTACGGAATAGCCAGGCGTGTTGCCCTTTTTGGGAAGATTTGGTAACTTCTCGGAAGTGGTGGTGGCGGTCGCCCTCTCCGCCAATTACTAAACCATTCTCTCACACTACATGATCCCCGAACTCGGTACCTACGCCCTTATTCTTTCTCTGTGTCTCGCTCTGGTACAGGGAACTTTCCCGCTGGCAGGGGCGACCCGTGGCTATATCGCCTGGATGAACCTAGCCCGCGCCGCGAGCCGCGGCCAATTCGGTTTTCTCCTCATCGCGTTAATCTGCCTAGCGTGGTCCTTTGTCCAAAATGATTTTAGCGTGGAATATGTAGCACAAAATTCCAATACCGCCCTGCCGCTGTACTACCGTCTTTCGGCGGTGTGGGGCGGTCATGAGGGTTCATTATTGTTGTGGGCCTTCATGCTGGGGAGCTGGACACTGACCGTCAGCCTGGCAAGCAATGGCCTCCCCGCCGAATTTCAGGCCCGAGTGCTGGGAGTAATGGGGCTGGTTAGTGCCGGTTTTCTGATGTTCATGCTCTTTACCTCCAACCCTTTCGGACGCCTCGATCCCGCCGACTTGCCCCCCGGCTTTGAGGGGCGTGACCTTAACCCATTGCTCCAAGACCCTGGTTTAATCATCCATCCACCCATGCTTTATCTCGGCTATGTGGGCTTTGCCGTGGCCTTTGCCTTTGCCATTGCCGCACTGTTGGGTGGACGATTGGATGCCGCCTGGGCGCGTTGGTCGCGACCCTGGACTTTGACGGCCTGGGTATGTCTGACGTTGGGTATTGCCCTCGGTTCATTCTGGGCCTACTACGAATTGGGCTGGGGCGGCTGGTGGTTCTGGGACCCGGTAGAAAACGCCTCCTTCATGCCTTGGCTGGTAGGCACGGCCCTACTCCATTCTCTGGCAGTGACCGAAAAGCGGGGAGAATTTCGCGCCTGGACCTTACTGCTCGCCATCTTCGCCTTTTCGCTGAGTCTACTCGGGACTTTCCTGGTACGTTCGGGAGTATTGACCTCCGTCCATGCCTTTGCTTCCGACCCCCGACGTGGGGTGTTTATTCTGGTCTTCCTCGCTACGGTGGTGGGTAGCTCGCTCCTGCTGTATGCCCTGCGCGGGCCGAAGATGAGACGACGGTCAGGTGGCTTCTCATTGGTATCGCGTGAGGCGGCGCTGCTCGCCAACAACGTACTGTTGGTGGCAGCCACCGCCACCATCCTGCTCGGGACGCTCTACCCGTTAATGATGGATGCGTTGGATTTGGGCAAGATCTCAGTAGGCCCACCCTATTTCTCCTCGGTCTTCGTACCCTTAATGACCCCGCTGGTTTTCCTGATGGGCGTGGGATCACTGCTCCGTTGGCGTCGTACAGCATTGCGTGATCTGGTCATACGGTTGCGCTGGACTGCCGCTGTGGCGCTTTTTGTCGCCGTCGGCGGGCCGCTGTTAGCGGGACAATGGACACCGATGGTGAGCTTGGGTCTATGGCTCGCGCTGTGGGTGATTGCCGCCACGATCGAAACTCTGGAGGTACGGGTACGAACCGTCGGCCGTTGGGATATCGCCGAGGGATTGCGCGCCGTACCGCTGGGGGTATGGGGGATGAGTCTGGCGCATTGCGGCGTCGGGATCTTCATCGTGGGGGTGACCCTTTCCGGCGGCTACAGCGAGGAACGCGAGGTACGCCTTGCACCAGGCCAATCCATCACCATGGCCAGCTATGAATTCCGTTTCGATGGCGTTTCTCAGATCCCAGGCCCCAATTACACCGCGCACCAAGGTACGGTGACGGTGACCAACCCCCATGGTAGGGCGTGGGTCCTTTATCCCCAGAAACGGATCTATCACGTCCAGACCATGCCTATGACCGAGGCCGCCATTGATTATGGTCTCCTGCGTCATCTCTATGTTGCGCTGGGTGAATCGGTAAGCGGCGGGGCATGGAGTTTACGGTTGTATGTCAAACCTTTCGTGGGCTGGATCTGGTTGGGTACACTGATGATGGCCTTGGGTGGAGGGCTGGCCGCGGCCGATCGCCGCTATCGTTTATCCCTACGGCATAACCCAAAGGATGAAAAACACGAAATTCAACGAGTTGATCCGACTCCTTGAGAATAATGGTTTTCGACTCATTCGACTCATTAAAGAAAGTGGCTCCATCCGCTATTATGGAAAGAGTGGACATGGAGCTCTGATTAGGGTGGACTACCACGGTGCCAAGGAAATTCCGACCGGTACGTGTCACGCTATCCTCAAAGCAGCAGGCATCAAATAGCGAGGTTGTCATGACCAAATTACCCTATTCAATCGTTATCGAAGCGACCAAAGAGTCCAACTTTTTTTGTTTTTATTCTCCCGATTTGGAGGGATTTACTGGAGCCGGATACTCTGTCGAAGATTGCATTCTCAAGGCTAGGCAAGGTATGGCTGAACACGTAACGCTTCTACAACAAAACAACCTTACTATTCCCGCGATGAATCCTGCCTCTAGAATTACCATTCGGGATGAAAGCGGTATGCTGGAAGCTGCATAGCGTATGAAGCGTCGCCTGATCCCACTTGCCATTTTTGTTGTCCTCGTAATTCTCCTTGGTGTGGGATTGCGTCTTGACCCACGCGAAGTCCCTTCACCATTAGTGGGTAAACCTGCCCCGGATTTTCGTCTGCCCACCCTGAAGGACCCGCAGATAATGTTGGGCAAACAAGATCTGTTGGGCAAGGTCTACCTGCTCAATGTCTGGGCCTCATGGTGCGTTTCCTGCCGACAGGAGCACCCTTTGCTGGTGGAAGTGGGGCGGGCGGGTTGGGTTGAGATCTATGGACTAAACTACAAAGACCACCGAGAAGAGGCCTGGCACTGGCTTGCCGATTTCGGTAATCCCTACCAGGCGGTCGCTGTCGATGAAGAAGGCCGCACCGGTATCAATTACGGGGTCTATGGGGTACCGGAGAGTTATCTCATCGACAAAAAAGGTATTATTCGCTATAAATATATTGGCCCGCTGACCCCGGAAAAAATTGAGAAGCACCTCCTACCGTTTGTTAAAAAGCTTGCAGGAGAGGGCTAGCGTAGATCCCCTAGAAAAAGACGCTATCACTTCCCGAGTGACTACTTATGATGACCGGCAATCAAACCATGTCGGAGCTGCGCCACCACCTCCAGGAGCTACACCTGGAATCCCGCGCCCTGGATGCGACTATCGCGCGCCTGAGCGAAGATCCCATGCAGGACCAGCTTCAACTGTACCGTAGCAAGAAACGCAAACTACAACTCAAGAATATTATCTCACGCCTCGAAAGCCAGCTCATTCCCGACCTCGACGCATAGCGTCGCCATTAAAATCAGCAGCCCAAGGAAAAAGGAAAAAGGCAACGGTCAAAGCAATAAAAGATCTTTCTTTTAAGCGTAAAAGAAAAATCTTTTATTGTTTTAGCCGTTGTCTTTTTCCTTCTTCCTTGGGTTGCTGATTTTATTGTCAAGGGGTATCGGGGGGAGAGTCAGCGGTAGGGCGAGAAGTGCGATAGAGCAAAACGGTACGCACTAAATCGGCGGTAGAGCGTACCTGCATTTTGTCCATGGTTCGTGCGCGATGGGCCTCGACGGTCTTCTCACTGATACCGAGATCGAGGGCAATGACCTTGTTGGCCTTACCGGCAATGATGAGGTCCAAGACCTCCACCTCTCGGGGAGAGAGGGTAGCCAAGTGTCGGCCGACCTCATCTTGCTCGGCGCGGGCGCGACGCGCTTGGGTATCACGGTTGATGGCGTCGTGGATACGGTCGAGTAGGACCTGGTCGTTGAAAGGTTTCTCCAGGAAATCCACCGCCCCGGTCTTCATGGCCTGGACGGCCGTAGTGACATCCCCATGGCCGGTGATAATGATTACCGGTAGGGTAATTCCTCGTGCCACCAAACGGCGCTGTAGCTCCAAACCACTCATTCCCGGCATCCGAATATCCAGGAGTACACAACCGGACTGCTCTGGCTCGGTAGCATCAAGGAATTGATGGGCCGAGGAGAAGGTTTCGGCAACGAGGCCTACCGACTCCAGCAGCAAACGTAGCGAATCCCGTACCGCAGGGTCATCATCCACCACGAACACGGTCGGTTGTTGTGACATCAGTATTTTCCTCGGCACACGGAAGGGCAAGGCGCAGGGTCATACCCCGGTGGCGGTTGGGGGTTGCCCATAGGCGGCCCCCGTGGCCCTCAATGACTGCTCGGGTTACGGGGAGACCCATGCGAATGCTGGAATATTCAGTTGAGAATAATGGGTCAGTCATAATAGCAGTAATTTCCTCAGTAGTCCCTGGGCCATTATCATGAATGGCCACCTCCACCTTGTTCGTACCATCCCAGCGGGTGGCGATCACCAACCGGGGCGTGATGGAAGGTTCCCGTCCCATTGACTCC
The DNA here is from genome assembly GCA_963575685.1 of Gammaproteobacteria bacterium. GTDB lineage: Bacteria > Pseudomonadota > Gammaproteobacteria > CAIRSR01 > CAIRSR01 > CAUYTW01. The sequence goes on along the minus strand of CAUYUB010000410.1, from coordinate 11,089 downwards.
AGGGCATTGAGGATCAGATTGACCAGGGCCTGAATGAACTGGAGTTGGTCGACCTGTACGGTCGGTAGATTCCGACCGAGAGCCACCCGGATCCGGGCATGGTACCCGCGTACCTCGGTCTGGGTGAGTTTGACCGCTTCGGCGACCAGGACATTGACTTCACCCCGCTCCCGACCCGGCGGCTCCCGCTGCAACAAAGACCGCAGGCGGCGAATCACATCGGCGGCACGCTGGACCTGGGTTGCGATCTGTTCCAATAAGCCCCGACTGGCGTCGGAAGAGAGCTGTCCATTGTGCAACTTGCGGATACCGCCGTTGGCGTAGTTGAGGATAGCCGTTAAGGGCTGATTGATTTCGTGGGCAAGTCCGCGCGCCATCTCGCCCAGGGTCAGGAATCGATAGGCGCGAGCCAGTTCCGCTTGCTGCGCACGCAGACGCTCTTCGGCCCGGCAGCGTTCGCTAAGATCGGCGGCGGTGAGCAGGTAACAGGCATCGGTCTGCGGACCGATACCGATCCGAACGACTCGAGCCTCTACCGGTACTCGCATCCCATCCCAATCCAGGAATTCCAGTTCCAGGGTCTCGGGAGCCCCATCCGCCAGGATCGCCAGACGGGCCTGGAGCATTTCCCGATGGCGTTGACTCAGATATCGATTTAGGTAGCGTCCCAAGAGGGCATGGCGTTCAACCTTGAGCAAACGAGCCGCACTGTGATTGACCTCCAATACCCTCTGCGTATTACTCAATACGAAGCAACCCAACGGCAACTGCTCGAAAATCTCCCGTAAGTCACCTGGTACCCGCGGCATATCGGTTTCGGTGATGTTGTCTATCATGCGCAGGTCAGTCTCACCCATAACTCCCCTCCCTCCCCAGTGCAACGGACGCCGCTATCGCAGATCGGCCGGTCTCGCGAGGTGTCATAGTAATGTAACCCAAGTTGGGTTCGAATTGCCGATTATCCTGTCGTGATATGGACGCTGCCATCTAGTTCAACAACTCAATTCCGCACCTTCCAACTAAACTAATCCACATTCTTGCGGAAGCCGGGGATTAACCCTACGATGACCAACGCTACCTGCATAACCTACACGGTGTCAAACGGTTCCCGATGACCCTGATATCGAGGATTCCATCATGGCCACCAATCTTGCCGAACGTCTCCCTCCGCCTCCTCCCTGGATGGATCCTTCCCTCCCTCCACGGTGGATGCTGCCCACCATGTACGACCTGCCCAGCGAAGAACCGGGAGAGCCTGGGATGCCTGACGAATTTCACACACGACAGCCACCGCTGCTGGAGGAAACCTTCCGTCCTCCCGGACTGGTGTCCGAGCGTATTTTTACCGCCATCGACTTGAATCTCTACTACGACCCCCACCACCCGAAATGGTACAAACGTCCGGATTGGTTCGTCGTCCTCAACCCGCCGCATTTCCGCGAATATGAAAAGGAAATGCGGATGAGTTACGTGGTCTGGCAGGAGGAGGCCGCTCCCACACTGGTACTGGAGATGCTGTCTCCTGGAACAGAGGACGAAGACCTGAGTTGGCGGTTGTCGGACAATCTAGAGAACAGACCTCCGTCAAAATGGGAGGTCTATGAACGTCTCTTGCAGGTGCCCCTCTATGTGGTCTACAACCATCGAACCAAGGAGCTGTTTGTCTTCCGCTGGATGACTGACGGTTATCGGTCGGTAGCCGTAAAAGACGGGCGTTGCTGGTTACGTGAAATTGGCCTCGGGATCGGTTTATGGAAGGGAAAATACAAGAGATGGTCAGGGGTCTGGCTACGTTGGTTTGACCGGCAAAACCGTTGGATACCCAATGCGGAAGAGCTGGAACGAGAACAGCAACAACAAACGGAACGGGAGCGGCAACGCGCAGAGCAGGAGCGGCAACGCGCAGAGCAGGAGCGGCAACGAGCAGAACAGGAGCGGCAACGCGCAGAGCAGGAGCGGCAAAGGGCGGAACAAGCATTGCAGCAGGCCGATCAGGAGCGGGAACGGGCAGATCGTTTAGCACAACGCTTGCGTGCTTTGGGATTCGATCCGAACGCCCCATTCTGATTTGTCAGTCGGCACGGTAGCATTGGCGGGTATCGTACCGAGGCGGCGCGGTGACTCCGTGACGCCAAGGGACGTAACCGGTTGACTCTTCCCTCCCTTCTTCAAACCCCGGACTTTCCTCGTACCCGATATGCACCTACACATCCTCGGTATTTGTGGTACCTTTATGGGTGGCATCGCTCTTCTCGCCCGTGCCCAAGGGCACATGGTTACCGGCTCCGATGCCCATGTCTACCCACCTATGAGCACCCAGCTCACCGCAGCGGGTATTACTCTGCGGGAGGGTTATGACCCTGCCCATCTCACGCCCGCACCGGATGTGGTTGTGATAGGAAATGCTCTCTCCCGAGGCAACCCGATGGTAGAGCACGTATTGGATGCGGGTCTGCCGTATGTCTCTGGCCCGGCGTGGCTTGCCGAGCACGTACTACAGGGACGTTGGGTACTGGCAGTGGCTGGTACCCACGGCAAGACCACGACCACCAGCATGCTCGCCTGGATCCTAGAGGCCGCAGGGTGTGCTCCGGGCTTCCTGGTCGGAGGCGTACCGGAAAACTTCGGCGTCTCGGCCCGTCTCACGATTTCTCCCCTATTCGTCGTCGAGGCCGACGAATACGACACCGCATTTTTCGACAAACGCTCTAAGTTTGTTCACTACCGCCCGCGGACCGTCATCCTCAATAATCTGGAGTATGACCACGCCGACATCTTTCCAGACCTTGCCGCCATCCAACGCCAGTTCCACCATCTGGTGCGCACCGTCCCGCGCTCGGGTCTAATCCTTGCCCCCGCTGCAGATGCCGCACTCAGCGAAGTTTTGGCAATGGGACGTTGGACGCCTCTGGAGACCTTCGGTGCTACCGATGCCACTTGGCAGGCGCGACTGCTCAACGCTGACGGATCGCAGTTTGAGGTGCTTCTCGACGGAAAATCAGTGGGATGCGTGACGTGGGGACTACTCGGTAGCCACAATGTTCATAATGCCCTCGCTGCCATCGCTGCGGCCCGTCATGCCGGGGTAGCCCCAGAGACTGCCTGCGCGGCATTACCCGATTTCCGTAACGTCAAACGCCGGATGGAGCTACGTGGCCGCGTCGGTGACATATCGGTCTACGACGACTTTGCCCACCATCCTACGGCAGTGGCCGTGACCGTCGGCGCCCTGCGTGCCCGAGTGGGTAACGAACGCATCTTGGCAGTGCTGGAGCCCCGCTCCAATACCATGCGCCTGGGGGTCCACAAAGATACCCTGGCCCCGTCGCTGGCCGCAGCGGATCGGGTGTTTCTTTATCAGCCTTCCGACCTGGGTTGGGACTTAGGCGGAGTAGTGGCGGGTCTGGCTGGCCGGGGAGAGGCACACACGACCCTTGATGCCCTGGTCGCGGCCATCGTTGCCGTCGCCCAGCCCGGAGACCACATCCTGGTCATGAGCAATGGCAGTTTCGGCGGTATCCATAACCAACTGCTGGCTGCACTCGGCAGATAGATTAGATTAGCCTCCCAATTTATTTCCCATCCATCATATTATCTACCATACGATGAGTAAACCTCTCATGAGACAGACAATTCCTTACCGCGCCATCATTATGAAGCTGGCATTCATTGCCGTGGCTAGCTGGACGCTACCGGTCTCCGCCGTCGAATTCTCAGGAACCGGGTTTCTGACCATTGCCGCTGGCAAAATTATTGGTGGCAACGTCAAAGGAATGAATGAGACGGGATATAACTGTCCCTGTCAAATTTCCGACTACTCACAGGCTGCGGTATACGAAGATGGCGGGGTAAAATTTGGTCCTGATTCCAAATTGGGTTTTCAGGGACAGGCCACCATCAATGACAATCTATCCTTTACCGCCCAAGTAGTCTCCCGTGGTGCCCAGAATGGCAAAGGTGATCTGGAATGGGCCTACGGCAGCTACGCACTGACGCCGAGCACCACCTTGCAATTCGGTCGTAAACGGTTGCCGCTCTTTTATTACTCGGAGACGCAAGATGTCGGCTTTTCCTTTCCGTGGCTACATCTTCCCCCCCAAACCTACGGCTGGGAAGCCGTCAACTATAATGGCATGAATCTATTACATAAGGATCACCTCGGTAGTTGGGCTACCACCCTCAACGCCTTTGTCGGTACCGAGCTACGCAAGAATGATCCCTATCAATATCTCTATTCCGGTAAGCACTATCGAATTGATACGGAATGGTCGGATATTATTGGCGCCGAATATTTACTCTCACAGGATTGGATTGAGGGCCGGGTGATGTATATGAAATCCAACACCAGGAACAAAGATGTCGATAGCGGTAACGGTTGGTCTCCAAAGAAACGACAACAGTTATTCGGCGCTTCCCTGGTGCTCACTCCGGGAGACTGGCTGATCATGTCGGAAATTTTGCTGACTAACCGCAAAGCCTACGGTGGTGATTTTGCTGGCTCGTTCAGTGTCGGTCACCACTTTGACAAATGGCTGCCGATGGTGACCATCGCAAAATATCGGCAAATGGTGGATGCCGATAAATCCGATCCTTTTCTTATGGAGCATCACACCAACCTATCCCTGGTACTGCGCTATGACCTGACCTCCTCCAGCGATATCAAGGTGCAATACGACAATTGGCGAGACCAGAGCGCGCCCTGGTTTAGCAGTAACTATGGCTATAGTCGATTAATCACGGTTAGCTACGATATGGTATTCTGATGGCACTTTCTCCAAAGCAGGAAAAACGCCCCATGAAAAAGTGGACATCCTTGTGTTTTCTCTGCCTGGTATTGACCTCTGCACCGCTCTTGGCGGACGTAGTCGTCATCATCGGTGCCAAAGCAACAACCAGTACCCTGGACAAACAGGTCCTCAGCGATATCTTCCTCGGTAAATCGGCTACCTTGCCGAATGGTGAAGCGGTTGTTCCCGTTGAGCAAAAAGAAGACTCTCCCTTGCGCGAGGAGTTTCATACCAAGGTTACCAACAAGAGCAGCAACCAACTGCGTGCCTACTGGTCGAAGCAAATCTTTTCGGGTAAAGGTAAACCACCCAAGGAGGTCGCCGACTCGGCTGCCGTAAAACAATTGGTAGTGACGAACCCCAATACCATCGGCTACATTGATAAGGCTGCCGTCGATGATTCCGTTAAGGTCCTGCTGGCCCCTTGACCACTCATTGATAACTGTCCATGACCTCATCCGGTGACCTAACCACCAAGGACGCTGGTCTCCCGGACCAATCCTCTTAGCGTTTGTTTTCCGATCCCCAGTATCGGACCATGGTGGCATGAAATGTTTTTGAATCGGTTGTCCTTATTGCCGAAGATCATCTTGGCGCCGGCGATTATCGGCCTTTTTGCCCTGGGCTACATTGCTTTTACCTATTCCGTAGCCCGCGACAATACCCTCCGGCTGGAGGAACTAAAGACCGTCGAATTTCTCACGCTCGACATCGCAACCAGCAATGTGGGTCTGCTGGAGAAAATTACCGAGAGCCTAAATTCCGGCGCCACGACCGGTGAACAGGATCCCATCCTTGCGACCGACGCTATCGCTGCACGTCTGCGACAGAATATTGAGGAGATTCGGCGTCTGAAGCCTGAGCGGGGTCCAGTTGCTCTGGAAATCGAGCGACTGTTTAACGACTATTTTACCCTAGCGAAACAGGTCTCGCTGACCATGGCCAGCGGCAAAGCCGACTTCAGTGCCCTCCAGGGAGATATCGGCCAGATGCAGGAACGCCAACAGCGGCTCTCCGCCCAGTTGAAAACCTTCAAGGAGACGACCCAACAGGAATTTTCCGATAGCCTCGACGAAACGTCACGTACTACCAAGAGCGCCATCATTATCGGCGTGATCAGTGCCTTTGCCTTCATTACCATCAGCTTGCTGCTGTCATTCTATGTAGCCAATACCATTCGCCGTTCAATGGTGGAGGTGGTTGGCTCTTTCCAGAGTCTGGCCAACGGCAACCTTCGCACCCGGAACAAGATCGACACGAGCGACGAAATTGGCGAACTGGTAAGTTGGTTCAATACCTTTGTGGCAAAACTACAGCAAGAGATTCAAGGTCTGGCCAGCAACGCAGCCAATCTCGATTATGCGACCAACGATATGTCGGATCTGGCCAGGGATTCCGAGCAGCTACTGGCTACTGAACGTAAAAGTATCTTTTTGGTTGCCGATAGAATCGGCTTGATTACTCAGCAAGTGGAACAGATTGCCGAAAGCGCCAATTCCGCCTCCTGCGCCGCACAAGAGGCCCATACCGTGGCAGGAGACGGACAACGGGCGATTCATGACACGATCGGGTGTATCCATAACCTTGCGGAACAGATCAACCTGGTCTTCGGTGCTACCCAGAAAATCGATACCGGTAGCAAGGAAATCAATTCAATCGTCGATATGATCAAGAATATTTCCGAACAGACCAACCTCCTTTCCCTGAATGCCGCCATTGAGGCCGCGCGGGCCGGTGAACAGGGCCGCGGGTTTGCGGTAGTTGCCAATGAGGTGAGAAACCTCGCCAATCAGACCAAGGATGCCACCATTGAGGTCTCTGCCGTGATCAGCCGATTGGTCGGAAGTACCGCCACGGTGGTGGATGCCGTCCGATTCAGTCAGAGCCAAGCCCAAGATACCGTGACCAAGGTGCAACTCACTGGACAATTGCTGGATGCCATTTTGAACAAAGTGGGAACCATCTCGGAAATGAATAGCCATATTGCTGCAGCCACGACCCAACAACGCCAGGCTGCGCGCCAGGTCGGCGAGGTGACTCAGCAATTGACCGGGATCTCTCAACAGGCCGAAAACCAATCCGAACGTATTGTTCAAATCAGCCAAGGCGTTTCCGACCTGTCTTCGGACCTGAAACGTGTTACCGAACAGTTTGAGGTTTGATGCCGATGAAACACGCCAACGGCGTGTTGGTATGACCGCGTTGCCCCAGGGAGTCATACCAACACGCTGTTGGCGTATCGCGACTTAAATGGACCCGAAGTTCTCAAAAGATCGAATCGTAGATCCACGTGAATACCGAGGCGGCAGTCGAGGCGGCGGCAGTGACGCCGCATCCTACGACGGCATTGGATGCCGTTGTTGACTGAATCGCAACGGGTAGGCTCAATGGACCTGTAGCCAGCAGCGCCGGGGTTAGGCCAAGATAAGTGGTGGTGGCGAGGAGGGCTGCACCAAATACGCAGGAACGTCCCGCATCGCGTATCAAACCGGCATCGGCAGTCATCGGGAGGGTGACGCTCGAAACCAGAACCAGGGCCAACAATGAACGTTTCATCAGTAATCTTCTCCAAAGTGGTAAAAGTTCGCAGACCATTTTCTCTTCGCCTGTTTTAGAGGGTAAGGCGCAGAAGAAAATACTTTTTAATTTTTTCCAACCCATACCCATACTGTCTTATTTTTATATCCGCTATCCTTATCCACCGAGATCAAATAACTTTTGCGCTACGGTAAGAATCTCGGTACGTCCATCATAGGCAGCTTGACGCAACTGCGTACAAGGCCGGTGCAGGAACTTGTTGGTCAGACCTCGCGCTAGTAACCGTAGTACCTCGGCTGGGTCCCTACCGGCGGCAAGCATCCGTTGAGCCCTTTCCAATTCCAGATCACGCAGACTCTCCGCCTGTGCGCGGTAGGCGCAGATGGTGGCCACGGCCTCCAAGGATTGTACCCACCCCATAAAGACGGTGACCTGGACATCAATAATCTCCTCCGCCTGTTTCGCGGCCTCCTGACGCGAGCGCAAATTTTCCTGGATTACCTCCTGTAAGTCATCTACCGTATATAAATAAACATCTGACAGATCCCCAACCCCTGGCTCAATGTCTCTGGGCACCGCGATGTCTACCATAAACATGGGACGATGACGGCGTACCTTGATGGCACTCGCCACGGTCGCCTTGCCTAGGATAGGCTCGGGACTTGCCGTGGAAGAAATGACGATGTCGGCCTCGGCCAAATGGTCCGGGATTTCGTTCAGGGCGATGGCGTAACCGCCCAGTTCCGCTGCCAGGAGGTGGGCACGCTCCAGCGTGCGATTGGCGACAATGATGCGTCCAATGCCGTTCTGACGCAGATGGCGAGCGGTCAGTTCAATGGTCTCGCCGGCACCGATGAGTAGTGCAGTACGTTCGCTAAGGGTGCTGAAGATCTGGCGCGCCAAACTCACTGCGGCGAAGGCCACCGATACCGGCGAATTGCCAATGGCCGTGTCGGTACGCACCTGTTTGGCAACCGCAAAGGTATGTTGGAACAGCCGGTCCAACAAGTTACTGATGGTACCCGCATTCCGTGCGGCGGTGTAGGCCAGCTTCATCTGCCCCAAAATCTGAGGCTCTCCCAGGATGAGCGAATCCAGGCCGCTTGCTACTCGCAGAATGTGCCGTACCGCTGCATGATCAGGGTAGGCATAAACATAGGGCGCCAGATCACGGCCGGACAGTTGATGAAAATTAGCCAGCCATTCCAATAGCTCTTCGGTTTTGGGGCTCTCCATGCCGAGGTAGATCTCGGTACGGTTGCAGGTGGAGAGGATTGCCGCCTCCTGGGTAGAGTCGTTCGCGGCAAGTTGGTGCAGGGCGTGCTCTATCCGATCTGGTGTGAACGCTACCCTCTCCCGGATCGCCACTGGGGCGGTCTTATGGTTGATTCCAAAGGCCAGAAGCGACATGTTGGGGAGGTTCGAGGGGGGACACGGACGATTAGGGGATTGTGCGGGATGGGCGTAGCGATGACAAGCTACCATAGGTGAATCCGTACCGACCGGGTATCCATTCCCGTCCCGGATACTCGTTTCGGACACGATGAATGTGGTATATAGACGCTTCGCTATGTCAATGAATAAACCGATAGAGAGACCTCATGGACACAAACAGAACCCCCATCCCCCCGGAGACTGAGCACGCGGTAACACCGGCAAACATTATCGGTCGTAGCAAGTGGTGGTCATGGATGCCCCTTACCTGGCCACGTCAATCCGAAGAAGATGTCGAGATTGGAGAGATTAAGGTTTTTACTGAACAATCTTTTCAGACGCTGAATGCACAGTTTCAGGCCATTCCTGAAAAATTAGAGCCACAGCAAACGATAATCCGCGAACAGATCCATACGCTACTCTCGGAGAAAAATAATCAACACTGGACGTTAACCAACTCCCACCGAGTCGAACAATTGTTGGTATTCCTCTATGACGCCGACACCGTGCGCACGGAATTCGGCCGCCGGTTATTAGAAGCACGCAAGATGCTGACACCACAAATTTTTGCCTGGTACGAAAAGGCCTACCGGACCACCATGGCCGACCGTACCGCCACCGCCATTCAGGCCCAGCGTTCGCTTCTCCAACACCTCATCAGCGATCTGCAATGGCGTTATACCGTTTCAGCGGTTAGGCACTGTTATATCAAACAACTGGGCGGACGTGTCGCTGGATGGTTTGCGGTGCTGACCCTCTCTTTTGTGTTCGCCTTATTGAATTGGCAACTTCCCGAATTGGCAACAATGACCAACGGACATCTCAGTCAGTTTATCGGAATGGGGAGTCTGGCCGGTGGGATGGGTGCGGCATTCAGTATGCTGATCGGCTTCCGCAACGGTTCCGATAAAAGTTCGCTCGAAGATCTCAAACTGTTGCGCAGCCAAAGCCTGATCTTTGCACGTATTCTGGTTGGGGTCGGCGCCGCATTGGTTCTGCTCTTACTCTTCAAGGCCGGCGGGTTAGGCGGCGGAATTTTTCCGAACCTGTCATCGAGTGCGATCTCAGAAACAGGTTCTACGGGTAATGCTACCGCATTGCTGCTGCTGCTGTGGTGCTTTCTCGCAGGCTTCTCGGAGAAATTGGTCCCCACCCTGCTTGCCAAAGTCGAAGGACAGATCTACAACGAGCTGCCGGCACCCGAAAAACCCGGTCAACCCGATACTAAGCAGAATCCTCCCGGAGGTGATTCACTTACCGTTCGTCGAGGCACCACGCATCCTACCGACTGATTACCGGGAATCAGGAATCAGGCATATAAAACATTTTGAGGGGAGAGCAACCATGACCTATGACCATTCGTTTAGCCATCCACGCATGTATATAAAGGAAAAACCTAAAACGAATGCTTCTCCTATGATTCTACCCTACCGTGGAATCCTGCCTCAAATCGACCCGACCGCCTTTATCGCTCCGGGTGCGGTGATCATTGGTGATGTGGTTATCGGAGCGGAAAGCTCCATTTGGTTTGGCTGTGTAGTGCGTGGTGATGTAAATATCATCCGAATTGGAGCGCGAACCAATGTGCAGGATGGTACGGTCATCCATGTCGGATCCGCTGGAAGAGGGACCCATATCGGCAATGATGTCACCATTGGGCATTGCGCATTGTTGCACGAATGCCAGTTGGACGACCATGCCTTTGTGGGGATGAAATCCGCGGTACTGGATGGCGCACGGATTGAGAGCTATGCGATGCTCGCTGCGGGTGCCTTATTATCGCCGCGCAAAACCTTGCCGTCAGGACAACTCTGGGCGGGGACACCTGCTAAATTCCTGCGGGATCTGACGCCCGATGATCGTGCAGAGTTCGATCTGCGGGCACAACAATACGCGTCGCTGGGGAAAGAATATCGCTCATGAATAATTCACGATCCCCGGTTTATCGCATCGTCCGTGACTGGTGCGCTTCGTGCCTCAGCGCACCCTACGAATGAGATACTTCCTGGCGGACCAATCTCTTTCGAAAAACCGTAGGGTGCGCTGAGGCACGAAGCGCACCGTTACGGACGATACCCCTCGAATATCAAAATTCCTTCCAGGTCTCTTCCTGGTTTCCCGGAGAAGATAAATGAGTCCGCTTCTGCGTAGCAGGCGGATTCGTCCGTTTCGCCGAGTGCGCGGAAGTCGTTGGCCTTGCTACGGATAGCGCGGGCAGCTTGGTGGTCGGCTTACCGGCAGAACGCGACGACACGCTGGGTCCCCCAGTAGCATGGTGAGCCACGACCTCACTCTCTACCTTGAATACCGCGACCGCATTCGCTAATCCT
>CAUYUB010000409.1:0-1716 GCA_963575685.1 Gammaproteobacteria bacterium | reverse complement strand
TTCCTGATCAATGACTTTTCCGCTAATGATGGCAGGTGAGGAATCACCCGCACCAGCGATGCCGGTTTTTGAAAAGCGTTGGTATTGCCCCGAAAGTGGTACCGCCAAGTGCAGCCACCGACTCAGCGCGGTCAATATTTTTTGGGTAGCGGAACGGATTAACTCAGCGTCAAGGTAATAATAACGTTGCGGGTATTGCCGACTAAATTCGCCAAGTTTCACCAAACGCTCAATGTAATATTTGGTTGCTTCCGATGGCAAGGAATACAGGTCGTTGGTATTTTTTTTCGCAAACAGATGAATGATGCTTTTGATGGTCTGTTCTGGTGGTCGCAATGCGAGTAGGATGACTGCTCCCTCCAGATTTAGCTTTTCCAGTTTTAGATCATAATCGTTATGTAAGAGTTTATCGAACAGGTAGTGGCTGTCCGGCTTCAACTCTTCCTGTCTTGCGTAGTGCTGCTCTTGGCATTCCAAATCCTTGACGGATTGATAGCTCAAGTGCATTTCGTAATAGCCATTGATATCCGGGTGGGAACCAAGGATATGGCCGAGTAGGCTGGTGTACGCCCGCATGTGGCTTAACAGAAAAATCCTTGCGTAATGGATAGAAGCCTCCCCTCCGGCGCAACACGGATTACCGACGATCTACAAATTGCAGAAGTTCTTTTAATAAATTATCGCATTCTGCGACGGCATCGAAATATACTTTACATTCGATATCGAAGTTGTACCGATACTCTTCCGCGCATATTGTTATGGCAACCAGTGGGTAGTGGTATTTAGATTTATCCGTGCGAAAGACGGTTACGCCGATCACCTCCTCCAGCAGCCGGTTCAGCTTATGTGATTTTGAGTACGCCCCGTACGCGCTCCTGGTTTCTAAAACGTGTTTGAATAAGCACTCAAACATCTGTTGATAATGAAAACAATGGATAGAGCAGTCCTCTATTTTTGACGTGCTCAACAAATCCAACGCAACCGCATGTTCCCAAGCTTTGCCGCCCAGATTTTTCACGTTTTCAAAGGGAGAAAACAGGTTAGCGTACATTTGCGATCGCTCTCGTATTATTCCTTCAGCGTAAAGTGATTCAGTTTACCCCACCGGCGCATTGCATTGAATAGCCTTGCTGCTGCCGACGGCTAAAGAGAGAATATACTTGACGTTCGGCATCCACTAAGTGTTGTCCCCAATGGACCAGGAAGCTTCCTTTCCATAGGGCCAAGGCGTTGCCGGTGCCTCCACCTTCCAATAATTTAAGACCTCGCTTGAGTTCAAAGTAGATATCCGTAAAATCATCGGCTAAACTTCCGGTAGGATCTTGTTGTCCCTGGTCGTACTCCAACCAATAGGGTCCAATACCACGGGTAGAGTTTTGTAGTCGCGCAGAATGGCGTGAATCGCCTCGACATTTTCCACACTTCCGACCATCCCGATCTTGAAGACAGCTACCTTCATATCCTCCAACACCGCGCGTGCCTGGGCCTCGACTAGACTGGAGAGGAGCGGGGTGAAGCTCTTGACGTCAACCGTATCCTGCACCGTGACGGTAGTCACCACCGGGCTGGGATGACACCCCAAACTCATGAGGGTCTCGATGTCCGCTGCAAGTCCGGCACCGGCGGTGGCATCGTGGCCTGAAAAGCACATCACGATGGGATAGGTGGAAGGGTCTTGAATCATGGTCTCCCCTCTAGGGACACCACCGACGGGTG
>CAUYUB010000408.1:0-1729 GCA_963575685.1 Gammaproteobacteria bacterium | reverse complement strand
GGCGGATACACGGGCGGGAACCCCTACGGAGCCAAAACTGGTGGGTGGGAAATGCACTCCGGCGGCATGGTCGGGAGAACGTCGTTTCCCCACCGCGAGATGCCCGCCTGGATGATCGCAACAGCCCCACGCCTTCACAACGGTCTTGCCGCCGACGAGTTCCCGGCGGTATTGCAACGCGGCGAGCGAGTGATAGCCAAGGGGAAGTCTGCCAATACAAATAACATCACGATCAACGTGGCAGCCCCCGGGGGGCGCATGGACCGCGAAAGTTTAAACCACCTTCAGACCGCGCTATTCACAAGCCTGCAGCGTGCCGGGCAAAGGAACGCATAGATGCCCACATTCATCGAATCACCAAGATTCCCAGACGACATATCCTACGGCAGTAATGGTGGACCGGTATGGTCAACGACCGTAGTCGAGCAGGACTCCGGCAGCGAGAGCCGTAACCAGCGCTGGAGCTACCCGCGCCACAAATATGACGTTGCCTACGGTATCAAAACCCTTGACCGCCTTGAGAATTTGCTTTCCTATTTTCACGTTGTGGCTGGAAAAGCGGTTGGATTTCGCTACAAAGACCACATGGACTATAAAAGCTGCGGACGCACCGCAACACCGGCCGCAACCGACTGTGCGATCGGCACTGGAACCGGAGCACTCGCCACATTCAGTCTCTATAAAACCTACACCCAGGGAGCATATACCAGAAGCCGCAAGATAGTTAAGCCGATCGCATCAACCGTCATGATCGCGGTTGCGGGAGTGACCAAAACAGTTACCACCCACTATACGCTTGATGCCACGACCGGTATCGTTACATTCACTGCTGGAAATATTCCCACCACAGGGCAGGCCGTCACGGCCGGTTTCGAGTTCGACGTTCCCTGCCGCTTCGATACTGACGAGTTATCAATCAATCTGGACTATTACACAAGCGGTGCTGCTTCGGTACTACTGATCGAGCTTAAATACGGGGATACCTGATGAGGACGATCTCCTCGGCGCTGCAGACCCACCTCGAGGGCGAGCTCATGACACTCGCCATGTGCTGGAAGATCCAGCGCCGCGACGCCGTGGTGAAGGCCTACACCGACCACGACGAGGCAATCGTCTATGACGGCGTCACCTACACCCCGCTCGAGAGCGGACGGCCCTCGCCCTACCGCCAGAACGCCTCGCTCAACCCGGCCTCGCTCGATTTGGAGATGGCCTTCGCGAGTGCTACCGGCACAGACGCTGAGCTGCGTGCCGGCCTCTACGACCACGCCGAAGCCTGGACGTTTCTGATCAACTGGGCCGACACGAGCATGGGAATCGTCAAGCTCGCCCGCGGGCGCCTGGGAGAGGTCGAGATCCGAGACAACCAGGCCAGGATCGAGTTCCGCTCGCTGACGCAGCTCCTGGTTACGAGCATCGGCCGCATCTACACGCCCGAGTGCGATGCTACCCTGGGGGATACCCGCTGCAAGGTAACCATCGCCTCCTACACCAAGGCCGGCACGGTAAACGTCGTTACGAGCAACAAGGTCTTCACGATCTCCGGGACAGCCTCCGGACAGGTCGAGGGAAACTACGCCTACGGCAAGATCACGTTTTCGTCTGGCCTCAACTCCGGGATCTCGATGCAGGTGGAAAGCTACGTTGCGGCGACCAACCTGGTGACGCTGCTCGAGCCAATGCCATTCACGCTCGCAGAACGCGATCGCAAGCGTGCAGGTGTAAAGCA
>CAUYUB010000407.1:0-1749 GCA_963575685.1 Gammaproteobacteria bacterium | reverse complement strand
GTGTGCAGTTATGTAACGAATTCAGCGTGCCCATCGTCGCCCGTGGACGTGGTACCGGCACTGCTGGGGCAGCAGTCCCGGTGCGCGGCGGATTGGTGTTGGCCATGGAACGGATGGCGCGCATCCTCACCATGGACCCGGCTAACCGGGTGATGGTGGTAGAACCCGGGGTTACCAACCAGGAAGTGCAAGAGGCTGCCGCTGTTCATGGTTTTTTCTGGCCCCCCGATCCCACTAGCGCCGCTTTTTGTACGATAGGCGGCAATCTTGCCTGTAACTCCGCGGGTCCCCACGCCGTTAAGTACGGCACAACCCGAGAGAACACGCTGGGACTACGGGCGGTAACCGGGGCGGGTGAGATTATTCGCACCGGGGTCTACACCACCAAGGGGGTGGTGGGTTACGACCTCACCCGACTCCTTATTGGTTCGGAGGGAACGCTTGCCATCGTCACCGAGGCAACGCTCAAACTCACACCCTTGCCTGAAGCCCGGCGTATCTTGCAGGCAGTCTACGCAGATATGGAGGCGGCGGCGGCGGCCGTGGCACGGATCATGGGTCAGGCGGTTACGCCGTGCGCCCTGGAAATGATGGATGGGCAGGCCATCGAGATGATCCGGACCTATTCCAAGGCGTCCCTACCCGAAGGGGCGGGAGGGTTGCTGATGATTGAGGTTGATGGTCCCAGCGCAGGGCTGGATGAAGCGACGGCACAGGTGGCGACAGCCGCACGTGGGGAGGGATTACTGGAACTACATACCGCTGTGACGCAAGACGAAACCGAGGCGTTGTGGGCCACACGCAAGGCCCTCTCGCCAGCCCTGCGTACCGTGGCCCCCAAGAAGATCAATGAGGATGTGGTGGTGCCGGTATCACGGATGGCGGAGTTAATCGCCGGTTTGCGTCGTCTCGGCGCGGAACATGGCATCACCATCGTCAACTTCGGCCATGCCGGCAATGGCAATATCCATGTCAATCTGTTGGTCGACCCCGACAATCCCGCCCAAATGGCCGAGGCGGACCGCTGCTTGGATCAGGTTTTTGATTTGGTGCTACGTCTGGGCGGGACCCTTTCCGGTGAGCATGGGGTCGGGACCCAGAAACGTAATTTCGTCAACCGCGAAATCGATCCGGTAACCCTTGGGGTAATGCAACAGATCAAAACTATTTTTGACCCCCGCAGCATTCTTAACCCTGACAAAGTGTTTCCTTCAACGATAGGATAATCAACCGCTAACGGCCTAATACCTACCTACTGCGTCGCCACCAACGCCGGCGTAGCAGGGAACCGGTAATACGTCGCGGGAGTCCAGGGTAAGGATAAAGGGTCAGGCTGGCGAGCGTTCCTGCACGTAAGGCGTTCTGCAACGGGGCGAACCATGTTTGCTCCAATCGGCGCAGAACCTTGGTTTGGGCTGCGGAGGACGCAATTGGTTCGATGGATTCGGACAGGGATGGATCGATTAGATCTTCCAACACCACCAAATGATTTCCCGCGCGGTCAATTCGGGCGAGCCAACTTTCGGCATCGGCAGGTGTAGCGGTGTACGGTGTGGCGGAAAGGTGCGCCAATCCTAGGGCCAGGGGATTATTGCTCCAGACTCGAGTGAAGATATCCGCGGGTACCCGAGGAGTATCTCCCTCGCCCCAGAGCCACAGGCTATTGATCGGCAGATCGCCACGTGCCTCACGTTCGGCATTGACCGCACTGTGATGGAGGAGGATCTGGCAATCGTTGATCCACCGCTG
>CAUYUB010000406.1:0-1750 GCA_963575685.1 Gammaproteobacteria bacterium | reverse complement strand
GAAACCGAACGACGCTGCCGAATTTTGCTCAACAATGCCCGGGATGCCATCGCCTATGTCCAAGAAGGGGTGCATATCCTTGCCAATCCTGCCTATCTCCAGACCTTTCGATTTACCGATGCAGACGAGGTGATTGGGGTTCCCATACTGGATGTCGTCTCCCCTCGGGTGCACCACCCGCTCAAGGAGCTGCTACGTAGTGCGGAACATCCCGGTAGTGAGATTCAACCCCTGGAGATCCAGGCGTTTCGTAGTGATGGCGAGCAATTTCCGGCCCGATTCGAGTTCACTCCCACGGTATTGGATGGCGAGCCCTGCATCCAGGTAGTGGTCCACGATCTGTCACGAACCACTGAGTTTGAGGAACAGCTTAACAATCTGACCCGCCGGGACTCCCTCACCGGGTTGTACAACCGCCAATATTTCCTACAAGAGTTGGAACGGACCTTATCTACCCATCCCGGGGTGATCTATCTGACGGTCGACAACTTGACGGCACTACGAGGTAAGGTAGGCATCGCGGGTGCCGATCGGGTACTCAAAGAAGTAGCCCTCCTCATCACCCGCCATGCGGAATCCGGCGACTTGGTCGCCAGTGTCGGGGATGGCGTATTCACCATTCTCGCCATCCAAGGGGATGAAACGCGGCTCCGCAATCTTGCCGAAGGGATCCGCAACGCCCTGAGCAACAACCTAATCGAGATAGAGGGAGTCACTGTCGGTGCCACCAGTAGTGTCGGTTTCCACCCCTCTCACCTGGATGTCAAAGACAGTCAGATACTGTTGTCGCGGCTGGAAGCCGCTGCCACGGCGGCGCGGGGAAGTAATGGTAAGGGGGTGATGGTCTGCAAATCCGAGGAAGAACGCTCGAAACAATCTACCGCGGCGGAGGGAGGAAATCTTCTGCGTATGGCTCTGGAGCGAAATCAATTGCTCCTTTTCTATCAACCCATTGTGTATCTGCGGGGCGATGGACGCGAACTTTACGAAGTCTTGACCCGACTCGCCGAACCCAACGGAAGCCAGCCGATCCCCGAGCAGACGATGCAGGCCATGGATGACGCCCACCTCCCGGCGGCAGTGGATCGTTGGTCGATCTCTCGGGTCTTGGAGGTGCTCGTCGAGCGTCAGATCCGAGGCGGCAAACCAGTACGGTTATTGATTGGGCTATCTCGGGACACACTACTGGATGAAACGTTCCCTATCTGGCTGGGAGGGAAGCTTAAATCGTCAGGCATTCCCGCCAGCGCTCTCGTTTTGCAGATCTATGACACCTTCGCCATCGATCATTATCTTCGGGTGCGCGATCTCATCCCCTCACTACATGGACTGGGTTGTGGATTTTCCTTAGCGCACTGCCGGGGCAGTGCGGGGGTTTCTTCCCAACTGCGCCAGCTGGATGTCGATTATTTTAAGATCGACGGCACCCTCATCCAAGATCTGGCGACCAATCGCGATCACCAGATCTTAGTACGAACCCTCAACGAGCAGGTCCACACCCTGGGAAAATACACGCTGGCCGAATCAGTCCGGGATGCGAATACCTTGAGCCTCCTTTGGCAATATGGGGTAGATTACATTCAGGGAGAGTATCTACAGAAACCATCGGAGGTCATGGATTACGATTTTTCCAATTTATTTCTTGATTAGGGCGTGTTCACAGTAACGAGGGCGGTGTTTGTCAACATAGTTGTCCGATGTCCGTATAAAATACGAGTTGTTTTTCTCCCACAGGAGGAGTGGTCTCAGG
>CAUYUB010000405.1:0-1753 GCA_963575685.1 Gammaproteobacteria bacterium | reverse complement strand
GTTGCGCTCGCTGATCTTGCGCCAGACAATAGCCGCTTTTTCCTTGGGTAGCGTGTCCAGCTCGTCGCAGATTGAATGCGCAACTTCATAGGCAATGATGCGTTCAGGACGGTCGTATGATCGAAAGATAATAAAACCGAATCCATATATTTCGATTGAATAGTTAGATTTGTTGGTTTTGTACGCAATACCCAGTTCGTCTAAATCTTGTTCTACGCCGGGTATCGCTCTTAGATTAATTAAATCGTAAGTTGGCATGTAATACGCGCCGTTTGAACCAGGATCGCCAATTAGTCGTAGAATAAGGCGCAAAGTACCGGCTTTTGATTTCCCAGATCCTAATCCTCCGACGATTGCCGGGTACTTTTCTGTGCTGTAAATAAATGCATCTTGTGCTGGAAGAAGGTCAATTACCATTATCCACTACCCGTGTGGTAATGATAGGCTGAACGGTTTGTTGTGCGTTGGCATTATTAATCGTTTGCGCGTTCGGATAAAACGGCACAATTCCCTCGACCTGCATACCCGACTTCATTCCATCCAGCACTGTTTTCATGCCTATCGGTGTCGGGTCTTTGCTGTACGCAACCATGCCCATCTTGACGACTTTACGCGCATGAGTAGCATAAAACTCCATGCCCTCAAGCTGCTTTGAGACTTCGTTCCGCACAATGTCCTGCTGTGCGGGTTCAAGTGTGCGGATTGCTGCCTCAGCCTTTACCGTGTCTGCAATTACCTGTGCGAGTTCACCTTTTGTCCATCCTCCAGATTTAGCCTTATCGCGTACTGTCGAGAATGGTATATTTAACAGCTCACCTATTTCCCGGTAGCTTTTTCCTTTAGTGAAAAGTGCCTTCGCTTTCGCCCATGTTTCAGGTGTCGGCTTAGCCATCAAATAGCTCTCCTGTTGATTCTAGCGTGGCCTGCTTACCTGTGAAATCCTGCCATCGCTTAACGATTACGTCGCAGTATTTTGGGTCTAGCTCTATGGCTAAAGACCTTCTTCCTAATTTTTCACAGGCAATAATTGAAGTCCCGCTGCCACCAAAAGGCTCATATACATACTCACCTTGATTTGTATGATGCTCAAGTGCCCTAGTGTATATCTCAACTGGCTTTTGCGTTGGATGGCTTGTTTTTCCCCCGCCATCTTTTTCAAAAATAACTGACTTAATGTCCCACACAGTCATTTGAGTTCTTCCGCCCTTCCAATTCCTGTCCCCATTAGGTTTTGCTGCATACCAGCATGGCTCATGCTTCCAGTGATAGTCAGACCTACTTAATGCGTGGACGTTTTTATTCCAGATGATCTGCTGTTTGATTTCGAATCCTGCGCGTCTTAGACAATCCATTACAACATCAGTGAATGATGAAGCATGCCAAACGTAAGCAACAGTCCCAGGAAATAGAACATAAGAATCGTACCAGTCGGCCTGATCGTCATTCATCAGGTTGCTGTTGTTTTCTCTTTCCGTTGCTACACGCCCCTTTGCCTTGGCTCTCCAGTCGGCCTCATATTTAACTCCATAAGGCGGATCGGTTATCATTGTGTTTGGTTGCTGTCCGTTAAGAACCAATTCAACGCTATGAGATTCAGTTGAACTTCCGCACAATAACCTGTGACCATCAAGCAACCATACATCACCCATCTTGGTGCGGGGCTCAACAGGCAGCTCGGGAACAGCGTCCTCGTCTGTTAATCCTTCGGTGGGTTCATCATCGCCCATTAACTCGCTCAATTCATCTAAATCAA
>CAUYUB010000404.1:0-1763 GCA_963575685.1 Gammaproteobacteria bacterium | reverse complement strand
GTACCCTGCTTGCGCCGGGTGTCGAGGTAAGAACGGATGGTGCAGAAGGACTGAGCACCCGCAAAAGAAGTTTGCCGGCTACCCGCATACTGCTCTCGTCCGCATGAGCGATGGGGCTAGTAGTCAGTCATACTGATGCGCAGGGATAGATTGTGAACGGACGTTTTGGATGCCACCCACTGCACTACCCGTTCGAATCAGTATGACTGACTACTAGTACAGCAGCGCGTAGTACAGCAGCGCGCAAATACCGGTAACATCGCTAGGTCTCACGACGTCATAATAACCACGAAATAAAAATGTAAGCACGAACCCAGTATCGGATTAACCTCACATCCGTGGAACAGACAACCCTAAAGCGACTCGTCCGCAAACAGAGTACCCCCCAACATATCGCCAATCGTGCACGCATCATCCTAATGGCAAATGAGGAATGTGCTACCAATTAGACGATTGCGGAGCAACTGGGTACCACCAAGGCGAAGGTGACCCAGTGGACGAAGCGTTGGGTTGAACGTGCGCTGAAGCCGATTAGAGATCGGCTGTCGGACCTGCTTCGTCCCGGACGACCGGACACCATAAGTGCGGAACAATGTTGTCAAATCATGGCATTGGCCTGCGAGCCCCCCGAGAAGTACGGACGCCCCATCACCCACTGGAGTAGTGAGGAGCTAGCTGCCGAAGCGGTAAAGCAGGGCATTGTCGAAAAGCTATCGGCGAGCCACTTACGCAAAGTGTTAAAAAGCAAAACGTTGCAACCTCACCGTAGCCGCTACTGGCTGAACGCCAAACCCGACGAACGTAAGGAGGAGCGCATCGGAGACGTCTCAACTCTCTATTGTGAGGCCCCAAACAAGCCCGATGAGCTGTCCTGAGCGTCGATAAAATGACGACCATCCAAGCTCGGGAACGCATCGCGCAGGACCTACCGGGTACGCTCCAAGCTGCAAAGGAGGGCGACGCATCGGCACGCGCCTGGCTGGCTCAATAGACACAATTGATGGGATTGGATACGTTGGTGGCGTGTGCGCATGACCCTTCAAACCCGCATGAAAGAGCTGCTTTCCGCGGTGGGAAGTGGGGGGAGCGTGCGCAACAGGAACTGGCCACGATGATGCCACTACGTAAGCTCAGCCTGGGCGTCGACGAGACTTTTTTTGCCAATATGGTGCTGGTTGCGGTGGATATGGTTTCCGGGTATATCCCCCTGAAAAAGAGTAGTGGTCAACGAATGCCATTACCCGCGGAACAGCGGGTCCCCTGGCGGCGAAGGTGGAACAAGCCACCCACCTCCTGGCGACGGCACGGGAGGTCGAGGAAGTGGTTGCCAAAGGACGCGCGGCTTACGACAACAGGCCCACAGTCCGGGACGTCCTCCAAATTGGGAGGCGCGTGAAGCCTGCGCGGTGCAAGCCGTTCAATCCGCGGAGGCGGGCCTGAACGAGGCCCTCGCCAACCAAGCCGCCATGCAACGGCAGTATGCGACCTCGGCACCACCCTCCACTGTCGACCTGAAGACCGGAGCGCTACAGGATGCAGCGCAAGTCAAAAAGGGACTCAGCATCATCTTCATCCAGATGCTCCAGATCGTGTTGGCTGCCTGCTTGGGTCAACATAGCTAGGCGGCGATCCGTAAAGCCGCCAAACTCATCCCCTCGTGGGTAGCCTGTCTTCGTCCATATCACCGAGGAACGGCAGGATCTAGAAAAAACCGCCACTTATGTTGGAAGATATGCCCGACGTCCTCCTTTATCGGAAATTCG
>CAUYUB010000403.1:0-1765 GCA_963575685.1 Gammaproteobacteria bacterium | reverse complement strand
TAGCCCAACAACCCGATAATCGGCAGCGTGGCGAAGCGACAAGCCGAACCGGTAGGTAGTGGCGAATGTCTTGACCATGGACGGTAGCCAGCGTTGAGGTACGGATGCGCGCGGGTTCGGGCAGTTGCAGGTACCAACGCGAGGGGTACAACGCCTCCAAACGAAAGTCTGATCCGTTCGTGATCTCGGCTGCCAGACGTACCGCATCGTCATTGGAGAGAGGGAGTACGCGCTGATCGAAGAGTACCAACCGGCTACGGTCAAGGTGTAGATAGACCGGGTCGGCGCGTATCCACCAACCACTGGGAGCAGGGTCGTCACTGTCGAGGGCGTGGGTAACTGCCGCTATCGGCAATGGATCGCCGGAGGCAATACCGAAGAGCTGGAAAAACTGACGATCAAGGAAATCGACCGCCCCACTCGGGACCGGATCGGAGCGGGCCAGCAGACGCGCCAGCGCGGGAAGCGGAGTGACTGTGTCCCGGAGCAGGTCGGGGACGATCAGGGTCAGATCGGGAACAGGGGCGGCCATCGGTATTCCCGTTGAGGCGTAGCCGTTTCATCCCTGCCTCTTGTTTTTGTTTTTGGCATAAAAGAAAAATTATTTAATGATTTTTCTTTTATGCCAAAAAATAAATCCATTCAGAGGACAGAAACGAAACGGTACGCCCAGACGGCCGTTTTCCTTATAGCTTTTCCTTGATACGCGCAGACTTACCACTCCGCTCGCGCAGATAATAGAGCTTGGCGCGGCGTACGTCACCGCGACGCTTGATGAGAATTTCGGCGACGGTGGGGCTATAGGTTTGGAAAGTGCGCTCTACGCCCTCACCGTGGGAGACCTTACGCACCGTGAAGGATGACCCCAGACTCCGGTTGCGGCGGGCAATGACTACACCTTCAAAGGCTTGGAGGCGTTCGCGGTCACCCTCCTTGACGCGGGTCTGGACCACCACGGTATCGCCCGGACGGAACGGCGGGATGGGCCGAGTCATCTGCTCGGCTTCGATTTGCTGAAGAAGGTTGCTCATGCTAACAGGGCTCCAAAAACGAATTGTTTGTTTAAAAATTCAATGGATAAAAAAAGAAACCGGCATTACTGGGGCGGCCGAAATACGGCAATACGGCTCAAAATCCCTCCAATAGGGTACGTTGTTCGTCGGTCAGGACAAGATTCGCCAATAAGTCCGGGCGGCGTTGGCGGGTACGATGCAGGGCCTGAGTAAGACGCCAGCGTCGGATCGCTTCATGGTTGCCTGACCGCAATATCTCCGGTACCGGCTGTCCAGCGTAGACCTCGGGGCGGGTATAGTGGGGATGGTCGAGTAAGCCATCCACAAACGAATCCTGGCCTGCCGAGGCGGGATGGCCCAAAGCACCCGGCAGCAGTCGGGTGAGGCCGTCAATCACCACCATCGCGGCCAATTCGCCGCCACTGAGGACATAGTCGCCGATGGACAACTCTCGGTCCACCTCCACCTCAATAAAACGTTCGTCCACCCCTTCGTAGCGTCCCGCCACCATAATCAGTGCCGGTTGCTCCGCCAGTTCCCCTAAGATGGCCTGGGTCAAGGGTTGCCCTTGGGGTGAGAGGTACACCACTGGGACTTCGTTGCCCATGGCAGCCCGTGCGGCGCGCAAGGCATCTTCCAGGGGCTGGACCTTCATCACCATCCCAGGGCCGCCGCCGTAGGGGCGGTCGTCTACCGTGCGATGGCGATCGTGGGTATAGTCTCGCGGGTTCCAGAGGTCAAGACGCAACCTC
>CAUYUB010000402.1:0-1768 GCA_963575685.1 Gammaproteobacteria bacterium | reverse complement strand
CGCTGGAGATCGATTTGCCGGACCGGAACCTCATAGAGGGCGCACATTTCTTTTAACAGGTTGATCCCCAAATAACCCTGGATCAAGAGATCGGTACCGGGCGCGACCGCCGCCATGGCCCCGACCACCGCCTTACGGGAGTATTGCCCGATCAATTCTTCCGCCTTCGTACGGCGGTGTACCGCCAAGGCTTCGTCCAGTTTATTTGCAGCCAGCACGAACACCGCGCTGTCACGTAATTTTTCCAAGGTCGATAGATCGCTGTCGATACAACGCTGGAGGGCTTCCGCCAAGGGGGCAACCCGGGGTTCTAATTCGCGCGTCACCCGTTCCTCATGGCCATCGGGAAAGACCCGCACCACCTCTTGAGCGCCTCCGGCCGTAATCGCCACTACATCTACGCGCGAAGACCCTTCGACCCGCTCCATCAGGCGGTGGCGCACTGCGGCCAGGTCTTCCTCGGTATAGAGGTCCATCTTGTTCAGGACCAAGACCATGGGTTTGTTCAGAGCGAGCAGGGCTTGCAACTCACGGTACTGGTCACGGGTCAGGTCACCGTCACAGACGTAGACCACCACATGGGAACGCATCGCTTCCTCGCGGGCCATGGTATCCAATTCCCCGTCGGCCTCATTGAGTCCGGGCAGATCGGTGAGGACCAAGCGATCTTGCGCGGTACTGACCCAGACGTGGCGCATTACCTCGCGGGTGGTCCCTCCCCGCGCCGAGATCTCCACTTCCGCATTGGGGAGCATGGCGCGTACCAGGGACGACTTGCCGGTACTGATCTCCCCGAACAGGGCAATATAGACCTCGCCGGTGGCCCGACGGTTCTTGAGTTCGACCAGCTCGCGGCGAACCAGGGTAACGTCAAGCCCTAACTGTTCACTTTGGGCGATACGGCGCTCCACTTCTTCTTGGGTGGGGGGCGGCGCGGGGGGCAGAACAGCTTCCCGACGCTTCGGCACCAACAGCCGCCAGACCATCCACGCCCCACTCCCGGTGAGCGCGAGGAGCACAATTGCGTAGAGTACGATGAACCAAGTGGGTGCGCTACGCAGCCGGTTCAGTACGGTGAAGGCCCAATCGGTGAGTGCCAACAGCACGAACAACAGTACCGTGACACCGGCAGTGGCCGCCACGGCAAGGAAAGCGCGAAAGGTAGATAGGGAACGCATGGTTCTGTCATCGCGATCGAAGTGGAAATTATACAGCGTGGAAACGGTACCGCGGGGGGTATCGTTGAGGGTGGGTCGGAATTATCCATTCTGATGATCGGATGATTTAATATCGTACCTTCCCACTTCTCTGGAATCTGGAATCATTGTATGTCCGACCACCTATCCCATGTTATGACCGTGGGAGAAATTGCTCGATCCCAGTTTGATGTCGCTGCCGATCTCCTCGGGCTTGAGGACTACATGCGCCAGAGACTCAGCATGCCATTCCGCTCGGTGAGCGTCGAGGTTCCGGTACGCATGGACGATGGACACTTCGAAGTTCTCCGGGGCTATCGCGTTCAGCACAATGGCGCTCGAGGCCCCTGCAAAGGCGGCATTCGGTTCCATCCCGACGCGGATGAGGAGGAGGTCATCGGTTTGGCTAAAACGATGACCTGGAAGACCGCGCTCGTGGATATTCCTTTCGGTGGAGCTAAAGGCGGCGTGCAGGTGGATCCCCATCGACTCTCACAGCGGGAACTCGAGATGGTTACGAGGAGCTTTACCCGACGGATCGCGATCATTCTCGGTCCTTACCGCGATATCCC
>CAUYUB010000401.1:0-1777 GCA_963575685.1 Gammaproteobacteria bacterium | reverse complement strand
AGGGTGACGGTACAACCCACGGCAGTGTAGTTGTAGCGGTTGTCAGTGCCTAGATTACCTACTATTACTGGTCCTGCATGGATGACCACACCCAGCGGCAGGCGTGGTTCGATGTGGGCAGCGGTCAGTGTTGCCACTGCCTCCAGTGCTGCGTTTACGGCGTTGGCGGTGCGCCGATCATCAGCGGCGGGGGCGCCCCATAGCGCCATTACTGTCTCGCCCGCCAGTCGATCTACATAGCCGGCGTGGGCCTCAATCGCGGCGATTACGATGCCGAGATGGCGGTTGGTGGTGGCAATCAGCGTACGAGGCGGCGCTTGTTCGGTCAGGGCGCCGAATTCGAGCAGATTGGCGAACATAATCGTGACGTCGCGGATCTCGCCGGACAAGTCTAGTGATTCACGGCCATCTAGGATGCGCTCAACGATGACGGGGGAAATGTAGTGACTGAAGGCGAGCAGCACCCGACGGGTGCGGCGTACCTCGGCGATATAACGGATGGCGAAGGTTGCCCCCAATCCGAAGGGGATCGATAGGATCGCTCCGGCGGGAGGTATCCAGATTAGGGCACGTAGCAGCAACGCATCCCCCAGCAGCAGCCCACCGACGAGTGCTCCTCCGGCGAGGGCAGCCCGCCAGGGGTGCAGTATGAAACCTAACAGGGTGGCAATGGTTACGGTAAGCAGGGCAATCAGGGCGGTCACCCAAGTGGGTGCCAGGGTGACCGAACGGCCCCGTATCGCCGCATCTAGGGCGGCGGCATGGACGAACACTCCAGGCACCGTTTCCGAGCCCGCTACCGACACCCCGACCGTCCGCAAGCCGCAGCCGCGTGTCTCACCACGGTCGCGATGGGCCTTACTCCACGGGATGGGGAAGAAGCGGTCGGGTGCGGGTTTGCGGTCCTCTTCGGCGAGGGCGCTACCCACCAGCACCATCCGGCCGGCGAAGGCATCCTTGAGGCGGGCGGTGCCGATCGCGGGATCAGCGGCGCAACGCAGCACATCGATCATCGAATAGGCGGGCGTCACCAGCTCCAGTGGTCCTGTGGGGGCGATCAGCAACTCGCCGGTCATGGGGTGGGCATCGGCGCGTCGCAACATGGCGGCGCTCAGGGTGGGGGGCGGCTGTTTGTCAACGTCGAGCAGGGCATCCCTTACGCGGCGAAAAACACCATCGGCATCAGGGACGATTTCCCAGAGTCCCAGGGCATCCTCGGTCTCGTCGGCGCCGATAGCAAACTGGAAGGGTCGTCCTACCGAGGTCTGGATCGCGCGCCCCAACACCAGCCGTTCGCGGTGCCGTTCCAGTGCTGAAAAGAAGGGTGCGTCGTAATCGGTGATGAAGTCGTTGGCGGAGTATTGGAAAATAAAGTCGAACCCGACGGCCTTGGCCTCAGCAGCGAACAGTCCGTCGATCAGCTTCGCCCAGTTGGGACCGAGAAAGGTGCGGGGCAGCGCTTGTAGTTCGGGCGAATCCAGACTGTAGTCATCGAGTACTACCACTGCCACCGCCACGTCCTCTTCGGCGGTTTCGCGGGGCAGTGGTCCCATCCGTAGTCGTAGCGCCAGGTCATAGAACACGCCGTCCCTGGATAGCCAGCCATCAGTAGATAGCACTACCAGCGCTGCTGTACAACCAAACAGCAGCGCCACCAGCACTCGATATCGGCGCCGCATTATGCCCTCTGCTGATTAGGCGGGAGGGATATCGACCCGCAGTAAGCATGGGTTACCGCCTTCCGTCGCACCGGTGGTAGGCGCGGCGATAAATTTAA
>CAUYUB010000400.1:0-1777 GCA_963575685.1 Gammaproteobacteria bacterium | reverse complement strand
AATCCGTCGCAGTATCTGCATTTGGGTCTGGACCCGACGAGATTTTAGGTTATCTTCGACATTGAGCCGATAACGCCGCGCTACAGTCTCCTCGGCCATCGCCATTAGCCGGTTGCCCAGCCAAGCAACTCCCACGATTTGTGCCACCACCAGCACTTGTTGCAACGTAGGCAGCCATTCTGTAGTCAATCCCAGCCAGGGCAGCCAAATCCGCAGGGTGGCACTCGCCAGAATCACCGCGACGGGGCGGCGGCCATACTGGATGAGGGTGCTGCCAACCGTGCTACTCAGACGTTCGACGACAAAACCGGACAATACCAACAGCACCAGATAACCCAGCAGAATCGCGCCGATTGCCCCTAATAGCGGTTCCCAGCCAATCTTGCCGATAGCCAGATCACCAAGACCCGACAGGGTCAGTAGCAGGAAGCATCCCCCCAACACCAAAAGTATCCGCAGTACTCGATCCAGCGGCGCGATGATTTCTTGCGCCCACAACAATCCGAAGGTCGTATGGGCAATTGCATGGTTTTTCAGAAAGGCATCCAGATCGTCGAGCAACCCGCGCAAAATCAACCAGCCGATTAAGAGGGCTACCAATATCAACCAGTAACCGGCAATGGCCCAAGCCAGATTCAAATAGCCGGCCAGACCGGCCAGGGCCGCGCCCCATAAGGCCAGCCATAACGGCCGTCCAACAATTTTGAAATACCGCGACCAGAATCGGCTGGTGACGGACTCATTTAAACGTTCCAGCAAAGTCTGGCGAGCCCGTAACAGTGGCCAAAACATCACTGTCCAGTACCCCATGAACAGCCAGTCAATCGCCGCGATAATTGGGGTTTGCAACGCGCTCAAATGGCTGAGCAAAGTAACCACACCGAGCAGCTCAATGCTTGCCAACAATCCGATCATCTGCCGGTACAGCCCAGGAAAACGCAACGCGGGCGGTGGATCGGAAACGGCCCACAATAATCGAATGAGATCGATCTGGGCCTTGAACAGGGGGCCGACTAAGACCAACGTGGTAATGATCGCCAGACTCGGTTCAGGGGCCTGAAACCACCAGGGAATGGCGATCCCCATGGCGGCTGGAATGAGGCCGCGCACATTTCTGCGGAGGAGTTGCAGGGCCGTATGCCAGGTCGCAACCGACATCCCTTGCGCTACTCGCGAGATGGCCAGTTGCTCGGCACGCCACAACCCCCGTTGGCCGATCGCCCAGAGGATCGCCAGAAATAATTCGCTGGCCACGAGTAATGTCCATTGCATCAACGAGGCCGTTGCCGCCTGTTTGACGGTGGCCTCCACACTCAATTTAATCTGATGCCAGATAACCGCCGGCACTTTGACCAATCCCGTGAGTAGGGCCTGCCATTCCTCCGATGATTGTGGCCAAGACTGGCGAGCCAACAGATTGGCCTTCACCCGCGCTTGATAGGCGTTGTTCAACCGTCGGGCCATATCATTGAGATGGTCCGCTTGTTGGCCCAATCGTTCGCGTCGGGTAGCGATGGCACTCAACAAATCATCAATGACTTTGAGCGTCTCGCGGCGTGTACTTTCCTGGCCACTGGTCAACCCTTGGGATTCGGTGAGTGGTCCACGTTGTTGGGTAAACAGGTGGTGGCGTCGTTCCAGCAGTGCCAACAGATCGTCGGTGGTTTTCCGCAAGGTTTTGATCTGGAGCAGGCCATCTTGCAGTGTTTTAGGGGCGATGTTGGGCGTTTCGACCAGATCATGCCAACGCGCCAGGGTGCTGTCGGTCTTGGCGGTT
>CAUYUB010000399.1:0-22618 GCA_963575685.1 Gammaproteobacteria bacterium | reverse complement strand
CTCATTGAACTTGTTATAGGCATTCAGTTCCAGCTTCGGCATCTCTGCCTGTGCCGCCAACATCGCCACTGCCAACTTGCTGATACTCGCGCTCTTTTCCATCTCATTCTCCTTTTTGAACTTCGCTCTCCCCTCCCCTAAATTCGTGCCCTGTCCCGCGTGTTTTCCGCGGGGCTCCGAATTTGGGGGAGGCCGGGAGGGGGTCAGGCTCTTGTCGGCGCTCCCACGCCCTCCAACAACCTGCAAATCAACTGCGCCTGGTTCAGCGCCCGGCTCTCCCGCCGGATCCGTTCACTCTCTGTAAAAATCCGCTCATCCATCAACGGACCCAGCGACTTCACAATCTCCACCGCCGCTTCCGCCGCCCGGTCTCGGGCTTCCTTCGCGTTATTTGGCCAGTCTCGCGGCTTGTCGCTCATCATCCTGCTCCCGCTTCCGCGCCACCACATGCCGCCAGATCGAACCCAAAATCATCGGCAACCCGCTCGCCATAAACGCAAAATAGATGTACATCACGCTCAATGGTGGGGTAAAAAAAGCAAACGGCAGCAGCGTCATCCCCACCCCAAACGCCACGATCAGGCTCATATACCCTTCCGTGTAATGCTGCTTCTCAGCCATCATCACCAGCGCGTTATAAACCCAACCAAATACAAACAGCAGCAGGTAAATCATGGCTAGAATCACGCTCAAATTCAGCTTGATTTCCATCATGCCCTGCCTTCTGCTACACTGACTTCATGCTTGAACTCACGCACACTTACCAGCCCATACTTCTCCCCCCGCAACCGCGCCGCTTCCGCCGGCTCACACGCTTTCTCTGGCGCCGTCTGGTACGCATCCTTCTCATCCATCCAGGCCACGCACCGCGAGCAATAAATCACGCTCATCTCCACCAGCGCGCCCTGCTCACCCACCAACATCACCCGCTGACAATCCGAACAGCGCCGCTCATGCTTCAAGACCCACGGCACTAAATACCTGGCCCGGTAGCAATACCGGCTCTCGCCGCCATTCTTCACCGTCGCCCGCACAAAATTGATCGTCGCCAAAACCTTGTCACTTTCTCCAATCCGTTCACCTGCTCCGATCCGTTCACTTATTCCGTTTATCTTTCCCATTTCTCCCTCCAGAGAAACTTACATCTGAACTTGAACCAACACCAGCTCTTGAACTTCCTTTGTGTCGCTTTGTGCCCTTCGTGGTAAAAGCTCTTGACCTTGCTCCTGGCTTTCTACCCAGCGCCGTACCGCCTCCAAAAACCCAGCCGCCAACACTGGATCAGGCAGCGCGCTCATTCGGTTTCACCCTTCTCCAAATCGTGCTTTCCTATTTGGGGAAGGGCCGGGGATGGGGTCTGGAACACATACCGCCCGCACTCATAGCAATAGAACCCGTTCACCATCACCGGCTTCTCATCTTCCATCACCACCCCGCTCATACTGCACGGTACCAACCCCACCGTATACTGCCGCGCCCCTTCTGGGTGCTGGCACCCGGCCTTCAACGCCTTCTCCAACGCCTTATGCGTTGGCCCGCCATACAACGCCGCCAGCTGCGCCTTATCCTGCGGATACACCCTCATCATTACTGTCTCTTCTGCCATCGCTCTACTCCTGTTTATTCCTACTTGACTATAGTGAAGTATAACCATTTGTATACATTTGTCAAGTAGGAATTTACCAAAGATAAGCACTTCTGTGAAAGAATGAATGACTATGGTCAATTTCCCCGCCTGGCTAGATCGAGAATTATCTGCAAAAAACTGGACACGCGCCGATCTTTCACAAGTCGCCAAGATCAGCCAATCCGCCCTAAGTTTGATTTATAGCGGGGATCGAAAACCCGGCCCCGAAGTCTGTAACGCCATCGCCCAAGCGCTCAGACTTCCACCCGATGAAGTTTTCCGCGCTGCTGGATTACTCCCCCCGAAAAGCGAAACCACCGAACTGATCGATCAAATCACATTTATTACTTCCGATCTCCCTATCGATGACCAGCAAGAAATTTTAGAATACGCCAAACTCCGCCGAAAAATAGTTGACGAACGTGGGAAATATGAAACCAAGCGCACTCACGCAAAACCTGCAACATCTGAACAAGGCTGATCTTTATCTCGTTCTTTGGTATGCCCGTTTCAAATGGCTCCGCCACAAAGCCTACCACCTGCCACTCCCAATCAAACTTAGCTTCATTCACGGTCTCACCACCCTGCTTATGCTCTCTCTTTATCCCCCACCCCCCACCATTCCACCCGTTGCCATTCTCATCACCTGGGCCGCCTCCTTCTGTACTGCCCTCACCATCGTCTCCTTCCTTCCCCGCCCCCTCAAACTCTTTCACCGCGTCGGCGCATAAACCATGTCACCCGTCAATCTGATCGCCCTGGTCATTGCAGCCGTTCCCGGTTACTTCATCGCCACCCACTTCTGGAAAGGCAGACCCGGTAAAGGCTTTATCTACCTTTGGGCCTGTCTCTCTTTTCTTATTGCCGCGCTTGGTCTTACCCTTCTCGATTGGTTCAAAGTCTTATGAGCGGATACGATAACTTCGCCCTTTGCCCCAAATGCCAGGCTCGTTTTTATGTCGCAGGCGAACCCTGCAAGCAGTGCGGCTACAATTCCAAAAACAATAATTACATCTTGTATTGGGTTATTGGTATCATCCTGGTTTTAAGTTTCATATCCGCTTTCTTTCCAAAATCGTCCAGTTCTTCTACTCCAACCGCCCAGCTTATCCCAACTTCCACTATCATCTCTCGCTATTATGATCCACACGCCAATGACAGCGCCACCGCCCGCGCCCAAATGACCCAAGACGCCTGGATTGAACCCACCGTTTATTCCGGCTATAAAGTCTGCGCCAAAGTAAACATTAACATTCACAAAGCGCCCAATCCCACCGCTGAAATCGTTGGACACATCCTTAAAGGAGAATGCGATTACGCCTTAGAGATAAGTCCTGATGGTCGCTGGCTGCAAATCGATCCCACCCACTGGATCACCAGCGATAACGCCTTACTCGATTATGATTTTGAAATCTACCAAACACAGTCCGCCCAATTGATAGCCCTTTCTCCCACGCGCAAACCCGTTGCCACTGCCCCACTCCCCACCCCAAAACTTATCATCAAGCAACCCACACTCCGCCCTACCTAAACCGCCAAACCCGTTGCAGTCTGCTCTTGTCGTGCCAATCTTTACAACTGCAAAGGTTTCTCAACTCGCGCCCAGGCCCAGGCTTGCTATAACCACTGCATGACCGATGTTGGTTTTGACATTCACTGGCTAGACGATGACGGTGACGGTCTCGCCTGCGAAATGCTCCCCTGACCTTCTCCATTCCTTCGCTGTCGCAACTCTTATTACAAACTGTCGTAACTCTTATGACAGCCTTCCGCCCATCCCAATAAATCTGCTTTTCATTCGCTTCTCCGCTTCAAAATCCGTTCCCCCTTATGACAACCTTCCGCTACTCCATTTGGGCCGCCGTCTCCTCCGAACGCCAGGCCGCGCAAGATAAAATCTCCCTCCCCCACCAGGTCGCCGCCTGCCGCGCCGCCGCCGCTGCCAAAGGCTGGCTCGAAACCGCTGGCCCCTACCTCATCCCCGGCGAAACCCGCACCCGCTGGATCAACCTGCGCGATGCTGAAACCGCCCTGCCCCCCCTACATGATCTGCTCGATGCTGCCCAACGCGGCGAATTTGATTTGCTTCTCATCTACGACTTCACCCGCCTGCGTGAACTCATCGACCCCGTTGCCCGCTCCCTCGCCGCCTACGGTGTCCAAATCTACTCCCTCGCCCAAACCGTTGAACCCGTCCCCCCCGCTGAATTCGACGGGAAAATCTCCGGCACCGCCTCCTTCGTTCAAACCCTCTCCGCCCTCACCAGCCGCACCGAAATCAACACCATGACCAAACGCCTCCGCGCCGGTGTCGCTGGCCGCATTCCCAAAGGCCTCCACCCTTCCGGGCGCATCCCCTACGGCTACCGGCTCGATCTCTCCACCCGCAATCCCGAAACCGTCCCCCTGCTTCTCGATCCCGTCCATGCTGCCGTTGTTGTCCAGATCAAAGACCTCTATCTCTCTGGCCAGACCTGCCCCCAAATTAGCGCCTGGCTCAAAGAACAGGGCGTCCCCTCCCCCCGTGGTCATCCCACCTGGGGCGATTTCGCCCTGCGCTACCTGCTCCGCAACCCCTTTTATGCCGGTGAAGTCGGTCTTGGCTACCGCCGCACCCACCACGACCCCCGCACCGGTCAAAAGAAAACCCTCCCCGGCCAACCCGAAACCCAACCCGGTCAACATCCGCCCCTTTGGGATGCTGCCACACGTCAGGCCATCCTTAACGAAATGCGGCGTCGCGGCCATACCAACAAAGGCCACCACACCTATCGCCTTTCCAACCTGCTCACCTGCTCCGAACATCACCGCCCGTTCTATGTTGCATATCTCAACTCCGTCCGCGATGACGCCCACCGAGTTTGGTACTGCCCTGCCATTCCGGGCCGCTGGCACCTTTCCGTTCGAGATACCCAACTGCTCGAACGTCTCACCCAGCGCCTCCCCGCCGACCTGGACCGCATCGCCAACCAGCTCCCCGAACCCGCCCGCCCCAACTCATCCCCCCTCATCCAGGACGCCATCGCAGATCTTGAAGCCCGCCGCGCCCGCCTGCTCGAAGCCCTCGAAACCGGTGCCCTGCCCGCCTCGCTCTACGCCCAACGCACCCGCGATATCGAAACCCAACTTGCCCAACACCGTGCCCAACTCAACCAACAAGACACATCCAAACTCGATCACCAGCAGCGCGCCCACTACGCCCGCACCCTGGCCCAAACCATCCGCGACACTCCCAACTTCATCACCTCCGCTCCGCCCCAGCTCGTCAACCTCCAACTCCGCACCCTTACAAAAGAAATCACCATCCTTCCGGATGGCGATTTCGATCTACTCTATAGGTAGAAACCTAGTTGTTTATTGTCAAAATGAACGAGGTTTCTACCTAACCGTGCGGCAAATGTGACCGTAAAAACGTCAGCGCCTCACTCACCGACTTACAATCATAATCCCACAAGATCACCAAGATCCAGTTCTTTCGCCTGGCCACCCGCTCAATATCCAGCGCATCATTATGTTTTCCCGTGTGCCAGTAACTCCCGCGCACATCCACAATCGTATACCGCCCCGGCGTATACACCAAAAAATCAATCACCTGACCGCCGCGCCGGGATCTCCCGCCAAAAACTGGATACTGATAAGCATACTGCCACTGCATAATATTCAGCGCTTGCGCCGTCCGCCACTCTTCCTTACTCCCTGCCGGCTGACCCAGCACCAGCAGCGGCCCCGCTTCAGGATCAACCGTCAAATCCTTCGCCTTGTGAAAAACAGCCTTTGGGGTTGCCGCCTTTTTCGTCTTGAATTGATACGCCTCTGCGCTTCCCTTTGCCATTTTCCCTTCCGCTTTTTACTGACCACTGATCACTGACTACTGATCACTGATTACTGCCCCCCGCCCTTAAGCTTCCTGCACCGTTGTCGAACACACATACACATCCCGCGTGTTCTCGTTTTCCGGATTCGTGTTCACCTTCACCTGTCGCACATCCGGCGGATTGAGAAATACCATTTTCCCATGCCACAGGCGGCTCTGGCTTTCCAACAACAACATGCTATTCGTCGCCGCATCCGCCCAATCTTTGATGATCTCCAGCTTCTCCAGCCCGTCCTGAATATCATCCGGGTCTCTCCCTGCCAGTGTTTCTTCAAGATCCATCAGCCTGAAGGTCAGCGGATACATATACTTCACATCCACCCGCGTCACCGCCTCCACGATCACCGCCAACAGCAGCGGCGTTTTGCTTGCGTCACTCGTATAGAACCGCACCCGCAACTGTAACCGTTTGAAACCCAGCCCATAGATGCTCGTCAAATCAATCCGGGTTTGCGGGCTGTCCACCAACGGCGTCTCATACGTTGTCCAGCCTTCATCCTCATTCAGTTTGTAATCCAGTTCTAGCCAGCAGGCACCCGCGCTCAACTTGTTCGTCCATAGTTTGATCAGCTTCGCCAGCTTTTGCACATCCATCATTCCCGCGTGCATCCTGGCCAGGGTCAAACTCCCTTCGTGGGTATATTTGTACTGGCTGTCGTCCAGTTCGTTCGTTGTCTCGCTCGGGAACGGGATCCAAATCAGATCATTCCCCTGGTAAATCCACATCCGATCCGGGGCTGTTCCCGGAATCACCTGGAAACCCAGCGCCTTGATCGGCTGACCCTTCGGAGCGCGGTAACGTTCGTGCCAACCGTTCCCATCCCGCTCACCCAATGACGAATATCCGGCGCTCGCATTGATCGCTGCAAAGAACTTCCCAGGGTAGCCCAACAGCGCCACCAGCGGCCCCTGCCGTTCACTCGGCAAACCTTCGCCCACGTTTGGCCCCACTTCATCCAGGTTCCCGCCGTAATACCGTTCCAACCCATTCTGGAGCGAAAAGTACAGGTACACATTATGCACCAATGCCGCCGCCCCGTTTTTCTCACTCCGCACGGTTTCCATCTCGCGCAGTGAGAGCGGGTACGGGTTTCCAGATGACGGCACTACCCACGGACGATCTGTTTTGAAAACATAGATCGCCTCGTTCCCCGAGCTATCCGGATAACACTCCATCTGGGTCATCTTTCGATACTTGCTCCCCACCACGTTCACCGCCGAAAAAGTTAAAGCAGTTCCCCAGGCCGCTGCGGATGCCGAACTCACCGACACATCCCCGCTCGCGTCTGAATTCTGACCCCTGAAAATCAACTTCGCCTGGGGTTTATACGTCAGGAAATCTGCATAACTCGCGGCGGATTCATCTGCCCACTCCGCCCCGCTGCTTTCCATCCACGTCCCGGCATTGTTATATTCCCGGTGCCTGCGGATCAAAACCGAAGGCCCCATTGCAAAATAGACCACGCCAAACGTGCTCACCAGCACACCCTTCACCGGCCCGGTCAGTCCGTGCCCGGTAATTTCGCGCCAGGTTGCCGCTCCCGTAATCACATACTCCGTCGTCGTGTCATGCGTTATCGTCCAGGCTGCATCCACCACCAACTCTGTCGCTGTATTCGAAACCACCTTCCGCCAGGTTTGCGGCTCGGTTTTCCCAAACCCGTCCGTAATCTGCACCACACACCCGGCCCAGGCATTCACTGTCCAGCTTTTGGTTGCGTCGATCAGCTTGGTTAGTTGCCCGGTATTCGCATCCGCCGCCCCACGATCTCCGTTCATATATAACTTCGGCGCGCCGCTTGGGTCAGAGAGCACCACATACTGCTGCTCTTTGTACTCGTAAAAAATCGCGCTTTTGCTCGCCTGCGCCACCGTCAGCCGGTAATACAGATCGAACCCGGCCAGCGTCCATGCCGTTGTGCTATCGATGTACTTCCACACCTGCCCGCTGTTCCCCGTTCCCGCCAGCACCACCCCGCTCCCCAATCCAATCAAGCACCTTACATCCGTTTCGGTTCCCAACCGCTGGATCAAGCTCCAGGTCGCCCCGCTGTCGGTCGATTTGTACACCTGTCCGCTTGGCCCCGTTCCCGCCAGCACCACCCCGCTCCCCAACGACACCAAAGACCGAACAATGGTTTCCGTTCCCAACTGTTGGATCAAACTCCAGGTCGCTCCGCTGTCGGTCGATTTATACACCTTTCCCGTTGGGTGCGTCCCTGCCAAAACCACCCCGCTCCCCAGCGAAACCATTGAAAACACATACTGCTCGGTTCCCAACTGCTGGATCAGGCTCCAGGTTGCCCCGCTGTCAGTCGATTTGTACACCTGCCCGGTCGGCCCCGTTCCGGCCAACACCACTCCGCCACCCAACGACACCAGGTTAAATACAATGGTTTCGGTTCCCAAGCGCTGGATCAAGTTCCAGGTCGCTCCGCTGTCGGTCGATTTGTACACCAACCCGGTGCTTTGCGTTCCTGCCAACACCACTCCGCCACCCAACGACACCAATGAAAAGACGTACTGTTCGGCGCCCAACCGCTGGATCAAACTCCAAGTCGCCCCGCTGTCGATCGATTTATACACCTGCCCGGTCGGTCCCGTTCCCGCCAGCACCACCCCACCCCCCAATGAGACCATTGACCGGATCGTTGTCTCGGTGCCCAATTGCTGCACCACTGTCCAGCTTGCCCCGCTGTCCGCTGATTTATAAATTTTCCCGCTCCCAACCGTACCGGCCAGCACCACTCCGCCGCCCAGCGAAACCATGCACCTGGTTTCTGTTTCCGTGTCCAACTGCTGCATTAACGTCCAATCACTCCCCCCGCTCGAGGTGTACGTGGTTCCCGTCGCATCGCTCACTGCCACTTCCCAATGATTATTAATCTCGTCGCTGCTGTTGGCCTTTGCCACGATCCAGTAATACGTTCCACTTGTCAACGCCTGGCTCATCGTCTCATTCAACCACTCGCTCAACACATCCGTCAGCCGCGTGCTTGCTACCAAAATAAAAGACAATTCCGCGTTGATACTTCCGGCATTATCCGAATAGATCGAGATCCGTAAGTTTGCCGGGCTGCCCTTCCGCCGCATGATCAGCCAGGCCAGCGCCGCCGTATAGCTCGCGCTCGCTGGAAAACGCTTTGCAATCGAACGCCCCAGCGCCAGGCTGTAAAACGACACATTCCCGGGCGTCTTGTTCTCCATGCTCTGGTATCCACTTGTCCACTGCTCCTGCGGCCCCAGGAAAACCTTATTCGCCCGCCCCGTCCGTACCCTGAAACTATCCAAATATTTCGTGCTGTCCCGTTCGAAGTCAATCCCACCCCGCCCGCCGCTCCAATCGTCCTGGGTAATTGGGCTGTACGGATATTCAAAATCGCTGTACGTGCTGTTTCCGCTCGAAGTCTTCAGCGCCGTCCGTTCCACCGGGTTGATCCCGTAATTC
Organism: Gammaproteobacteria bacterium; assembly: GCA_963575685.1. GTDB lineage: Bacteria > Pseudomonadota > Gammaproteobacteria > CAIRSR01 > CAIRSR01 > CAUYTW01. The sequence continues at coordinate 13,669 of CAUYUB010000399.1, read as the reverse complement.
GTGGCAATCTTGCCACTCGAATCACATAAAATCAAACCCACCTGCTTCCCGTCCCGATCTTTCAGGGCCACATGGTGGGTTGGAAATGCTTCCGTTGGGGATACTCTCACCGCCATCTTATGCCGTCCTGATCTCTAGTTTCACGCCCAAAACCGGGCGCAGTCCGGCCAGCTTTTTCAAGGCCTCGTTCAAGAATTCATCGAACTTGTACACCGGGTCATTCCCATGCACCCGCAGCCCCCAGCGCAGCGCGTTCGCCGTTGCCGCCCACTTCAGCCACTTCAGGTTAATCTCACTGTTCACTTTATCCGTTGCCGCGCTCAACTCTGCCGGGGCGGTTTTGTAATACACTCTTATCGTTCCGCTCGGCGCGCTCCTGAAAATCAACTTCCCGTTCGCTTCCCGTGTGTGCGTCTTTGGGCTTGCTTTTCCGCTCGCATCCACCAGCTCCACGGCAACCACGCCCGCCACCCCCGCTGGCAGGGTATACTCGGTCGCTCCGTTCCCGGTCAGCGTCGCATCGATCCCGGTCACGCGCACTTCTTCCAACGCCTGGTTGATCGCCAGGATCAACTGACTCAACGGAATGATTGATCTGGCCACCGCGTACTTTGCCAGTCCCACCGAAGTCACCAGGCTGCTGAAATACAAAGTGCTGGCCGTGTATCCTGTCACCGGCACTACCTTCCCCGCGTGAGTCCCGCTCAACAGCCACACCGTCCCGTTCTTCCACCAATTGTCATTCTGGGTCAGGTTCAACCCGTCGATCAGCGAATCCGCCGCCCCGGTTGTTGCCACCCCCGTCTGCACATCCAACGTCTGTTTTGCTACTTCCAGACTGATCTCGGCTAAAGTTGTCATTCTAATATCCTTTTATTTGTGCGCAAAATAGTTCTTTTGTGCTCAAATTACTTAGTAGGTTGTCAATGTTCCGGCGATAATATTATGACCACCACTAATTAAATTTCTCACGTATGTCGCGCACGCAGCTTCGTTTTGTATATCGGTTGGATTGTTGCTAATTGTTACGCTATCCAGCCACGCCGTTCCCCCGGAATAAAACCCAACCAGGGCAGTACGAGAACCGTGCAGCAATGAACCCAACACCCAAGTTTTACACCCGCTAACATCCGCAATATTTTGGCCGCTGCTATCGAAATACTCCCCCCCAACGCGAACAATAACTGTTGCCAGATGACCGGTGCTTGCTTGGTCAGACCCACCGCTTGATAAATTATGAGCTTTTACATTTATTTCAGCCACGTTGGACGGAGGACCGCCGCCCGCTGGGGAATAATTTAGCGCGTCACCCGTTGGCCCGGTTGGTAAAACGTTCACATCCTGCATAATAATTTCGTTTTGCCCATTAGCCAAAACCGGCCCATAGATACTACAATTTTTGACATATAGATTAGCTGCTGTGGCGGGCGCAGAAGTAACCCAGTTTATTCCACCAAGCAAGATAATATTTTCCAAATAGTAGGTTCTGTCAGTATAGGTCACTCCAATAATGTTCCCGGCAACGGCTGTATAGTACAGACTTGTATCGGGAGCGCGGTCAGAAAAACCCCTAACATAGATTGTTGTTCCGTTTTGCCACCACGTACCGGCAGTCGCATCAACTTCAGCCTCGCTCGCCTTTTTGACAAGGCGGGTAGGCGCTCCGTATGCATCTAATGTCAATCTATCATTCACAACTAAAACGGTTCTGCTGCCGCCTACGGTTGCGACATAATGATTTCCACTCGCGGAAAATGCCCCTATCTCATTGCCCACATCATTTGTTAGGTACACACCGCCATCGCCAATAATCTGAATATTGCGATTTAGCGGCCAAGACCAAGTCTCGTTATAATAATAATATCCGGCTCGGATGTAAATACGATCTGCGTCTGTGCGGTAGCGGTTGACCTCATAGAGAGTTTTTAGGGCATGTGCCCAATCCAACCCGCTATTTGTATCGTTCCCATTTGTTTTATCCACATAATATGTTTTAGTTACCGTAATTCCAGAGCGCGCCAATAAATCAAAAGAGGGATTTATTCGAAAAGTTCGGCCCTTTTTTTGAACCGTAAATGGAACCCACGAAAAAGCCGCGTCCGGAACAGCGACAGGTTTCCAAGATTTTTTTCCACTCATCCACCAAAAATCGCCCATCTCTCACCGCCATATAAAAAAGACATTTTACAGATCTTCCGCCACGATCCCAATCGTCCGCGCCGCGCCTTGCGCCACCGGCGTCCCGCTCGTCCCCGAACGCACCTTGATCCATTGAAACCCTACAAAATTAATCGGCAGCAGGTTGATATACCGCGAAGCTGCTGCCGTAATCGGCACTTCATTTCCATCCACGTCGTACAGATTATTGAACGTTGTCCCATCTGCCGAAACCTGCAAAGTCAAATTCGCTGCCGTCCAGGCTGCGGGCATTACCACCCCAATCAACTCAGCCCCGCCCAACTGCACCGCCCCGCTCAAACTCTCACCGTTCGCAATCACCACATCGATCTTTGCCATCTCATGCTCCTTTCCCCACTCTCCCCCTAAATTCGCGCTTTCCGAATTTGGGGGGAGCCGGAGGGGGGTTGTTCTCACTCGGGGGTTACTTGATCTCAGTCACCAGATACCCGAAGTCATCCTTCAACATTCGGGCCGTCTCTTCCACACTCCGCCCCAGCGCCGGATCCAGCGTCAACTCTTCCACCACCGCCTGCCCCCGCGCAAACTCAATCCCCGCCACCTTGCCCTTGAAATCATTGTTTGGGGTCTTTACCAGGTAACGTTTTGCAACTTTCTCAGCCATCTCAACCTCTTTCTATTTTTGAACGACCGGTCAGGTTTCCCCGCCGGTAAATAATTGCCATTAGGCCGCCAGGCCCACTGCCTTCAACTTCGTTTCCAATTCTGCCAGCCGCGTTTGCAAGTTCAAGATCACCTTCAGCACCGTCTGCCCTTCATCGGCCGTCGCAAACCCATACCCGCCCGTTGCGGTCAGGTCTTGAATGGCATAATCCGGCGTACCCGGCGCGCTGGCCGTGATGCTGGTCAGCGCTGTCGTCAACGTCGCCGCCGTCCCCGCCACCACCACCGAATCAATCAGGTCGCCAAACTGTTCCTTGCTCGGCTTCACACACTCATTGAAATAACTCTTCAACACCGTTACGCTTTTTGCGCTCATGCTGCCTTCCTTTCCCAAAAAGGGACGCTGACCCAACGCCAACGCCCCTTTTCTCTTACTGCTCACTGATCACTGATTACTGACCACTGCTCACTGCCCTTTACGCCACGCTGTCCGCGTTCGGCCCCGAGACAATGTGCAGCAGGATCGTTTCGCTGGTCAGGGTGCTTCCACCCTTCGTCATCAGCACCCGCCAATAGCGCCGCTTGCTCTGGCACAACAGGCACCGGCGATAATTCAGCGCCGTCCCTTCCACGAGCTGCGGGAAGGCTGGCCCATCTTCCACCCCGCTCGCAAAGGTCGCGCTGTCCGAATACTGCACCTTACAGTCGATGGTCGGCGTCCCGCTCCCCACCACCACGGCGGTCAGGGCCAACTGCACCCACAGCCCGCGCTCGCCGCTCTTGCCCACGTCCAGCACTGCGCTCCCACCCGAGCGGGTCGTGCTCGCCGGGGTCACGGTCGCCGTGAAGTTCGTCCCATCATGAAAAACCAAATTACTGTCACGCATCGCAAACTCCTTGTCTGCTTGTTTCCCTGTCTACTTGTTTCCTTGTATCCAGGCTTACCGATTAGCTTGCCGCCATCTTGAAACCCTTGATCCGGCAAATGCTGTACTGGCTCGGCGCAGTCAGCCCCACCGCCCAATCGATGCGGCGTAAGCGCTGCGGCCCGGCTTCCATCTCGTTCCCGTTCAGGGGGTCATAGACGTTGATGCTCGTCCCGGCCAGTTGAATCCCGCACAAACCATCGTCGGTATCCATCCGCGCCACATAGATGCTCGTCGCATCGTTCCCGCCGTCGCCGGGGTCTTCCGTGCTGGTGATGATCTCGGTGCTCTTGTCGCTCTTCAGACCCACATCCACCAGCGGCACACCCGCAAAGGTTTCCCAGCGGCGGTCGTACAACTCAACCACGTTGTAAGACAGGCCCAAATCGCGCAGCACCGAACCGAACTTGATCCAGGTGTTCTCGTTGCAAAAGATATGGGTCGCCCCATCCACCACCTTGATCGCCTGGTGCAGCGCATCCAGGAACAGCTTCTCGTTCGCGGCGCTCGCCAGAATTTTCAAAGAATCCGTTGAACTGGCCAGGTCAATCGTCTGGCGCGCCGGCATGTTCGAAACGCGCTTTTTCAGCCCTTCGAACGCATCCGGGTTCACGCCCTGATCGCCGTTAAAAAAGGTGTCGTTGAAGGTAAACGCCACGGCTTTGGTTTTCATCTTCATCTGAGTCACAATCGGACTTTCAGACTTCGCTTCCACCTTCTCAGCCACGGTGTCGTACTTCACATCTCCACCCAAGAGCGCCAGCGTGTCAGACACATCTTCAGTCCGCCCGCTGCTCTCGGTGTACCCGCCCCCGTAGGTGCGGAAACCGGCGCTCGGTAAAGTCTGCCAGCGCGTCGCGCTGACTTGCAGGCCCTTCACATCCTTGAACGGGATGCTGGCCAACGGATCGGACTAGCGTAGCAAATCCAGGATGACGCCCTTTTGCATCGGTTCCTTGCTTGCCTTCGCCACATCAATTAAGCTCACTGCCATCTCAGGCTCCTTCGGTCGTTGTTACTTTCCCGCTCGCATCCGCTTCTCGCCCAGCCGGTACAATTCCGCGCTGTCGGTGATCTTCGCAATGTCATTCGGGTCAATTGGCCCGCCGCCGCCCGCTCCCCCAGGGGAACGCGCCGGGGCGGTTTCTTTTTGGGCATTCAACCGCGCTTGTTTCGCATCGATGGCCCGCGCCACATCCATCCTGAACTTCGACCCGTTCAGTTCAGCTTCGCCAAAATGCGGCTTGATGAACTTGGTAAACTCCGGGTCGCCCTCGTCGATTGATGTTTTCTCGGCTTCCATCATGCTCAATGCGTCCGCAATCGCCGGATGTAGCTGCGGCTGGTTCGGGTTCGCAGTCTGGCTCTGCTGGAGAGCGCCCGCCGGCGTCTCCGCTTCCGGTTTCGCAATCATCGCCTGAATCGCGATCTGTTGCTTGGCCGCGTCCACCTGCGCATCCGACAGACCCAAGACCTTCTGGCTCATCTCCAGCGCTCTGATCTGCTCCTGCACCCGCTCACCGATCCGGTTCTCTGCCTTCGCCGTGAAGCTCTGCGCAACTTTGGCCGCTTCCTCGCGGGCAATCTTGCGATACAGCGCTTCATCGAATTTGGGTTCCTGTTTCGCCTGTTCAGTCTGCGCGTTGACCTGGTCAACTTCTTGCGCCTGAACCTCCACCGCTGCCGCCTGGCTGGCCTGCCCCGCGTCAACTGCCTGGCTGGAACTATTACCTGGTAACATGCGCCTGCCTCCTGCCTTTCAACTAATTCGATTGCCCGTCATCCGTTCATCCTGTTTCCGTTTGTCCGTGACAAATCCGTTAACAAGAAACGGGGCACACCACTTAAGGTGTGCCCCGCAGGTCTCGCCTGTTTCGGTCGGGCATTGCTTTCAACAAAATTATAGAACTTTCCGACTCAAATGTCAATCTCGTTTTGCCCCTCCCCTAAATTCCCTGTTCTTGGGAATTTGGGGGAGGCCGGGAGGGGGTTACTGCCCTTGCCCATACTTCATACTCGCCACCACTTCACTATCCAGCCAGCTCTGCAAATTATCATACGGCTTCCCGGCCCGCACCCAATACTGCTCCAACAACTGCCGCGCGCCCTTCCCCAACCGCTGCCCCGTCAGCGCGTACATCTGCACCTGCTCCACCAGCGCCGGGTTCCAACCGCTTGTATCCACCCGCTTGAACACTTCACCCTTGAACACCGGCTGATATTCCGGGTATGCCTTATACCACTTATCCTTCCAATCCCAATACTGTTTCAACTCTGGGAACTTCAACAGATACTTCCCTTGTTCACTCTTTGGCAGGCTGTAATACCCCGCCTGAATCACATAATAACTCGGGAACTTCTCCGTTCGCTCCTTAAAGAACCGATCCGTGATACTCGTCACTTCCGGCCCAAATAAATCAATCGCCTTCCCGGTGGTCGAGTAGGGCACGTTCTGTGCGCCCGTATCGAGACCCGCCGCCATCGTCCCCTGCCCTCCGTCCTTCGTCGTCTGTGGCACCATCCCGCCCAACAGCCGCGCCCACGTCGCCAGCTTCTCACTCGAAAACTCTACGCCCGGCTCGCTTCCCAAAAAGTCCCCAAAGTCCGGCCCCAGCAGCGCGTTCGCCTGCTTCTTGTTCGTCGGCCCCAGCGCGTTGTACCCGTCCCAAATCTCACTCTTTAGGAACTGCTGTAACCGCTCCTGTGGGTCTCTCCGCAAAGCCAGCCGCGCCTGGTACTCCGGGTGCTTGTCAAAGAACTCGCTGATCGCCTTCGGGTTTCCGCTCTTGTATGCGTCCCAGGCCAGCCCATACTCCTGCTTCAAGCCTTTATACGCCATCTCACCTTCTGGCAGCAGCCCGCCCGGAAAGAGCGAAGGCAGCATGGACCCGATGATCTGATCCAACTGCGCCCCATGCGCCGCGCCATACACCCCGGCCATCCCCGGCACCCGCAGCATTACTTCCTGTTGTACCCGCGCATAGGCCTCATCATAAATCGGCCCCTTCCGTTCGATCATTGCCCGCTGCACATCCTTCACGTTATACTTGCCTTCCGCCGCCAGGTTCGCCATCTGCCTGTCCAGGTAGAAATCACCCCACTCGCCAAAATCTGACAGCCCCTTCTGCTGCCTCACCCACTGCTCCGGCTTGGCAATCAACCCCGCCGCATTCCCCAACGGCTCCAGCGCCGTTCCCTTGAACGCCGTCTCCAGCGCCATCCCCGTTCGGGTTATCGGTAACGCGCTGCTCGGCGCACCTGGTTTCCCGGTCAACAAATCCTTTCCAGTTGCCAGGTAATACGGCAGCGTCAAATACAGCGCCGGGCTGAACAACATCGAGAAGTAATCCGCCCCGGTGTTCCCTTCCCCATTCTGCCTGATCTTGGCTTCTTCCACCGCCCGCTCCCACACTGGCCCGCTTCTCGCCTGCTGCGCCGCGCCGATCTGTTGCTGGGTATAGGTTCCATCCCCGGCCCACTCATTCAGCACATACCCCGCGCTGTTCGCCAGGTTCGTTTCATCCCGCTGCATCGCTTCCAACGGTTGCAGGAACATCTTGAACGGCATGAACTGCGGGCTGGGATCAATATACATCCCACCCCCCGCCCACTCTGGCAAAAACGGCAGTGGGATTCTGATCTTCCCCCGCATCCGTTCCGGTAATTGGTTCTGGTACGTGTTTTGCAGGTTCCGCATCCGCACATACTGGCTCGCCCAGGCTGGCCGGTCAAGCACCCGCGTCATCCAGTTCGCCGCCGAGCGCGTCATAAAGAACTGGTACGGCACCAACCCATTCAAAATCTGCTTGTCAAACCCGTACTGCTTGCTGTAATTCAGCATCGCAAAATCCCGCTGCGTTTCACCCCAGCGCAGCGCCGCGTGTTTCGTGCTCGCCATCTGGCTTTTCACCTGCTGCAAATACAGGCTCAACTGCTTCTGGGTCGCATCGTCAAACCCGTTCAACGCATACTTCCGCTCCGGTGAAAGCGCCGCCGCCTTCATCGCGTCCCAAACCGGCTTCACCTTCTCCGCCCAGCCGTCTTGCATCAACTTGCCCACATCCATATACCCGGATGTCTGGTCATACCCGCCCACCGGCAAAGTCGGCACGTCCCCGCCCTCCTGGAACAATTGTGAACCTTCTTTTTTAGGGTTCTCAACCGGCAGTTCAAATCCATTCTCATCATACCGATACGGGGCGGCTTCATCTGTCACACTCCGGGCGCGTCGCAATGTATTTTGCTTTGGAGTTATCCCGATTTCTCGCAAACTTCGCGTCTCCCCTGCCAGATAAGCATCTACCAACAATTCATTCTCGATCGCTGCTTTTGCCATCTCCCGCATTTCCAAAGGAATATTATAGGCAAAAGCGCTCATCGCGCCGGTCTCACGTTTGTACTTGTCCAGGATCGCAACTCCGCGTGTCTCGTTTCTGAATTCCGTGGGCGCAATCTCCATAATTCCCTTCACGTCGCTTTGGCGTGAAGTCGTGACCAAGACTATTTTTTCAGGGTCATTCTGAATATTGAACGATAATCGCGCCAGGTCAGCCGGCGATTGTACTAACGTTCCTAACGCCGGATGTGGAACTGTATATTTGCTCGGATCAGTCAAATCATAAGTATTGGTTTGCGCGAAATCCTTGATCGTGCTCACCCGACCTTCTGTGTTGATAAATGACCATTCTTGATGATTGATGATCACATGCCCTTTATAACCTGGTACAGTTTCCCCCAGCCACTTTGACGCCTGAATATCGTCCAGACTTGGAACGCTGTTTCCACTTGGGTGGTTATGTTGCATATAATAACCGTCCGCTTCCAGGTTGAACATCATATCTTTTATCATTTGGGTTGAAGAGCCTTCATCCCCGAAACTATCCGGAAACAACTTTGATGCCCCCGGCATACGCGAAGAGACGCCGAGTTGACCTACAATCTCGCCGTCTTTGGTAAAGAAATATCGTAATGTTTCGAACTTGGGGTTACGGTAAACCTGGGCTAAGGTCGCCAGGTCATCCGATGAAGCCACTTTCTGACCGACGAGCGCAGTAATGCCAGTATCCCGAAAACCGGAAACGATTTTGTTACCAAGTACCGACCTTGTGGTTCGCTTTTCACTGTATAACTCATCTACTGCCGCCTTCCATGCGTCCAGGGTCAATTGCTCCCAACCTTTAGGCTGGAAACCGAACTGACCTTGCGTCATCGCTTCTTGAATTATAGCACCAACCGGCTTCTCCGCAGCAAACAAATCACCTTCACCCATCGCCAGTCGTTCCGCATGCGCTTGCATCTCCCGCATCGTGTTCCCATACTCCGCATACGCTTCCCCGATCTTTTGAACCTGCTCCAGCTTCGCCCCTTCCTGATCAATCTGCTCATAAATCGCGCTGATCTGGTTCTGGTACTCCTCCGGCGCATCCTTCGGCAAATTCCGGTACAACTCGCTCACCGCATCGAAGGTATCTGATAACTCTTGTTTCCTCGCACTGAGCGCAGCCGCGCTCTCCGGCGCAGTCGAAGTGTCCAGTCCCGCCGTCACCTGCCCCAACCGCTCATCAAACGCCCGGTAATCAAACGGCAAACCCGTCGCCTCTGCCAGCCGTCCGTCGCTCGCCGCCAAATCCCCCAACCGGCTGAACACTTCCGCCTTAATCGCCCGCTCCGCCGCTGTCGGTTCCATCCCAAACTTTGCATTCTCGTTCCCGTTCAGCATCCGCTCCAGGAACATCTGCACCGCACCCTGCTTGTTTTTCAACCCGCGAATGTTTTGATACCACTGCGGCTGGTTTTCCAGCTTCCCTTCTTCCCAATAGCTGAAAGACTTCTCACCCGCCAGCTCCTTCTGGATCATCTCCACCGCCGCGTTCACCCCGCCGTTATCGAACGGATTCTCCAACTGCCCCGGCGTCAGGTAATACTCATCCGCCATCCGCTGCGCCAGTTCATCCAGCCCGATCCCGCCCTTCCTGAACAGCCCCGGTCCCCACTTCCGCTGCACCTTCCCTTCACCCGTCACATCCCGCACCTGCGTAATATCGATCCCGCCCTTCTCCTTGATGAACTCCAGCAGGCTCTTTTTCCGCCCCGCCTTCACTTCATCTAGCATCGCCCTTAACGACTCAGTCACCGGCCCGCGTAATTCTCCGGGTAGGTCACTGACTGCTTTCGTTTGGATCAGGCTGTGGATTTCTTGCTGCCGTGTTACGGCTGCGGGTTCTCGTCCTGCCGCTGTTTGGTCGGGAACCGGATTGACATTTTCAAATCTCCCGGCTTGAACCCCAGGATGCTCAACTGCTGGGCTAATTGTCCCAGGGAGAGACCCTCTGTCTTTAGGACGCTCTCCAATGTCAAGCCTTCGCTGTTTGTCGGTATAGAGTTGAACGTCTGCGGCTGCCGTGTCTGCGCCGCTGCCGTAACTGATTGTGAAGCCGGTGTAATCGTGTTTTTGTCCATTCGCGTCCTCAAAGGTAATTATAGCACTTTTGAAGTGCTGATCAATAGCCCGCAAAGCTGCATCAGCGCTGGCCTGGTTCGGGAACCAATATGAAACCTCATCCCCGCCCACCCTGAAAGCCCGCCCGCCCACGGCTGCCACTTCATCCTTGATTACCGCCCCCATTCCAGCCAGGACCGCATCCCCCGCCGGGTGTCCAAAGGTATCGTTGATCCCCTTCATCCCGTTCAGGTCGCTCATCCCGTCGATCCAGCCTTCCGGCTTCCCGGCTGTCTCCATGCTCTTGCTCACCAACGTCTCCAACCCGGTCATTGGGTCGATCACCGTTTTATTCATCAACCAATCGATCACCTGCTTCTGGTCATCCACCGGTAAATCCGTCCACTTCTCGCGCAACTGCTCGAAAGCTGGCACCCGCCGGTCTGCGCCGCTCAATCCATTGATAATCTCATCGCCGCTTTTTCGTTCGGCCATCACTTCATCCAACGGTTTGGCGCTCTCAGTCGAATTCCAGATGTCACTGACAAACTTCTCAACATCCATCACCGGCGCATTCATTTTCTCCAACGTCATCCGCGCCACTTCTGGCGTGATCTCGTTGAACGAACGGATCATCTCCGCGCCCCGGGGCCCATACGCCCGCACCGCGTTCAGCATTTCAATCTTCGCCTTCGGCAACGGCCTGCCCGCCTCATCTGCCGTCGCCATTCCAAACTCATTCATTACCCCAAAAATTTCACTCTCCCGCGCCACCCGCGCCGCCACCACTGAATTATTCAAATCCACTGCCCCTGTCGCACTGGTAGGGGCAGCGGTCTCCGCGCCCCCGCCACCCGCCAACCCCGCTCCCTGAACTGCCGCCGCTGCCCTGGCATAATCATCCTTGACAGTCTGCGACCAACTCGCAATCTCCGCATCACTCAACCCCGCCCCGCCCGCTTCATTCTGGTTCAAACTAAACGCCTGCTGCGTCACTCCCCCTAAATTCCCGCGTTCCCCAGCGGGCATTTGGGGGCTGTTTCGCTCCGCGTTTCCCAGCGGAGAGCCGGAGGGGGGTAGATTGTCAAACTTATACAACCCATTCGCTCCCTCCACATTCGCCGCCGCCCGCTCCTGCCACATCTTTTGATACTCAGGCTGGAACTGCTTCCACGCCCGTTCCCGTTCCACCGCGCTCATCCCCCGCAGGCTGTCCCGGAATGCCGTAATACTATCGTGCATCTCTGCCGATAATTTCATCACTCCATCCCGCCACGCCCTGGCCGTCACTTCGCCGCTTGGCCCAAACACCCGCCCGAACTCACCCGCAAAGAGACCATCCATCTCCCCTTGCAGCTTCAGCACGTGATTATTCGCCTGCGCGAACTTCTGATTATGCTCCCACTCCAGGCTGTCCCAAGCTGCCTGTCTCGCTTCCATTGACTGGAATTCAGTCTTAAAGAACTGCCGCAGCTCCTTGTTCCTCAGTTCAAAGAACTTCCCGAGCGTCTCATGCTGCTCGATCTGCCGGGTCAACAGTTCCCGCTTGAATTCGCTATCCAATCCCAGCCCTTCGATCACCCCCCGCGTTCCCGCCGCCTCAAACGCCTGGCTTCGTCTCCAGGCTGCCCGGTTCTCGTTCGCTGCCTTCTCCATGTACTGGCTCGCCAGCGCCTTATTGTTCGCTTCCCGGCTTTTGGCAAAGGCTTCATTCCAAATCCGATCGTTCTCCAACTTCCGATCCATATTCTCCAGGGTCAGATCATTGAACACCTCCAGCGCCCCGGCTGGCCCTTCGGCTCTCACCTTCTGCGCGATCTGTTCCGCCCGCCCCTGCAACTCCCCGGCCATCTGCCGATCCACGCCTTCCAGCGCCTTCTGCTCCACCGCTTCAAACGCCCTCACCACCTGCTCCGGGGTTTTCGCCTGGCTGATTCTTTCCTTCAGATCATCCATCACCCCCAGCTTGTGCAGCATCTCCGCCACATCCGCCGGGTCTTGCCCCAACTTCGTCGCCGCATCATTGATAAACCCATCCACCGTATGGGTTGTCGCCCCGTTTGCCAGCTTCTCAAAGTCCGCCGTGCTCACCATCCCTTCGAGATTGTTGTAAAACACAGACATATCCACGCCTGCATTCCGCAGTTTCATTTCCAGCACCGCGGGCATCCGCTCGAACCCCACCCCCGCCTTCCACGTCCGCCCATAAAAAGACTTCATCGCGCTGTAATACATCTGCTTCGAAGCGTCCCCCTCCACCTTCGATGACAGTTTACTAAAAATTCCCGTCGCCTTCCGCACCTTCCCAATCGCATCCGCCACCGCCGTCATCGGCCCGCTCCCCTGCTGCGCCGCATGGATGATCGTCTCCGCGCTTTTCGGCGCTTCCCCCGTCATCTCTCGACTCACCACTCCCCCTAAATTCGCGCTCTCCGAATTTGGGGGGATGTCCCGTAGGGACAGGGGGGTCTCCGCTGGCCCAAACCCCTCACTCATCCGCGCCGGTGTCACCCCAAACTCACCCAGCCACTTCCCGATCTTGTCTACCGGCGTCAAACCCAACACCCCGCCCGCCGCCATCAACACCCGGTTATTCAAAAAGTTATTCACCAGGTAGCTTGGCGAGAAATCCAACAGCATCAGGCTTTGCGCGCCCTTCATCATCCGCAGCGCTTCCTGGAACTGCCCCGCCTTTTCCACCTTGAAGTAATCTACGCCCCACTGCCCCATGTGGTCATAGAACTTATCCAGCACCAGCGCCTTAAACTCCTGCGGGTGAATCGCCACCCGGTTATCGGTAAAGACCTTGAACATCTCCGCCAGGCTCTGCGCCGTCACGTCACCCGCCTTCACGCTTTCCATGAAGGCTTTTGCTTCTGGTTTTCCGCTTTCCCCGGCCAACTTCACCAACCGCTCAAAATCCGGAGCCGGATCGCCATCCGTAAAATGCTTCAAAACATTGCTCGCCTCTTCCCCGAGCAGCTCTTGCACCTTCCAGAACATCTCCCGGTTTGGTCTGGCCAGGTCAAAATTCGCCGCCAGTTCCCTCAGTTTTGGTATAAAATCCCGCACTGCCCCCATCGATGTGTACATCTCCGGGTTATCCATGAACGCCGCGCCCATTTCCTTCACGGTTTCCATGTCGCCCTTCGCCGTTGCATTTAAAATCTCGAATAATTGCTTTCCAACCTGCTCATCTGCGGGCAAGTGCGCCAACAGCACCCCCAGGTTCTCCTTCATCTGCTGCGCCGAGAGCAACGCCTTGCTCTCCGGCGTCAAATTCGTCAACTTATTCCACCACCCCGGCCCGCTCGGTTGCAATTCTTTGATTGCGCCGGCTTCGGTCAGCCCCGCCACCAACCGCTCTCCGGGGGTCATCGCCTTCACCTGCTCCATCGTCAATCCCGCCGTCCGCACCAGGTCCCTGAAAGCCTTCCCCGTCTCACCCACCAACGGATTCAGCACCAGCCCCGGCTTTTCCTTGAACGCCTGAGCCTTCAAC